>CAYYWI010000005.1:0-29098 GCA_964475375.1 uncultured Dehalococcoidia bacterium
TAGACCCACTCGATCTGATAGAAATCCAGGAGCCGGGCGAAGTCTTCCTCACTGGGATGGGCAAAAGAGGCTGTCTTCGCAGGCAGGTGAAGGGGCGGACTTGGTGTTGTCCCCCCCTCGGTGTCAACTAGCGGCAGAGCATGCCCCAACATTGAACGTCGGCTGGTTTCCAACACATTAGTAGCGAGGTTGGCTACCGCAATAAGGTACTCTTCTTCTGCCGGGGAAAACTCGCGGCAGGTGCGGCTGTAAGCACGCAAATGCCCTACCACCTTACCTTGGGACTTCACAGGCACGGCGATGATTGATGATATCGGCTCTCGTCTTGCCAACTCGCAGGGCTGGAGTCGCGGATCGCTTGTCGCATCAGGTACTCTCACCGTTTTACCCAAGATGACCTCCGGCAGGCTCTTGTCTGCATCAACAACACCATTCCTCAGATAGCGATCACTGAGTCCATGGGCAACTGCATGGATCAGCTTCTTTCTCTTCCCATCGAGCAGCAGCAGAGAGCAGCCTCGGACACCCAACGCTCGACCGGCGATTGCCACAAGGCGGTCCAGCTTCTCGGCAGCGGTCAGAGTCGAATTCAATGCTTCCGCCATCTCGCTAAAGGACTTGGTGAAAACAACAGCCTGCCTACTCATATACTGAAGTCACCTCCTGCAGCACTCTGCCGAAAGGCAATAGACGCAGCTTCTTCGAGGATACAAGAATTGAAGTAGATGGGTAGTCTGTTTAACCGAGGTACTAAAACCAGGACCGCCTCCACGCACCAATGCACAGCCATTGTATTCCACTTCCGAAACACATTCAACTGCATTATGTCCTGTGGGGCATCTGCGCTTCGTAAACTCTCCCACCAGTCTCCTCCAGGCGTGCATATTCTGAGACAGCCTGCAGTAGAAAACCGACAGATGGCATGCTGGTTAACTCAACAGGCTGATCGACGCAGTCCACCGAATGGCCATAGTTAATTGACAACAAGGGAACACTATACGTATAATGCAAAATGTTAGCGTAGCAGAAATAGACACGGACTTGGCAAAACAAGCCAATACTTGAGCAGGAGGTAGAAATGCGCGTACTGGTTACCGGAGGAGCAGGTAGGCTTGGAGTCGATATGTGCAAGACTCTGCAAAAGAGAGGATTTGAGGTCACAGTTTTTGATCTTCCAACACCACGGAATCGCAAGTGCGTTAACAAGCTTGGCAGCAAGACAAAAGTAGCTTGGGGGAGCATCACCGATCGCGATTCGGTGAAGAGAGCAGTGGATGAGGCTGATGCAGTAGTACACATGGCGGGAATCCTCCCGCCTGTGACGGATGCAAACCCGGAACTGGCTGAAAAGGTCAACGTTGGAGGCACAAAGATAGTTGTCGATGCGGTGAAAGAAAGGGGAGGGCATATTCCGTTCATATTTGCCTCCTCTGTAGCAGTATTTGGTCCTACTCCTGCAGCCACCGGACCTATCAGCGTGGAGAAGAACCCGGCTGAGCCTAAGGATGTTTACGGCAAGACCAAGCTCAAAGCAGAGATAGTGATTCGAGAATCCGGCATCGACTACGTGATCCTTCGGTTGTCGGCAGCCATGTACACCGTCTTCGAGGTGAGCGATGTCCGGCGGCTGTACAACATACCTTTGAACAACAGGCTGGAGATGTGCCATCCGGAGGAAGTCTCTCTGGCGATAGTGAACGCTATAGTGAACTTCGAGTCGGCTAAGGGAAACACTCTTATCATAAGCGGCGGGCCCAAAGGGAGGATGCTTTACAAGGAGATGGTGGGTGGTATTCTCGGGGTGCTCAGGTTGCCGCTGCCGCCAGCACGCAAGTTCACCCGGCAGCCGTTCTATCTGGACTGGTATGATACGTCGAAGTCGCAACTTCTGCTGCAATATCAACACAAGACGTTCGGCGACTACCTCGGTGACTACAGATGCGCACTGGCCCGTCGGTTCTCGCCAGCCTTCCTGCCGTTCATGTGCTACTTCGTCGGCCCACTCTTTGGAAAGATGGTTATGCGGCTGATGTAGACACGCTTCACGAGCCAGGGATTTGACACGCTGGCTCACTTCCTGCTATAGATTTGTGGCTGAAGCTACGGATGTACCGAGAAGAGCTTAGTAGTGATTAGAAGCCGGATTGGCACTCACAGAAAACGCGGGGGCCGATCGTCCTCGCGTATCTCTGCCTCAGTTATCAAAACCCCTCAAACATCCTGTTCATTAACGGCATTTATTGAGACGGCACTTTCGCTGACCGCATAGGAGGCAAAAATGCACCTGCTAACCAGAGTGTCTCTGATCAACCGGTGGATCACCATCCTGTTCGCTGTTGCCCTCGTGGCCGTTTCCGTCTGGGCTACGCTCCAGATCAAGCAGGAGATGATTCCCGATATCGAACTGCCAATGACCACGATAAGGACCGTCTATTTCGGAGCTTCACCCCAAACGGTGATGGATGAGGTGACGGCTCCCGTGGAGGGCGCCATTCTTGGAATGGACGGCCTGCGGAGGACCTCCTCGACATCAGTGCAAAACATGTCTTTCGTCATAGCCGAGTTTGAGTACGGCACAGACATGGACGAAGTGAACAAAGAGATCGGGGAGAAGCTGGCTGATCCGAGTCTGGTCAACCTGCCTTCCGATGTCCGCGAATACGTTCCTGAGGGCCAGAGCAGAAATCCCGAGATCTATCCTCTCGATATCAGCATGATCCCGATCGTGGCCTACAGTATCAGCAGCGAAGGGATGACTCCCAACGAGCTGTACAGTACTGTGAGCACGAAAGTGGTGCCTCCCCTGACAGAGGATAACCAAGGCAAGTACCTCGTCAGTGTCGAGGGTACCCAGGAGAAGGTCATCGTGACCCCCGATGCTGCCAAGATGAACGCCAATGGCATCCCGATGGCTCAACTGATGCTGACCCTGAGCGGCAATCAGTATTCGTCTGAAAATCAGATTCTCGATGTGCCGCTCGCCGGCTCCACTATCCAAGTGAGAGACGTGGCCAGTGTCAGCACCGGTCCGGCACCGGGGACGGCCATAACTCGAACCAATGGCGAGACCAGTGTCATCATCTATGTGACGAAACTTCCGTCGGCCAACACCGTTGAGGTGTCCGATGAGGTGAATACCAAGATAGAGGAAATCGCCAGCAATCTTGAAGATGACGGGGCGAATATCAGCTTTATCAAGGTCTTCGACCAGTCGGACTACATCAGAGACAGCATAGGGGAACTGACGCAGGATGCCATCATTGGCGGCATATTGGCCGTCATCGTCATCTTCATCTTCCTGCTGACGGTCCGAGGCTCAATAGTCATCGCACTCTCCATTCCCTTCAGCATCTTCGTCGGTTTCCTGATCATGTCAGCCGTCGGAGTGACCATCAACATACTGACTCTGGGCGCTATGACCATCGCTGTCGGCCGCATCGTGGACGACAGTATAGTCATGCTGGAGGTCATATACCGCCGGCTGCGTCAAGGGCAGCCCTTCAAGCAGGCAGCCCTGGAGGGCTCCAAAGAGGTGGCCATGCCCATTGCCTCGGCGACACTTGCCACCGTGGCCATTTTTGTCCCTCTGGCATTTGTGGGCGGCATTGTGGGTGAGATGTTCATCCCCTTCGCCGAGACCATAACCTTTGCTCTTCTGGGGTCACTGCTGATATCGCTTACAGTGGTCCCTGCCCTCTCCGGCATTCTGGTTCCCAAGAACATCAAACCTGAGAGCGACAACGCCTGGTACCAGCGCCTGTACACGCCGGCGCTGAAGTGGGCGCTGGCGCACAGAGCACTGACTGTTGCGATCGCCGTGATTCTCTTCGCCGGCAGCCTGGCGCTTCTCCCTGTCATAGGTACCTCCTTCATGCCGTCAATGGGCCAGAAGGAGATCATGGTGGAAGTTGAAATGCCCCTGGGTACGGATATCAAGACGACCAATGCCAAGACCCTTGAGGTGGAAGCCGCCATCAAGGACATTATGGATTCCGGGGACTCGATCGACATCTTCTACACTACGGTTGGTACTTCCAGCAGCTTTTCCGGCGGATTCAGTGCCTTGGCGGGAGGTGGCGGCACCAGTACAGCTACCCTGGAGATACTGCTGAGCAAGAATGCCAACCTGAGCGGAGAGACAGAAGCCATGCGGGAAGCGATTGAAAAATCGGTCAGCGGCGGCGCCAAGGTGACTGTGACGCCGATGGCGGCCAGCATGGGCTCTTTCGACCCGAGCGCGTTCATGGTCCACCTGACGAGTGAGGATTATTCGGACGTGGTGGAGGCAGCTGAGCACCTGACTGCATCCCTCGAAGAGGTGGATGGACTGGAGAACATCGAGGCGGATATCGCCCAGACAGTCCCGCAGCCAAGCTACGTCCCGAACGAGGCCAAGGGGGCCTACTACGCAGCTCAGTCGCCCAACCCCTTGGAGTTTGGAACAGCACTCGAGCGGGAGATGAGAGCGATGCTGATGGGAGCGCCGGTCCCCGGCGCATCTGTCGACGGAACGGGCTTGTACGTCAACGGAGTCATGCAGAGCGCCGATACTCCAGAGAAGCTGGGAGGCCTTTGGATCAGTGGTGGGCTGACAACTCCTTTTAGGTTTGGAGACGTAGTGGATAACTTGGCCATCGTCAACGAGCCCATCAACATCCGATCGATCGATGGGATTCGATCTTCCACGGTCACGGCTACGGTGAACAAGAAAGACGTTGGGGCGGTGACCAGTCAAGCACAGAAGGAGATCGATAAGATTTCCTCTGAGTACAATGTCACAGCCAGCCAGGGTGGCGTTTCTGAGTATATGAATGAGACATTCAACAAGATGACAATAGCAATGATAATTGCCGTTGTCATCTCCTTCGTCATCGTGGTGGTCTCCTTCCGTTCCTTCCTCAGCGCTCTTCTGATCATGGTGAGCCTGCCGCTGGCTTCGATCGGCGCTCTGGTTGGACTGTTGGTCACCGGTCACACCCTCGGTGCTTCAGGCATGATGGGCATGCTGATGTTGGTAGGAATCGTGCTTACCAATGCGATCGTGCTGCTGGCGCTGGTCGACCAGTTGCGCAAACAGGGAATGAGTACCTACGATGCCTTGGTTCAGGGCGGACGCACCCGAATTCGCCCCATCCTGATGACTGCAATCACCACGATGATTGCCTTGGTTCCACTGGCCCTCGGCTACGGGCAGGGGATACTGCTGGCGTCTGAGCTGGCGATAGTAGTCCTGGGCGGCCTGTTCAGCTCGACACTGCTGACTCTCATCGTCATCCCGGTCCTGTACAGTCTGACTGATCGTTTCCGCCGCCGTGCCAAGGTAACAGCCACGGCGTCCGATATCCCGCCGGAGAAGCCAACCGGGACATAGCTCATCGCCGCTCATGAAAGGAACCGGAGCTGCCTTCGAAGGCAGCTCCGCTGCTTTTTCCCTCTTCCTGGAGAAGGGGCTCACACTGTGCGAGTCAGCGTGATTGACTGATGGATACAGGCGGACCGGCTGGGATCATCCACTCCGGGGGGCTGTCATTCCGGACGACAGCGATGATGTGTCCGTCATGGCGCAGTTGCGCTACCTCATACAAGCGCCCCTCAAATGATATGGAGACGCCGTTGTCCTGGACGTCGTCCACCCGGCAGGACTTCAGTCCGGCCAAGCCAATGCCGGTAGACTTCACCACCGCTTCTTTGGCCGTCCAGCAGCGGTACAGGCTGTCCCAGGACTTGCCTCCCAGCAGTTCCCATTCTTCTTCGCTGGCCACGTAGCCGAAGATTTCTCTCTTTCGCGGTTCAATCTCCTCAATGTCGATGCCCATCCTGCCCGGACCGACGACCGCGGCCACGTACTTCGGTTTGTGAGAAACAGACCAGTGGTACTCGCCGAACGGCAGCGGGACGTCATCGTCATCCTTGCGCAATTCTTCGAGGACGATGCCCGCCCTCTCGGCGCTCAACCGCAGCGCCTGCCTGGCACACTGGCTCAAGGCCATTACCTTCTCCGTGCCGGTGAGCCACTGCACCTCGCTGCTGACCGGCATGACCACCGGGTAGAGCGTCATGCCGGTTTGTCCGCCCTCACCGTTTTCTTGACGATGGCGTCGTCAAAGGCGTTCACGGCCATGCCGGCGTCCACCACAATGCCCTGGGCATTGATGCCGCTGGAGCGTTCGCTCAGCAGGAAGACCACCGTGTTGGCCACCTCGATCGTCTCTACGCCCTTCTTGCGCAGCGTCATCTGCTCCACAAACAAGTGGTAGTCGATGAAACCGGGGATTCCCGCCGAGGCGGATGTCTTCAGCGGACCGGAGTTCACAAAGTTGAAACGCTCCTGCGAGAAGGCGGTGACGGACTTGGCCAGGAAGCAGCCGCTCGACTCCAGCGCCGCCTTGCCCGGCGCCATGAAGCCGTAGGGCTCGGCAGCCATCTTGGTGTCCGAGATCGAGATGGTGACCACCGAAGCCTTCTGGTCCAGCAGGCTCTTGAAGGCATTAGCAATGCTGATCAGCGAGTAGCAGGAGATATCCACGGCCTGCAGGAAGTTCCTCTTCTTGGTCTCGTGAAAGGGCCTGATCTGGCCCTCGTAGTCGGCGAAGGCGATGGAGTGGACTAGGCCGTCGATCTTGGGGTACTTCTGGGCCACTTCAGGGACCAGCCGGGCGATCTCCTCTTCGTGTTCGACGTCACAGACAAACACATCCGCTCCGGGGAACAGTCTGGACACGCTTTCCTTCTTCTCCGCGTTCTGGACGACGTAGACGGCTCTTGCTCCCTGCTCTCCCAGAACCTTGCCCACGAAGTAGGCCACGCTCTTCTTGTTGGCCACGCCGAACACCAGGAACGTCTTGTCTTCTAACCCAAGGAAGCTCATACCCAACCTCTATTTCTTGGCCAGGCTCACCGCGTACTCGACCGTGACTGCGGTCTTGCCTTCCACCGAGGCACGGCCCTTCATGTAGTAGGCGGTGCCCATCCTTTCCACCAGTTCGGCCTCCAACTCCAGGGTGTCTCCGGGCTTGACCATCTGGCGGAACTTGGCATTGTTGATCCGGCCCAGGACCGGGACGCCTTCGCCGATGTCTGTCATGATCTTCGAGAGAAGGATGGCACCCGTCTGAAAGATGGCCTCGCACACCAGGACCCCAGGCATGATCGGGTAGCCGGGATAGTGCCCCTTGAAGAACGCCTCCTCGGGGTCCATCTTCCTGATGGCTTTGATCTTCTTGTCGGTGATTTCAACTACCTGGTCCACAAACAGGAACGGCGGGCGGTGCGGTATGGCTCTCAAAACTTCATCCATGGCTACAGACCTCCGCCTACTTCGAGGGTGGCTCCGGTGACGTACGAAGCCTCTTTAGATGCCAGGAAGAGCACACAGGCTGCCACCTCTTCCGCCTTGCCCAGCCTTCTCATTGGGATCAGGGACTTGTAAGCCTTCTGCATCTCTTCCGTGAGGTCGCCGATGAATTCGGTGGCTATGAAGCCGGGCGAGACGCAGTTGACCGTGATCCCGCGGGTGGCTACTTCCTTGGCCAGCGACCGGACCAGGCCCACCTGGCCGGCTTTGGAGGCAGCGTAGTTCGACTGTCCTTCCCAACCGAATCGGCCCATCGGAGAGGTAGTGATGATGATCCGCCCGTATCTCTTGCGCATCATGGCCATCACCGCAAACTTGCACATGTTGAAGTTGCCGTTCAGGTTCACGTTGACGACATCGCGCCAGTCCGCTTCCTTCATCATGCCCAGCACCGAGTCCTTCCGGATGCCGGCGTTGCTCACCAGCACTTCGAAGCTCTCGTGCTTCGACTCAACGTACTTGTAAAACCTCTCCACTTCTTCGTAGCTGGCCACGTTGAACTTCTGCAGGTCCAGCCGGTCGGCATATTGGGCGTTCTCCTGCTTGAACTGCTCCGCGGCAGCCTCGTTGGATGAGTAGTTGGCGATGACTTTGGCCCCTGCTTTGAGGAAGGCCTGAGAGACCGCCTTTCCGATCCCCCTGGTACCGCCCGTGACAATAACCGTCTGACCCGTGAAATCGTGCAAAGTCACCCTCCTGTCGCGAGGTCAAGACCTCAGGTACTTGTCCACGTTGTTGGCCACAATAACGCCGTAGTTAGCCGCGCCCAGCCAGCCGGACATGATGATGCCCACCGAGCCCGTGTGGAACAGCCCGCCCACCTGCGCCGGCAGGCCCATGCTGATCTTCAGCCCCTCGAACTTGGTGCCGAAGGAAGTGCCGCAGGGATGCAGCGTGTAGCGTTCGAATGTCCTGGGCGTGGCCGCCTCCACGTAATCCATCTTGTCCCTGACGCCGGGGACGTATTTCTCCAGCACCGTCAGCGTCGATTCGATCAAGTCCTTCTTGGCTGCCTTGTACTCCTCGGGCGGGAGGCCGGCCCAGTCATCATAGTTGGCGTTGGTGGACGCCACGATGGCGTACATGTCCGAGCCGGGACGCGTGTCCGGATAGTAGAAGGAAAACGTCCGGCTGGTGATTTTCCGGCTGCGCAGCATCTGGGAATCGAGCTCCTCGGCCACCGAGGTGAACAGCAGGTCACCGGCGTAGTCGATGGTTTCTCCCTTCCTGATGCCGATGTAGACTTGGCAACTGCTGTTGTTCAGACGGACCTTCCGGTTCTCTTCCACGAACTGGGGGCTAAAATGTTCTTCGCCGACCAGCTTCTGCACGGTGGCCTTCACGTTGCTGTTGGAGAGAACGGCCCTGGCTCCGATCGTTTTTCCATTTGCCACCACCCCGGTCACCCTCCGGTTCTCAACGATAATTCTCTCCGCCCGGCAACGGGTGCGGATGTCTGCGCCGTTCTTGACCAACTCCGCCTGCATCATGCTGATGATCTTGTCCGTCCCGCCCCGGAAGATGTAGACGCCCTTGCTCAGGAAGTTGGAGAACACGATGCCGTAGGTTATGGCCTCGTCATCCAGCGTCGATCCGTTGGCGTAGCAGATCGGCTCCATCAGGAAGCGCACCACATCATCTCGGCCGGGGAAGAACTTCTGGAACATCTCCCTGGTGGTCATATTGTGCTCATCATAAAAGTTCATGTTCTTGATGGTGTCCACGAACTCATCGACCGTCTGAACAGGAACACCGAACTTCTCTGTCATGGTGTGTTTGAAGTCTTCCGTATCGTAAGTCGTGGTGAGAGAGAACTGGGGGTTATCGAACCGGACGCCCTTGAGTTGGACGATGCAGTCGGCTATCTCCCGGCTCCAGTATTTCCGGCAGGTCTTGACCATTCCGAACGGGAAACCATGCAGCGACACATCGAAGATGTGGCCGCCCTTGCGCGGAAACCATGTGGCCAGCCCGCCCAGCTTATTGTGGTGCTCCAGCAGCAATACCGACCAGCCATCCTTGGCCAGCATGTTGGCCGCCGTCAGGCCGCCCAGGCCGCTACCGATGATGACGGCATCGTACTGTGACTTCGTATCTTTGAGCCAATCCTCAGCCATAAGCTCCGCCTCTCCTCAGGTCTTCTGCAGGACGTGGTAGTTGGCCATGGATATGCCGCTCAGCATCGAGCCGACGATACCCAGGAATCCCTGGTCGGTCCCGCAGATGAAAAGGTTCTCCAGATGGGTGGCGCCGTTTTTGATCTTGTTGGGGGCGCCGTAGACCGCGCCATTGATGTGCCCGGTGAACTTGTGTATGGTCTTGGGCGTGAAGACGTCCGAGTAGACGATCGAACTACGGAAGTCGGGGATAAGCTTCACCACCTGCTCCAGCGCCCTCTCCAGCGCCATGGCCTTCTGAGCCTTGTACTCCTCCGCACTCAGGGCATTCCACAGACCGTAGTTGGCCAGGTTGGTGATCCGTATCATGCCCTCCGGCAACGGCTTGTCCAGTTGGAAGTTGTTGGGACAGCAGATGACGCCGCTGGAGACGTCCACAAGCTGGTCCGGCTTGCGGTAGTTGAACCTCTCCGACCCATTGTAGAAGGTTATGGTGGTGTCGTAGCCCAGCTTCACCGGCTCCTTGTCCAGGACAAGCACAGACTCTACCAGGGACATCTGCCCTTCGGCAATGGGGGACTTGGCAGGATCATAGTCCGGCAACAGCCGCAGTGTCTCTACGTAGCCGATAGAGGATATGATCCTGGCCGCCGTCAGCACCTCGCCGCTGTCCAGCACGACGGCATCTACTCTGCCGTTGGAAACCCGCAGACTCTTCACGCCGCTCTTCAACCTCAGCACACCGCCGTGCGTCTCGTACTTCTTCACCAGCGTGTCCAGGATCTGACGTATTCCGATCTGCGGACGGGCGAAGCCCTCGCAATAGATGCCTTTGAACATGATGACGAACTGTCCGAACTCGATGTCGTTCTCCTGGGCGCTCCCATAAAACATCAAGGGGCAGAAAAGCATATCGACCAGCAGCGGGTCCGAGATGTAGGAAGCAACCACCTGCCGGGCGGACAATGGCTTGGCGTCCAGGGCCAGTTCGTCGTATTCACGGATGGCCGTCACCAGCTTCTGGAAGTTGTCGATCTGCCTGGGGAAGTTCCGGTTCACTTCCTCAACGAAGAAGCCAAACTCGTTGGTGAACCTGAGCGCCTTCTCCGGGAACCTGGTGACCGACATCCGCTGCTGACGGAGATCGAAGTCTTCGGGTTGCAGTTTGAGCTGCCGGAACAACTTGGGCAGTGGAGTCAGGCGGACGCCCTTGGGCACGTAGTTGGTCATAGCATGCAGACCAACATCGATGTCATAAGTCTTGCGGCGGTAGTAGGAGCTCAGCCCACCGACACGATGGTGCCTCTCCAGGATGCAGACCTTCTTGTCGAAGTATGCCAGCCTGATGCCGGCGGCCAAGCCGGACATTCCTGCGCCAATAATCAGAACATCGTAATCCATGGCTTACCGGACACGCTCTCCTAGGGGACCCAGAAGATGGAAGATGCGCTTCAGGCTAAGGTCAGTATCGCGGAGCAAGCCGCCTTGGCTGCCTTGCTATCGGAAGGCCTCTTGATCTAGAGGTGGGCCATGCGTGGCTCGAGATAGGCTACGCAGCTGTCAAGAGTCGCAAGCTTCATGTAGTCCTCTTCGGGGACTTCGATGCCGTATCTCTTCCGGAGTTCCATAATGATGTCCAGGAAATCCATGGAGTCCATTTCGACCTGATCGCGGATACGGACGTCTCCCTTCAGTTTGCTCAGGTCTTCATCCGGTAATATCTGGGCAATCACTTCCAGAATAATCGACCTGATCTGGCTAGCGGTCATGTGTCATGTCCCCCTTTCGAGCAGGAGAGTGGCAGTTCATATCTATCCCTCGAATTTCTTTACGATAACCGTAGAGTTAATGCCCAACATACCAAAAGCATTGTTAAGTATGCAGTCGACTTTGTCAACTTTCCTTGCCTTGTTAGTGACCAGGGTGTCAAAGGCGCATTCAGGATCCAGGTTATCGACATTGATGGTGGGATGCACCATATGATCCTCGAAGGATGGCAGGTTGCCGGCGAGCTCCAGTGCTGCCGCTGCGCCCATTGCGTGGCCGATCATGCTCTTGGTATTGTTCAGATACGTATGACGGCAATCTCCAAAGACCTGCCTGATCGCCTTGCATTCCTGAGGATCTCCCTGAGGAGTCCCGGTTGCATGAGTGCTGATGATACTGATGTCGCTGGGAGAAAGCCCCGCCTTTTTGAGGGCAAGGCTCATGCAGCGCACCTGTCCTGCTGAGTCGGGAAGAATGAAGTCCAATGCATCCGAGTTCACCGCATAGCCAGCGACTTCCCCATAGATTCTGGCGGAACGGGCCAGTGCAGCTTCCAGTCTCTCCAGAACGAAGATGCAGCCGCCTTCGGAGACAACCACACCGTTGCGGTCTTTGTCAAAAGGCCGGCATGCCTTCTCCGGGTCTGGATGCGAGGCCAACGCGCCCTCGCTCCTGAAGCTGGCGAAGGCGCCGAAGGCATGTATAGTCTCTGAGACTCCGCCGCCCAGCGCGATGTCGACTTCATCAAGCAGCAACATCTGACAGCCTTGAATCAGCCCCAGGTTACCGCCGGCACATGCCGCCCCCAGGGTGTAGTGAGGCCCCGTGATCCCCATGTTGAGGGTCACTTCCCCGGCGGGATTGTTGGCAACTATTCTCGGGTTGTAGTGGTGGGAGACAAACCTGGTGTCATAGTCGAACTGTTTAATTTCGTAGATTTGTTTTTCGGTGTCCACATTGCCGTGTTCAGTGATTCCAAGGAAGATGCCAACCCTCGATTTTTCAACCGAATTGAGGTCCAGCCTGGCATCGGCAACTGCTTCCTGGGCGCAATAGATGGAGGTGGACCCGGCACGCGTGCCCCGGCGTATTTCCTTCTTCTTCTGATACTTCAGCGGGTCGAAGTCGCATACCCCGGATATCACGTCGCCTATATAGCGATCGTTGATCCTTCGAACACCAGATTTACCATTAAGAAGATTGCACCGGAACTCTGCGAGGTTGTTTCCGTTTGGCGATGCCAATCCGACGCCAGTGATTACGATTCGTTTTCCGTTTGTCAATCCTGCCCCCGATGAGCGAATCCTGCGGGACCCCGCTTTGTTAACCCACTGCGCAAGTTACCATTCAAGGCCAAGCATGATTGAGTTCAGACCGCTGCCAGCGGCCATCATGATGACTCTATCGCGAGGCCTGAGATGGCCTTCCTCTATTCCGATTGCTAATGACATAGGGAGTGAGACGGAACCTATATTGCCAAGATATTCTACAGTGGAAAAACCCTTTGACTTGTCCAATTTCAGGGTGTCAAACAGCAGTTCGTGATGAATGGCGCTGACTTGGTGGGTGAAGACCTTGTCCACGTCGGCTTCCGTCCAGCCCATTTCGGATTTAAATGCCTCCCAAGTCTCAGCCGCCAAGGGCAGCCCATTCCTAAGGATCCCTTCGAAATTGGCGTGCATGTTGGGGAAACTTTCCGGGTCGTGAAAACAGGTATCTGCATCTACGCGACAAAGGCCATTGTGCTCCGAGGCATTGCGTACTACGCCACCCAGCAGCTTGTGGCCTGACTTTGATATTGAAGAATGAGTCATCACTACTGAGACCGACCCTGAGCCCATTGTCAGAGAGGCGAACCCGAGTTTGAGTTTGCCCCTGGTCATCTCGGTATCCTGAAGTAACTGCCTTATCGTGGCCTCGGTGATTCGCCCACCGCTTTCACAGGCAACAACAATGCCTGCCTTTATTTGCCCCAGTTCAATCATATTTGCCAAGGTCACTATGCCGTTAACAAAACCCAGACACGCATTGGAAATGTCAAAAATGGTCGCTGTCGAGGGAAGACCAAGAGCGCTATGGACCACGGTGGCTGTGGCGGGTTCGAGGAAATCGCGGCTGACGGAGGTATGCAGCAAGCACTCGATATCTTCTTTGTTGATCCCGGCATTGGCGATGGCCTTTGCTGCCGCCCTGGTGCTGGGCAGACTGGGTGGCGTCCCTTCCTCCCAGACACGCCGCTCACGAATGCCGGTCATTAGCTCCAACCGGCCAAAGGAGCGATTCACTTTGGCATATACAGGCGCCAACCTCTCCTCAAGGCTTTGAGATGTGACGACTTTTTCCGGAAGCTCATAGCCGAAGGACTCAACGCACACGCGCCTGTAACGCATATAACACCCCCCTATCGCTGCACCCGATCAGGCACAGCCCTGTATGCGCCAGAATCGTCTATACTAATGAACCTTAACCTCTCTCGTCATTTCAGACAATATGTCCACCAATAAATCAATTCCATTAAGGGTTTGGTGGGAGGCACCGGATCGATAACTCAGTTCAGGCTTGGCCCCCGCGGCTGCGTCCCCTCTATCAATGTTGGAATGTGATACCTGCCCCGAATCCTCTCCCACTTCTCGGTGGAACACATCGGGATTATTTTCTCCGGTATGTACTTACAGAGTCCCGCAACAACAGAGCAGAACTTCCAAGAATTGTCAACATCCTGAGGCACGTACTCGTCAGCCACTACTAAAATGGAGGCACGGACATCTTCAGGCAACCTGCCTATGCCATTTACAATAGATGTCTTGACCTTTGGTGGAACTCGCCTATCCAGAAGATTCATGTAGAAGAGGAGAAGCTGCTGCGGTACATAAGCGTTGATAGCCCTCACTTCCAAGGCTATCAGCCTGTGCGAAAGGCCTCTTATTGACGATCCCCTTGCAGCAGGTGTCTTCCTCGAAGCCATCCAACTCTCTCCTTCAAGGCACTCGATGCTCAACGCTCTACTCGGCTTGTAGAAATACCATTTTTGACTTTCACTGTCAACTGTTTGTACTCGTCCGGGATCACCACTCCCAGAGCCAGCTTGACAAGGCAGATGGCGAAAGGGAAACTTGAATATCAATCTGAGCAAATGATATAATTAGGTCCACCCAAATGGTAGCAATCATACAAAGCAAAAGGAGGCTGGGGTCAAATTATGAAGATTGAGGGAGTCAAGCCTCAACCGGCAGAAACTACCGAGGAAGTCGAGCAGAAGCTCGAGGAACTGGTGCGGGCGATACGCCCCATCATCCCGCAGGACTGGCTGGCCACGGATATCACAATGCCCCAGCTCAAGGTCATGCTGATACTATGGACGGAAGGGCCTGCCCGGATGAGCGAGATCGCATCCGGTTTGGGAGTCACTCTTGCCACAGCTACCGGTGTAGTGGATCGCCTCTTGGAGAAGGGCTACGTTGCCAGAGAGGGTCTCCCTGGGGATCGGCGAGTTGTGATATGCCGGCTTTCCGATGACGGTCGGGAGTTCATGCGCGCCCTGTGGCTGTCGGGCCGAACACAGATAGCACGCATTATGGCGGTGATGACCCCTGAGCAGCTTAGGGTTGTGAGCGAAGGGACGGATGTCTTCATCCAGGCGGCCAGAGCGCTTCAGTCAGTCTCCAACGGAGGAAAGCCGAGGGAATCCTCCAAAGCAAAATGATTGCAGAACAGGGACACTGTTTCCTGTCGCTATCCGCTGTTTTCGCTCCTGAGAAGCTTCTCTATCTCAAAGATCAGCCTCTGGCTTTCCTCGTCCGAGAGGTTGATGTTGTTCTCCAGTTTTCTTATCGAGTCGTCGATCTCAGCATAGTGGCTTCTGAGTCTCCCCAGCCTTCGGTTCTGCGCCACTATCTCCTCATCTAAATCACCGAAATCGATTCCCAACTGCAGTCTTTTGTCCAGGAATTCCAGCACCATTCTCCGGGCTTTGGGATCATCAGCAGCTGCCAGATAGAACGGGATCGGTACCCAAAGGTTGGTTGCGGGAATGCCTCTCCTTCTTGCCATCCAGAGCAGATAGGAATTCAACGTAGGTTTCTGCCCGGGGGGTGTCTCATAGTCCCAGTCTCCGGCAATTCCATAGCGCCTGAAGGTATTCTTGTGCTCCTGAGAACTGAAGACGCCGAGAAGATACCTTGGCACCGTGTGTGCACCCATGTACACCATCGCGCCTACGGCGTATACTTCCCTGGCATGGCATTCACGCTCAGCAACATCGAGCACCAGACTCAGGAAATCGTACCACTCGAATAGCGGTGGCGAACTGAGCAGAAGCGCCAGATTGCTGCCGGGGCAAATATAGAACTTGCTTTCCGGAAACAGGATTTGATTGTCTTCGATCACCACTCCGTTGAAAGGGAAGAAGTCAGCCGGGTCAATCTCACAGAAGCTCTGCCCTCCCAATACCTTGTTCAGGTGGCCGATCACCCCGGACCCCAACTCGCAGACGTCCTCGCTCCATGCCACGACCAACGCCGGGCTCTGCACATCAGGCCGCCGGGTGACTCTAAGACGGCCATTCATCCCCTCGGCCCCTCTTCTTGAACAGTTCGTCGATGTGTTCCTTGATCCATTTCTGGTCTTCCTCTGTTATTGCTTCGCCTTTGGGCTGGATGGCAGCCATCCTTTGGTCAAGCCGGTCCCTGATCTCCACCGGCCACTTCTCGTACAAGCCGTCGATGATCTCGCCGATATGCTCGGACATCAGATCAAGACTGGCGTGACTGATCTCCAACCGCAGGATACGTGCAAACACTTCCAGCACGGACCTTGAACCACTGGGGTACGGGAATGGAACTGCTGAAAGGTAGTCCGGTATCTCGCCCATCAGGCAAACGGCCTCAAGTCCCCTGTTCTTTGCCAACCCAAGCAGCAGCCCGTTCAGGCCGGTGATGGTCCCTTGTGCGCCCACGCCTTCCGCTTCGCTCATCGGAATAACGTTCTCCCAGTGCCTTATCTGGCTGATGACACTGTCACTGCTTCCCACTGCCCACACTTTCGGCTTGAGTCTGTGGTGAGTAGAAGCCACCGCAGCGCCGGACGTATAAACTCTCCGGCATTTGAATCTTTGCGCCACATCCAGGACCAAGCCGGCCATTCTGCAGGCCTTCTTGCCCTCAGCATACATCTTGCCGAACTCGGTAGGTTGCTCTTCGCCCACAAAGAGGATGAGGTCTCTACCGGCCAGCTTCTTGAAGTAGAACTTGCTGCTGGGGAATTCCATATCGAGGAGGACCCCGGATCTGACGGACATCCTTCGTGGATCAAAGAACTCCCAAGGTTCTATCTCACCCAACTCCTCGGCTTGGAGTTGCGCCCTCAAGGCATCGACTGCAATCACTCCGATATTGCCGATGCCCGGCCAGCATGCGATCATATCCGGCCTGTCCATACCGGGTTCCGTGAAGAGTCTGATGCTCAACCGGCCTCCTTCCACGGGTGATCTAAGGCTATTCTAGCCGCCAGTCAACCGAAGGACAAGACTCACATCGGCATGTTTTGAATAAATACCAGGAATCCCGTTCCTTCGGGTGAATCCCTGCGTTGGCCTCCCACAGGCAGTGCGTGATAATATATATCGATATCACACTACCTGAGCGTAGCGAGAAAAAGGGAGGGTCAATCGTGGCAAAGAAGACCGTTGCGCAACTCTTTGATTTGAGCGGGAAGGGGGCCATCGTCACCGGCGGCGGGATGGGCATAGGGAGAGCCATCACCACCCGTCTGGCTGAGGCCGGGGCGGGAGTCATGATTGCCGATATCGATCTCGATGCGGCGACCAAGGCAGCGCAGCGAATCAAAGAGAAGGGCGGCAGGGCCGAAACTGTTCGGGCAGACACACGCAGCCGGGCCGATGCTGAAAACGCAGTCCAGGCAACAGTACAGGCCTTCGGCAGTCTGGACATACTGGTCAACAACGCGGGCATTTACCCCATATCCAAAGCCGTGGACACCACCGAGGAGCTGTGGGACAGGGTGTTGGACATCAACCTCAAGGGCACGTTCCTCTTCTCTCAGGCTGCGGCCAGAGAAATGATCAAGGCCAAGCACGGCGGAAAGATCATCAACCTTGCTTCGATCGACGCGGTACACCCTATGGGCGATGTATCGCACTACAATGCCTCCAAGGGCGGCGTCCTCTCTCTCACCAAGGCGCTGGCTCTGGAGTGGGCGCCTCACGGAATCCTGGTGAATGCCATCGCGCCGGGCAGCATCTGGACTCCAGGCTCAGAGAAGATCAGAGTACAGCAGGAGGCAGCCGGCAAGAAGGCGGAGGATCTGCTCAACAAGTTCATGTCCCGCTGGCCCATGGGGCGGCCGGGGGAGCCGGACGATATTGCCAAGGTGGTGCTGTTCTACGCCAGCGACGCCGCCAGCTATGTCACCGGGACCATGCTGGTGGTGGATGGCGGATATCTGCTGAGCTAGCCGGGGCTTTGCTGAGGCAAGCCTCCAGATACCAGAGAACGAACGTCTTCAATGTCAGGAGAGCGGGGCACAGTCACACCATGGCCTGTGCCCCATGTGCGTCAGCAACCTCTCCCCCAGCCGCCGAGCCCGGCATGCCTCTCATCTTCCTCGGCGACATGCCCGTATGGCATTGGGGGAAATCGGCGTGCCGAAGCTGGGTAGAAGGATGTCCACCAGACGATCTACATATTGGCGCGGGTCTTCCTCAAGTCCAAGCCCTTTGTCTCCCCGCTGTCCCCAGTACGGAGGGCTGGTGACTGTAACGTCAACGCAGTCATCAGGCATTCTCGCAAGAGCATTACGGCAATCGGCGAGGTGAACCTTATTCAACTCGTATGGTCCGAGCATGTCCTCACCTCTTCCAGCAGCCAGCTTCGCCCAGATGCGGAGGCTACAGGAATCTCCTAAAGTCGTTGCTCAATTGTAGCGCTGGCTTGTGTGCATAACAAGATGCAGATGAGAGTACTCACCGCATCCTCAAATACGCCTGGCTGCACGACTTCGATGAAACGCATAATCTGATGGGCCGCTGCTTCACACATTACCACGCTGATCATTCTCGTCACCTTGACACGCGGCACACAGCCATCGCCTCAAATCACACATCCCGGCCACGAGTTCTCCATAACTTCTCCAAAACCGGCTCGTATCCTGAGTCTGGAAGCCTGAGAGGGCTCAACCCAGCAAGGAAAGGAGGTGACATCATGAACTTGAAGATTGTGGCTGCTACGATGGGAGTGATAGCAGCGCTTTCGGTGCCGGTGTTCGTCGCGGCTAATGCACCGGGGAACGCCGCAGGTACTCAGAAGCAGGCAGCCGTCGGGACTTGCGTTTGCGCGGGCGATTGCGAGCAGGATCAGATCATGCTCAGAGATGGTTGCTGTGGCGGCAATGCTGACTGCCTGCAGAAGCACGAGTGCGCTCAAGATCAACTGAGGGATCAGACCTGCGCCAACGGCGGCAACTGCGCTCAGGACCAGGCGAGAGACCGGAACTGCGACCAGAGCTGCACAGGTGGTCAGGATCAGACCTGCGCCAATGGCGGCAACTGTGCTCAGGGCCAGACGAGAGACCGGAACTGCGACCAGAGCTGCACAGGTGGTCAGGATCAGACCTGCGCCAATGGCGGCAACTGTGCTCAGAACCAGACGAGAAGCCGGGACTGCGGCCAGGCCTGCATGGGTGGTCGGACCAGATAATGACCCGGTATCATCTTCGAATGGGCAAGTAACCCAAGGTCAAATAATGGGGTAGACGGTTCTCCGCCTACCCCATTTACGGTTAAGGCGGTCGGCGTTATGATGGGCTGGAAGGGTGAGGCGGAGGCGGTCTTGTCAGCCAGAATTCTCGTGGTAGACGACGAGAAAAGAATCGTCGATATTGTCAGGGCCTATCTTGAAAGAGACGGCTATAAAGTGTCTGCAGCCTACGATGGCAGTTCGGCGCTTGAAGTGGCACGCCGGGACCACCCTGATTTGATCATACTTGACCTGATGTTGCCGGAGATATCCGGCTGGGAGGTGTGCCGCATCCTGCGCAAGGAATCGGACACGCCCATAATCATGCTGACCGCACGCGACGAGACCTCTGACAAGATCGCAGGTCTGGAGCTTGGAGCGGATGACTACATCGTCAAGCCTTTTGATCCCAAGGAGCTGGTTGTCAGAGTCAGAGCGGTGCTCAGGCGTTACCAGACTGCGGCACAACCGCCCACTCTGTTGAGGTCAGGCGAGCTGTCCATGGAGATTGAGAGGCGATCGGTGCAGCTTGGCAATCGGGATATCGAACTGACCGCCACCGAGTTTGAGCTGCTCAGGGCGCTGATGGAGAGCCCGGGTCGCGTTTTCAGCCGGATGCAGTTGCTGGACCGTGTTCAGGGAGAGGCCTACGAAGGCTATGAACGCACCATCGACAGCCATGTGAAGAATCTGCGTAAAAAGATAGAGCCGGACCCGGAGCATCCGAGATTCATCGTTACGGTCTACGGGGTGGGCTACAAGCTGGGGGAAGGCAAAGATGCGTAGCTTAAACTGGAAGCTGGCAGGAGCGCTGCTGCTGGTGGTGATCGTTTCGGTGGGACTGATGGCTTATTTAATTAACATCAGCACATCGCGGGAGTTCCGTCAATACGCCTCCCAGGGATGCGGAATGTACGCTGCGGGGGTGGCGAATGTTCTAGGCAGCTTCTATGAGCGGGATCAGAGTTGGGCCGGGATAGATGAGTTTCTACCCAACCTGCTCAAGTCGAGCGGCGACCGACTGGTGCTCACCGACAACGCCGGAGTGGTGGTTGGCGACACCGACAGCAAGTGGGTGGGAGAAACAGCCGCTGACGCAGGTCTGACCGGCGGGACGCCGGTGGTGGCCTCCGGTGAACAAGTGGGCGATGTCTACCTCTTCTCGAGTTTCATTCATTGCGGGCGGGGGATGGGTGGAAGCCCACGGTCAGGAGAGGTGTCCGTGCCGAACGAACAGGACTTCCTGGACCGTGTGAACATGTGGCTGGTCATCGTCGGAATTGTAGCGGCGGTCACCGCCCTGGCTTTGGGTGGAATCCTGACCTGGTATATAACGCGCCCCATAAAGTCGCTGGTCAAAGGCGCACACCAGGTGGCCCAGGGCAATCTGGCGTATCGCGTTGACGTCAGGTCGAAGGATGAACTGGGAGACCTCGGACGGTCTTTCAACTCCATGGCGGCCAGCCTTGAGCGAGCGGAGATGGAGCGGCGGCGGATGATAGCCGACATCACCCATGAGCTGCGCACTCCGCTGACAGTTATCGAAGGGACGGTGGACGGCATTGAAGATGGCGTCTTCGAGGCCGACAAAGGGCATCTCGATACCATCAAGGAGCAGACGGCACTCCTTGCGCGGCTCGCCGCCGACCTGAGAGACCTGTCCATGGCTGAATCGGGCCAGCTCAAGCTGCAGTTGACGGCTACCAACATGACGGATATGGTCCGGCGCAAGATCTTGACTTACGCAGTCCCGGCTCGCGAGAAAGGCATCGATCTGGTTTCCAGACTCCCTGAGGCAGCGTTGATGGTTGAAGTAGACCCGGTCAGGATCGAGCAGGTGCTGGGCAATCTTATGACGAACGCCATCCGGCACACCCCCACCGGCGGCAAGATAACCGTCTCCGCGCGTGAGATCGACAGGGACATAGCCCACGGTATCAAAAGCCCGAGCCTAGTGGTATCCGTAGCAGATACCGGTGAAGGGATCAGCCCGGAACATCTCCCTCACGTCTTTGAACGCTTCTACCGCGTCGAGGAGTCGCGCAGCCGCGGCGAAGGGGGAGCAGGGCTGGGTCTGGCCATCGCCCGGCAGATGGTCGAAGCCCATGGAGGCAAGGTCTGGGCCGAGAGCGAGATCGGTAAAGGCAGCACTTTCTATGTGGCATTGCCAATGCAGAGTCGCAGTCACTGATCCGGACTTTCTGTTCGTGAGTCAGGGCGACTCTGAATTGTTCCCAACCTTTGGTTCGACCATAGTATTGACATATAAACATACCTGGTGGAGAAGATCGGCTCTCTGTCGCGGAAACGGATGGCTCAGATTCTTGAGGGAATCATGCTGGTAATGACCCCGGGTGATGTGGAGGAGTAAAGTCCATAGATTGCCGGCATGCCATCCTTATTCGAACACGCCCTGCTGCATGAGGTCGATGAACTCTTCGTCTGAAAGCCCCAGGACCCTGGTGTAGACCTCGTAGTTATCCTGGCCCAGCACCGGAGCGGCTTTGTTCAGCTCGGCGGGCGTCTCTGACAGTATGGAACCCATGCCGTCGTAGGTTGAGTCGCCGATCTCCTGGTGCTGGAGCGTCCAGAAGTGTCCGCGGGCGGCCAGTTGCGGGTCGTGGTGAAGGTCCTCCGCCTTCTCCAGGATTCCGGCCGAAACCCCGGCCTTCTGCAGCAGCGCCATCACCTCTTCGGCAGTGTGCGTGATTGTCCACTGCTCTATCAGCAAATCCAACTTCTCTTCGTTCTTCTTGCGGTCGGCAAGCGTGGCAAACTCGGCGTCGCTCGCCCATGAGGGATCGCCCATCACGCGGCGCAGCGCCAGCCACTCATCGTCGGTGAAGACGGCGATAGCGCACCAGCAATCATCTCCCCGGCAGCGATAGGCTCCGTGAGGAGCAGCGGCGGGGTGGCGGTTGCCGTTCCGGTTGAGCACCCTCCCGTGGGCGGCATAGTCCAACAAAGGCGGGATAAGGAACTGCAGTCCGGCTTCAGACTGCGCCAGGTCGATGTATTGACCCTTTCCAGTCTTCTGCCTTTGCGCCAGTGCGGCTAGAATACTTGCTGCAGCGTAGCGTCCGGCAATGCTGTCGGTGTAGGCTCCGTAGAGCAGTGAAGGGTCACGGTCCGGCCAGCCGGTAAGGTTGACAAAACCGGAGAGCGCCGCCAGGTGCAGCCCGATGGCAGGGAGCCGGCTCTGGGGACCTGTCTGCCCCTTGGAGCTGAGGCTGATCATGATTATCTCAGGCTTCATCTGCTTTATATCGTCATAACCCAAACCCAGGCTATTCATTATCCCGGGGCTGAAGCTTTCGGCCACGACATCGGACCACATGATGATTTTCCGGGCGATCTCGCGGCCCTTTGGATGCCGCATGTTGAGCGTGACACCCAGCTTGTTGCTATTGTAGTTGTGGAAATAGCCGCCACGGTTGACACCGGGGATATTGTCCTTGTAGGGAGGATAGGGCCTGACTCCATCGATGACCTTGCTGCTCTCTACCTTGATGATCTGAGCACCGTAATCCGCCAGGTAGCGGGTGCAGAAAGGCCCGGCTACGTACCAGGTGAAGTCGGCGATCTTAATGTCTTCCAGAGCTTTGCGCATTTCAGTTCAGATCACTACCTCTGTCTTTCCCGCGAAGGCGGGGAGCAGGAATCCAGGCATTCCAAGCCTTGGATTTTCAACCCCCTGGCCCCCAATCTTGGGGGGAAGGTGATAATTGGGGGACACCCCCAAACAACCGGCAAGACTTCTCCTGCACCTCTTTCCCTCTGCCCGCCCAAGGTCGAATCCGTAGAGGCAGGTTTCGAACCTGCCTGGAAGCCATTTGGCGGGTAGAGTGAATTGATACTCATTGTATGCATGATCGATATCAACCCCCTGCCCCAATCTTGGGGGGAAGGTGATAATTGGGGACACCCCAAAACCCCCGGCAGGAGGCTTCTCCTGCACCGTTCTCGTGAAAGACCAGCCATCACATCAGGCATCAGATAACTCCCTTTTCTCTCAGTGCGGCCAATTCGTCTTTCGAGAGGCCAAGCTCATTGACATATACCTCTTCGTTGTGTTCGCCGATCGATGGAGCACGGCGATAGATATCGCAGGATGCTTCCGAGAAAGCCACGCACGGACGCGGGTAGGTAAGCGTCCGGCCAAGCTCGGCATGCGGTACATCAGCCCAGAAACCGCGTGCCTTCAACTGGCTGTCATGCATCAGGTCTTCGGTGGTATTGCAGGGATAGAGGATGATCCGCTTTTGCACTGCTCCTTCGTAGAGCTCGGCCTTGGTGTACCGCTGGTAGAATTCGCCTATGGCGTTCAGCATGCCAAGGTACTGTTCATCGGTCAGTTCGTTACCCTGCGGATCGAAGGTCTCCCAGTCTATCTTCTTCATATAGTCCGGGGCCAGGCCTTCGCTGTCCATCCACTCGGTCAGCGCCTTGTTGCCCTGCGCGCCCATGTGACCGCTGGAGATGATGAAAATCATGAAACCGTCACGGCACTTCCACAGCCTTTTCTGACGGGACCACCTTACGCCGGAAAGCATCTGAGCCGAGCCGGCGCGTTTTGGGTTGAACCGGGCCAGGTTCCAGTACTGCTGGTTCTGAAGATTGACGATGGCCAGAGCATCCTGAGCGGAAACATCTATCCACTGACCGTCACCGGTGAGCTGTCGATGGTGCAAGGCTGTCAGGCTGGCTGCGGCGGCCTCCAGTCCGGCATGGAGATAGGCCTGGGGAAAGCTGGGGCAGACGGGGGGACGATCCTCATCGCCGGTGACGTACATGTAGCTGCTCAAGGCCCAGAGCGCGATGTCGGACCCCTTATAGTCCTTCCAAGGTCCCGACTGGCCGAAGGAGGTGATAGAGGTCAGAATGACCGCAGGGTTAATCCGGCGCAGGTCCGCGTAGCCGAGGCCGATCCTGCCCAGGTATCCGGGCGGGTAGGATTCGACGACAAAGTCGGTAGACTGGACGAGTTTTCTGAAGATCGCCTGTCCCTCGGCCTTCTGGATGTCGAGGGTAATTCCTCTCTTGTTGGCATTGTAGGCCAGCCAGTAGAGGCTCTTCTCCGGATCAGGGATGTCCTGATAGAAAGGCCCGATGGCCCGGCCGGGGTCGCCGCCGGGTGGCTCGATTCTGATGACATCGGCGCCGAAGTCACCAAGGACTCTGCCGCAGAGGAAGCCCTTCTCATCCGTCAGGTCCAGGACCCTGAACGCGGCCAGGGGCGGCTCAGGCGTCCTTCTTCCCATATCCATTCTCATCAGATGACCCAAGCAAAAGAACCGGATTCCCGCTGACCATTAGGAGGTTTGCCCTCATTATTTCAGACCGGCCACAAGGCCGATTTCTGAGACATCGTACCGCATCCGTCTACGCCTTGTCGATGTGCTGAAGCATCTCAATAACCATCTGGAGAGACACTGCGAGCGCCTCGGGTCGTACGTGTTCCGGCGTGTCTTCGCGGGTATGGTAGTTGTGCACAAGACGGCTGGTATCCTGCGAGAGCAGGCAGGTGGCCCGTATTCCTTGCCTGGAGAAAGCAGAGGCATCGGTAGCACCCAGCGGGATCGACTTGGATTTGATGGGCCAGTTGTGGCAGGCGGCAACATCCCCGGCCATTTGCACCAGCTCGCGGTCGTGTCTGGCTTCCGTGAACAGCTCACCGGTCACAGCAGTGAGGTGTCTTTCATCAGCCGTGCTCTCCAGGAAGATGGCGTATGTCGGAGTCTCTTTCAATTCAACCAGGTGTCTCTTGACGAAGCGTTTGGCACCGCGGAGCCCGGCTTCCTCGGAGGAAGTGGCCAGCAGGACGACTTCAGTGTTCTCAGGATAGAAGCCTTTGTTATTCTTCGACTCGCTCAGGGACTTCCCTAATCCAGCCAGCACCGCAATGCCGGCCATGTCATCCATCGCGCCGGGAACACCCTTATTGCTGTTGAAGAACAAGAAGAGGGCGACCACCGGAGCGAAGGCGGCGATTACTATCCCCATCACAGTGTACGCAACAGCGCTTTCCGAGCCGCCCAGGTAAGCGATAGCCCTGGCCAGGCTGGCGCCGACAGCCAGGAGGATACCCAGCATCGCCATGGCCATGAGCGGAACGGCCGCCGTGCCGAACAGACGCCACAGTCGGAATTCGTAAGCCGAGTCCAGGTGTGCGCTGACAATCACCCGTCTCTTAGTTTCGCCGCGCGGGCGGATGGTGCCCACGACGTTCTCGCCTTGTTCGGAAAGGAAAAGGAAATCGACGAACTCGCGGTATCGCACCAGCTCAAAGAACAGCATGCCGAAGCTGAGCACAGCCATGATGAACGCGGCAAAGGGGTAGAACCAGTACAGGGCCGCAGAAGCGAAGTACAGCACCACCGAAAGGCGAATTGCTCCCAGGAAAGCGCCGGGGCTGCAGGAGAATGGCTCTGTGTCTATCCTGTCGCAGACCGCTCCCCATTCCCGGACCAGGAGCCGGCCCAGCTTCTTTTCCGCCTCGCTGCATGCCGGGCGGGGGCCGATCTCTTCGACCGCTGTCCTGACCAGGGTGTACATGTAGTTTCGGTATTTATCCGCCAGCATAGGACTCGTCTGAAACAGGAGTGCGCTGCCTGTCTATGGTATCGAGCGCAGATGCTTGTATGAAATACTATAGGCAGCTTCATCCACCAGATTGATGGACAAGTAGCTCCCCAACTCCCCTGCTCTCTTGTAGATCAGCTTGGCCGTAGCGACATCCTCGATGGCCAGTCCCGTGGAGTCGAAGATGGTTATGGCGTTCCTGTCTGTCCTGCCCGGCTTCTTGCCGACTACGAGTTCGCCAAGGGTGGCATATATCTGCTCCGCCTTGAAGAGGCCTTGGCTGAGGGGGACGTTTATCTCGCCTGCAGCGCTGGCCTGTTTCAGATCGTCAACCACTACCACGGCGTCGTTGAGGAGAGATGGCTCCAGTTCCTGTTTCCCAGAAGCGTCTGCGCCGACGGCGTTGATGTGGGTGCCCGGACGAATCCATCGTCGTTTCAACAGCGGCTCCCGCATCGTCGTCAGCGTGCAAACGATGTCAGCCGCAGCGACCTCCTCCAATGAGCATGTCTGAATGCCAGGGAACGACTCGATGAATCGTTCCAGAGCCGACGGAGACGTGTCGAACACCTTGATTGTCTTCAAGGGGAAAAGCTCTGCATGGGCCATCAACTGGGTGTAGGCCTGCTGGCCGGCACCGATTATTCCCAGAGTGGACGAGTCCGGACGGGCCAGATACCGGGATGCGATGGCAGCGGTAGCGCCGGTACGGTAAGCAGTGATATCGGTGGCATCCATGATAGCAAGGGGATATCCGTTGTCCGGATCGCTGTAGATGATGGTGGCCATGACAGTAGGCAGGCCTTTCGCCGGGTTGCCGGGGTAGGCACAGACCCATTTCATACCCGCCGCGCCCGGCAGATAAGCAGGCATGGCCCGGAAGTCGCCGCTCTCTGTGTCCAGATATATCTTGTGCGGCATTCTGGCAATGCCTTTTGCGTAGTCCCCGAGAGCCTGCTCCACCGCCTGGATGACAGCAGGCATATCAAGCAGGCCCCTGACGTCTTCTTTGCTCAATAGAAGAGTAGACATGGCGTTCCCTCCTCATCCACACCTTGTGGTCTGAATGTATGGTTTTGGACGATCAAAGTCAAGAGGATTTGATGGCAGCACTTAGTCAATTCTGCCTGATCCACCAATGGCACCCTTTTTTCGCAGTGCCGCACTACAATATGCTATCCTGAATTCTGGAATGCATGAGATGGCCGTTACTCAAAGCATGGTTGATCTGGTGCTTGATGAAGCGAAGAAAGGCGGAGCCGGCAAGGTCAAGAAGATCAACCTGGTACTGGGCGAATTGTCCGGTGTTGTCGGCGACTGCGTCCAGTTCTACTTTGGCCTGATGAGCAAGGATACTATCGCGGAAGGTGCTGTTATCTCGTTCAGCACGGTTGTCCCCCAGGCCAGGTGCCGCCAGTGCGCCAAGTTGTTTGAGGTGAAGCAATCCAACTGGATCTGCCCGGAGTGCAACAGCATCAGCGTGGAACTGGTAGCAGGCAACGAGCTGTTCATAGAGAGCATCGAGGTGGAGTGAGCATGGAGATAAAGGTACTGAAAGATATCCTGAGCGCCAACGACCAGATAGCGGAGCGCAACCGGGCGCTTCTCGACTCCAAGAAGGTCACCGTCTTGAACGTGATGTCATCGCCGGGGTCGGGGAAGACCAGCCTCATCCTGGAGACCATCCGGGCGCTCAAGAAGAAGGTCCGCATCGGAGTCATCGAGGGTGACATTGCCTCGACGATAGACGCTCAGAAGGTGGGAGAAGAGAAGGTGCCGGTAGTGCAGATCAACACCGGAGGCGAATGCCACCTTGAGGCGGGTCAGGTGGGCCGGGCGCTGGATAGTCTGCCGCTGGATGAGCTCGACCTCCTGCTGATCGAGAACGTGGGCAATCTGGTCTGCCCGGGCGAGTTCAAGCTGGGTGAGGACAAGAAGGTGCTCATTTTGAGCGTACCGGAAGGCGATGACAAGGTCCATAAATATCCGCTTCTGTTTTCCATGGCCGACGCCATTGTCATCAGCAAGATCGACCTGCTGCCCTACGCCAAATTCGACATTCCCGCCTTTCTCAAGGCGGTCAAGGGCATGAACCCGAAGGCCGGGATATTCCAGGTCTCCTGCACTGCCCATCAGGGCATTGATGAGTGGGCGGAGTGGGTTCTGTCTAGCCTGCATCGGTAAGAAAGAAGAGGGGCCGGATCAGATCCGGCCCCTTCGGGATTGCCGACTCCTCCAGGCTTCTAAAGCTTCGTGATGGTGTCGTCACTGCTGTTAGAAACCCAGATGTTGGCCCCATCAAAGGCTATGCCCATGGGAGTGTTCCCTACAGCGTAGGTTCCCACTACGTTACCGTTCGAGGCATTGAGCTTGGTTGCGTTGTTGCTACCTAAGTTTGCCACCCAGATGTAGAGCCCGTCGAAGGCCAAGTCCTCTGGATTGGTTCCCACCTCATAGGTACCTACTACGTTACCGTTCGAGGCATTGAACTTAGTCACTGTACTGCCACCGTAGTTGGCCACCCAGACACTAGTTCCATCGAAGGCTATGGCCACGGGTTGGTGTCCCACCTCATAGGTACCTACTACGTTACCGTTCGAGGCATTGAGCTTTGTCACATTATCGCTTTGGTAGTTGGCCACCCATATGTTGGACCCATCGAAAGCCAAACCGATTGGATAGGTTCCTACGTTATAGGTCGCCAGCACCGTCCCGTCCGAGACGGACAACTTCTGGATGTTGTTACTACTGGAGTTCGATACCCAGATATTAGTGCCGTCGAAGACTACGTCCCGAGGATTTTGACCCACTGAGTAGGTGCCTACTAAGCTGCCATTTGAGGCCCTGAGCTTCGTCACGTTATTGCTGCCTGCATTCGCCACCCAGATACTGGATCCATCGAAGGCTATGCCCACGGGGTTAGTTCCAACAGCATAGGTGCCCATCACGTAGCCATCGGAGGCCCTGATTTTTGTCACATTGTTGCTGCCTGCGTTCGCCACCCAGATGTGATTCCCATCAAAGGTCACACCCCTTGGGATGTCTCCCACAGTGAAAGCATTGCCGGTCTGAATGGCCGGATACCAGCGCAGCAGGGCGATCTGCATCGGGCTGTAGCCCAGCCCCGGAGGACCCTGGATGCCCTGTATTCCCTGCGGCCCCGTAGCACCAGTGGCCCCTGTGTCACCCTTATCCCCTTTGGGACCAGTGAGATTGCTGGTGGTAAAACTGGTGTTGTCAGTGAGAAGGAGCGTGAAGGTTCCATTACCGTTGTCTGCAATGCTCTTGATTCCAACACCCTTTGACCCCGTCAGGTTGTCAGTGGTGAGACTCGAGCCATCTGTCAGAAGAATTGTAAAGGTTCCATTGCCGTTGTTGGTGATACTCTGAATGCCGACCCCTGCCGTCCCCTTGCTGCCACACCCAACCCCCAGCACCACTATCAGCATGGCGACAAGCAGGAAACTAGCCACCGCAAATGCCTTGTTTCTCATTTATGTATGCTTCTCCTATTTCTTTCTTTGCCA
>CAYYWI010000005.1:29198-54373 GCA_964475375.1 uncultured Dehalococcoidia bacterium
ATCATCTCATAGGCACTACCCGGTTCAGAGGAATGCCAGATAAGGAAATGGCGCTACGGCGTGAGATGGGAAACGAGTGGGTGAAGTTGCGGACTGAGAACAAAAGACTCCTGCAAAATGACAGGTTCACCGCGCGCCTTCTTACCATTGTCCGCCGGTCAATCCCCCGATTACGCTCCAATTCAACTTTGGCCGCACCTGACGATCAACTCTAACTGTACACACGGGATGGTTTGCAGGTCAACATCCGGCATGAGAGCAGCGTCAATGCCGACACGAACCCCAAGGCCAGGATATTCCAGGTCTCCTGCACTGCTCGTCAGGGCATCGACGAATGGGCGGACTGGGTTCTTTCCAGTGTGCACAAGTGAAGCAGAATTCTCACAGAAACCCCCTTGCTCAAATAGGCAAGCGTACAGTGGCTAAGACAGCGAAGAAGGGCTTAATACGCCTTCCCCGGCTTCGACGGAGCTTTAGCTTTGCCCTTTAAGGGGGGAGCCCCAGCCTGAATTGCGGGGCTCCCCTATACTTCATCCTGAGAATCAAGAATCTAGGCAGCTTGCAGGACGACAAATGAAAAGGCCCCCCTGGACTTTTTCCCAGGAAGTGTTGTAAGTCTCAACCACCAGTTTGGATTCAGGAGTGACATTATACGTGCAAACGACGCAGCCGAATCTGGCAGTAGCAACAACCACATAATCGGTTGTAGAGAAAGCGAAGTCCGTGAACGCGATTTCCCATCGACTGGCACTCGAATTCCAGGCAACGGACTTTATCCCAAAACCATGTTGTACTGTGCCACTGCCCCAGATTGTCCCCATAGCCCGAATCATATTTGGCCCCGCGGGCCCAGTGGCTCCAGTAGCACCCGTCGGTCCCTGGATGCCTTGCGGCCCTTGTATCCCCTGAGGTCCCGTTGCACCAATAGCGCCTGTCTCGCCCATCGGCCCCTGAGGTCCAGTAGCGCCAGTAGCACCTGTAGCGCCTGTTTCGCCCGTCAATCCCTGGATGCCTTGTAACCCCTGTATTCCCTGTGACCCGGTAGCTCCTGTGTCACCCTTATCCCCTTTGGGACCAGTGAGATTGCCGGTGGTGAAACTGGTGTTGTCAGTGAGAAGGAGCGTGAAGGTTCCATTACCATTGTCTGCGATGCTCTTGATTCCAACACCCGTTGACCCCGTCAGGTTGTCGGTGGTGAAACTCAAACCATCAGTCATAAGAATTGTAAAGGTTCCATTGCCATTGTTCGTGATGCTCTGAATACCGACCCCTGCCATCCCCTCGCTGCCACACCCAACCCCCAGCACCACTATCAGCATTATCAGCATGGCGACAAGCAGGAAACTAGCCGCCGCAAATGCCTTGTTTCTCATTTATGTATGCTTCTCCTATTTCTTTCTTTGCCAACTGAACAGTGAAACCAGGCAGCAGGAGCGACAAAAGCATCATCTCATAGGCACTACCCGGTTCAGAGGAATGCCAGATAAGGAAATGGCGCTGCGACGTGAGATGGGAAACGAGTGGGTGAAGTTGCGGACTGAGAACAAAAGACTCCTACAAAATGACAGGTTCGCCGAGCGCATTCTTGTCAATCCCCCGACTGTCCTGACCTGGATGAGTGCGAACCTGACCATTGCTTGATTTGTTCTTGACTGTAGCACGCGAGATCATGTGGGTCAATTCCTACAACGAAGATTGTAGATTCTGTCTAGAGGATGTTCCCTGGTTGGCAGTTAACTCTTGAACCGCAAACGGGTTAACAGTGTTCGGTAGCCTTTACGATGGACGACTACTCGCATATAATCGATGGCATGCAAGGGACGCCATGGCCCTGTTTGATGGAGTGCTTCCGGCGGGTCTGTCCCCAAGAATAACACCGAATAACACAGGCCTTAGCCAATTGACGCTTGAGAGCCAGCGTAGCTCAGTGGTAGAGCAGCGGTTTCGTAAACCGCGGGCCGGGGGTTCGAATCCTCTCGCTGGCTCCATTCTTTCTCGTGAATCCTCCAAAAGTTGCTGACAAATCCTACAGAGCCAGAGGTGCTCTGTTGGCTGATATGACTCTCGCAGCATGAGAAAGTAACCCTGAGTATCCTCTTGATCCCGAAAGACTGCTCCCGCCACGGTACCGGTGGCATCATCTATGGCTGCTATCAGAGTCAAGTACGGTCCTCTCCCCTCCAACCAGTCGTGTTGACTGCCGTCGATTTGGCAGCAACATCCCTTCTTGTGGGTAGCGCTCTCGACGGCAGCGGTGTTTGGCTGGATTGTCCGGCGATTGAACGAAGGCGATGGGTCGAGCCCCATTAATAGGCCACCAAACTGCCATCAAATCGTTCCTGCACCTCTCCCCGGCATGAGCATAGCTCGGGCGCTGCAGTTGCAGCGTGCGACTAGCAAACCTGATGGTGTTGTCTGCGGCCACACTGCGCAGTGACATTTTCACTGAACCATTGAGGGATGTCACAATCTCAGAACTACCACAAGGGCTCTTGACATGCCGATTTACGGTAAGCTACACTGACATTCAGTTTCTCGCAAAGTACCGTGGCCAAGGGGGAATGGTCCATGCTTTCGAGTATTCTGTGTTGTCATTCGAGTTGTTTTCTTGGGATCTCGGGAGGCTGTCTGCCAACTTCCAAATAACAGGCTCTTCTTGGCGTTTCAGAGAATGGAGCACGTTAGGAGGTGAACTATGGCGCAAAGGTATGATGTGGTGGTTATTGGCGGTGGTCCGAACGGACTGGGGATAGCTGCGTATCTGGCCAAGTGCGGCGTCAAAGTCTGCGTGGTCGAGGCCAGGACGGAGATCGGGGGTGGTTGCGAGACCATCGAGCCCATCCCCGGCTTCAGGATCGAACCTCACGCCGCGTACAACTACGCCGGTGCCTCGCCAGCCTGGGAGCAACTGGAGTTGCACAAGTTCGGCCTGAGAATGGTCCCCTGCGAATTCTGGGGGTCGGCCGTCAGCTCTGACTGCAAACGGGTCACCTCGGGTGGCCGCTGGAATAAGAAGGTAGTCAGAGAATCGATGCTGATGTGGGGGGAAGAGGCCGCAGCTCAGACAGAGGCCATCTACTCCATCCTGGAAGCACCTGAGTGCCGCGAATGGCTCCGGTCCATCTACTGGACACCGCCACTGCCGGAGGGCTACAGCCGGGAACCTGAGGACCTGCCATGGGTGAAAGCCATTAAGAAGGTGCCGCTTCTCGGCCAGGTATATGACGACAGCTGGCTGCAGATGAACACCTGGGATATCACCAACATACTATGCAAGGAAGATGCTCAGAAGGTGGGCATCTGTGATGCAGCGTGGGACAGCGGTCCCGAGCACGTCACCAAGGGCCTGGGAATGGTCGGTGCTGCCATCACCTTCCTTATCATGTATGCCTCCGGGGTCTTCCTGGGCGGCATGCACTCTTATGCTCATGCCACCATGCGCTGCGCTCTGGCGCACGGGGCCAAGTTCTACACCAACTCCAGGGTGGAAGAGATCATCATCGAAAATGGTGAGGCCAAGGGCGTCAGACTGGCCGATAGCGCGCCTCCGGCGGACAAGGTGATCTGGGCGGATAAAGCAGTTATCAGTGATGTGCATGTGAAAGAGACTTTCCTGAAGCTGGTTCCCAAAAAGCACCTGGACAAAGGTTTCTACCAGAATGTGCTGGACATTAATCTGAATGGCGGCAGCCTGTTCAAGCTGGACCTGATTGTTAAAGAGCTGCCGCGCTTCAAGGGCAAAGCCGGAGAGTTCATGGACAAGTATCCGTCGCTGGGCTGCATCTTCCCGGTCGAGAGCATGGAGGAAGTAGACAAGCATCGAAACGTGGTGGATGTGGAGCGACGCTTCCCGGTGCTGGGCAAGGATGGATTCGTGCTGCGCTCGGTACGCTCCAGCATCTATGACCCGACCCGGTGCCCTCCAGGCTACCACGTAATCTACAATTTCTTCCCTGTGCCGGTTCCGGAATACTTCGTCGATGGTATAGAGAACTACAACAAGCACAAGGATGAGATGGTGGAAATGGTCCTCAGCATGTACCGCCAATACTGCACCAATATGGGCGAGGACAACATCGTAGCCAAGTTTGCCATGTCACCCCTGGATTCCTCTTTCAGAAACATGGGCTTTGTGGGCGGCAACTGGGAAGGGATCAGGGTCTGCAACGATCAGTGGTATGATCGCCGGCCGCTGCCGGAATGCGGGCGGTACCGGACTCCCATCCACAAGCTGTACCTGGGCAGCCAGACCTCCTATCCCGGCGGCCTGGCCCTGATGGCAGTGCCCTACAACCTGATGCATATTCTCATAGAGGACCTCAACCTCAAGCCCGGTGGCTGGTGGTACCCTTCACCGTACTATGTCTCCGAAAAACAGGTGAAGAGCGGTGAGGTCTAGGATGGACAGTCTGAGGAAGGAGGCAATCTGATGCAGACACGTTTTCCTTATAGAAATGAAGGCGACTACGGCAAGATTGTTCATCCGGTGATGCCAAACAAACTGGAGTGCGATGTGGCAGTGATTGGCGCCGGACCGAACGGTCTGATCACGGCGGGCTACCTGGCCAAGGCCGGACTCAAGGTCATAGTGCTGGAGCGGCGAGGCGAGATCGGCGGCGGGCTGGCTATAGAGGAGATACTCTACCCCTGCCACTATGCCAAAACGCACGCCATATACCACCTGATGGTGGAGTACATGCCGATGTACAAGGACTTCGACTTCAAGGAGAGAGGCCTCCTCTGGATTTACCCTAATGCCCAGGCGGGCATGCTCTTCAAGGACAGGAAGTCGATTCTCCTGCACCGTATGACGGAGGACACCTACGATTCCATACTGAAGTGGTCTCTTGAGGATGCCCGGACGTTCTATGGCTGGATCAAGAAGATCGACAAGATGATGGATGAGATACTGGCCCCGGGCACCTACGTGCCGCCTATTCCGTCGCTGGAACTCGTAGTCAAGACACAAAAGACCAAGCTGGGCCAGGAGTTCCTGGAGATGATGGAGAAATCTCCTTATGACCTGGTAACCCAGACCTTCAAGCATCCAAAAGTCAGGGCCGTGTTCCTCTATGCCGCCTGCATGTGGGGGCTTGATCCTACCGAGACGGGGGCTTTCCTCTTCCCGCTGATGATAAACCGGGCCATGCACAAGCAGCAGTGCTATGGCGGTTCGCACAAGCTGGCGAGCTTGTTCGGCAAGGACGTCATAATGAACGGCGGGCTGATACTGGAGAATGCCGAGGTCGTCAAGATAGACGTGCAGGGCGGCAAGGTGAACGGGGTGGAGCTCTGGGATGGGACGGTCGTCAAGTGCAAGGCGGTTGCTTCTACTCTCGACCCGAAGACGACCTTCATCAAACTGGTGGGTGAGAAAAACATCCCATCCTCTCTGGCTGAACGGTGCAAGAGTTGGAAGTTCGACAAGTGGAGCCTCTGGACGCTCCATATCGCCACCGAGAAGCCCCTTGTTTACGACGTGGATGACCAGACGATCAACCAATCCCTGATGAACATCATGGGATTTGAGAACGAAGAAGACGTGATGAAGTTCTTCCTCAGCGTCCGGGCAGGTAAGCTGGATCATATCGGAGGCCATGCTACCTGTGAGACGCTGTACGATCCAACGCTGGTGGATATACCGGGGCATCATGTGTCGAAGTTCCAGTTCCCAGCTCCCTATGATCTGGACGGCAAGGCTGAGAACTGGGAGAAAAGGAAGAAGGACATCGAGCACAAGGTGCTGGATCTGTGGCTGAGTCACCTCAAGGGGTTCTCGCGGAAAGACATCATTGCCCAGTCCAGTGAATCGCCTTTGGACATAGAGAGAAGGATACCCTGCATGGTGCGCGGCGCTATAAAGCACGGCGACTACAACACGCTTCAGATGGGTTACTACCGGCCGGATGAGTCATGCTCCACGACGAGAACACCTGTGGCAGGTCTGTACGTCTGCGGTGCATCGACCTATCCAGGAGGGATGGTCACCGGCGGACCGGCCTACAATGCCAGCAACGTGATCACTGAGGATATGGGTGCCAAGAAATGGTGGAAGCCACCGGCTTACGTTACCAAATATATAGAGACCTATCTCGAGGATTAGGACTCTGGCTGATGTTAGAGGGGTGGGATGGCTGGTCGGTGATTATCGCCGGCCAGCCATCCTTTTTCTTAAACCAGCCTTGATGACAGATTGCAAATCGATCAGCGTGCAATATAGCATTATGCCAAAGATGTCATTCATGGGCCCTTGCAACTTGAGCCGTGTTGAGTATAGATACTACATTCATCTATAATAGATGCCGGAACGTTTCCTGTCCCATTAAATTTCTCGAATAGGAGGTGGAGATGGTAGGCATAACATCCTATGGCGCCTACATACCATGGCACAGAATGAAACGTGAAGACTGCGTCAAGGCCTGGGGGGGCTTCGCCATGCCTGGCGAGAGAGCAGTGGCCTATTACGACGAAGACAGTCTGACCATGGCAGTAGAAGCAGCAATGGACTGCCTCACTGGCTTGGACTCGAAGAAGATCGATGGACTCTTCTTCGCGACGACCACTTCCCCCTACAAAGAAAGACAATGCTCATCTATCATTGCCATGCCGCTGGACCTGCGGCGAGACATCCGCACTGCCGACATCAACACATCGCCGAGGGCAGGCACAATAGCTTTGGCACTGGCGTTTGACACGGTCAAGGCCGGTTCGGCCAACAGTGTGCTGGTGACCTCAGCCGATCTGCGGCTGGGTGCTCCGGCAGGGATGGGAGAGCAGCAGTTCGGTGATGGAGCCGGTGCTCTGCTTATGGGCAAGGACAATGTGATTGCTGAGGTCCTGGGGATCTACAGCGTGTCAGACGAACTGGCGGCCACCTGGAGATCTGATGATGATAAATTCGTACGCTCCGGGGAAGATCGCTTTGTTCAAGACGAGGGCTATTCCAAGTTCGTCCCCGAGGCAATGCAGGGTGTACTGAAGAAATGCGGCCTCACAGCGAAAGATATTACCAAGGTAGTGCTGGATCCTCCGGGCGACCCGAGGAGACATGCGAGTGCCATAACAAAAGCGGGATTCCAAGCCGCCCAAATACAGGATCCTTACGCTTTGTTCCTGAATGCGGGTATCACCGGTTGCGCGATGGCGCCCATGATGCTGATCTGCGCCCTGGAGGAGGCCAAGCCCGGTGACAAGATACTGGTGGCCGGCAGCGGCAATGGGGCAGATGCCTTTGTGTTCCAGGTGACCGATGCTATCACAAAGTTGGGGGAGCGTCGCAGCATCAAGAAGAATATCCCCTCGAAGCAAGTGATGGCTAACTACAACGATTACCTGAGATGGCGGGAGATTGTTCCACAGGAAGCCGCCAGGAGACCGGACAAGCAGCACATCAGGCAGGCCGCTGTGTGGCGGGAACGGAAGCAACTGCTTGGTCTGTGGGGGATCAAATGCCGGAAGTGCGGCACGCCGCAGTATGACAACGGCGCAGCGACAACTTCACCTATCCGCGTATGTGCTGTCTGTCAAGCACAGGATGATTTTGACGATTACAACTTTGCCAGAAGGAAGGCAACGGTTTTCAGCTATACACAAGATAACCTGGCAGCAGTTGCTGATCCACCGGCTTCTGTGGTGCTGGTGGAGTTTGAAGGTGGCGGCAGAGCATTCTTTGATCTTACTGACCGGGACCCTGCCAAGGTGCAGGTGGGCATGCCAGTTGAGATGACGTTCAGAAAACTGCAGTACGATCGAGGCCTGACCAACTACTTCTGGAAGGCCCGGCCGGCAAGGTAAAGGAGGCGAAGAGATGCCAGGAAGCATTAAAGATAAAGTCGCTATAGTGGGCATGGGTTGCACCCAGTTTGGTGAGATGTGGAACAAGGGCCCGACTGACTTGATTGTAGATTCCGTCAACGAGGCCCTGGCAGATGCCAAAGTCGGCATAAAGGACATTCAGGCCGTTTGGGCGGGCTGCCTCTTCACACCGGGGGGGCGACCGGTCAGCGAAGCGTTGCGTTTACAGTACATACCTGTGACCAGGGTGGAGAACGCCTGCGGTTCCGGCACGGAGGCGGTACGAGGGGCCTCGTACGCCGTGGCCGCCGGCATCTATGACATCTGTCTGGCCATAGGATATGAGAAGCTGAAAGATGAAGGCACCGGCGGATTACCGGGTATGGAGAACCGGACCAATACCCACTACCAGTCGAGCATGCCGGGGGTGTTCGCCATGATGGCCACCAGATATTTCCACCGGTATGGCCTCAGCCCGGAAGAGGGCAAGAAGATGTTGGGCAAGATCTCGGTGAAGAGCCACAAAAATGGCGCCTTGAACCCCAAGGCTCACTTGAGACGAGAGATAACCCTGGAGCAGGTGCTTGGTGCGCCGATCATTGCCTGGCCTCTGGGGCTCTTTGACTGCTGCGGGGTCTCGGACGGCGCGGCGGCGGCGGTAATCGTTCGAGCCGATATGGTCAAGAGCTTCCCCAACACGCCCGTGTACGTAAAGTCGCTCCAGATTTGCGCCAGCCCAACCAGTGGCCGGCTGGTCACGACCTATGACTACACCCATGTTGAAGAGGCTCATCGGGCCGGCATCGCCGCCTACAAAGAGGCCGGTATCAAGAATCCTCGGGAGGAGATCAGCATGGCCGAGGTCCACGACTGCTTCTCTATCACCGAGGCCGTCACCATGGAAGACCTCCAGTTCAGCGCCAGGGGAAAAGTGAAAGAGGATATCGACGCCGGAACGTTCGAGCTGAGCGGCAAACTGCCCGTTCAACCTGACGGCGGATTGAAGTGCTTCGGCCACCCCATCGGTGCATCCGGTATCCGGATGCTCTATGAGCCCTGGCTGCAGTTCCAGGGCAGAGCCGGCAAGAGGCAGATGAAGAACCCGAAGATGGCTTTGACCCACAATATGGGCAACGAGCCATACGCTCCCATAGTCAGCGTCTCGATTGTCGGACTCTAGAGAGTAGTCTTTGGTAGTTTGAGTCTCGCTGGAAGGCCTGTTAAATCAATGACTGGCGAGAGTGCCAATGGAATTCAGGTCAAAAATCGCCGGAGTGTGCCCTGAGCATGCTCCGGCGATTCATTTTGCGCGGGGCGGTGGCAGACTGAGTCACTGGAGCTGAATCCGGGCTCGGCGCCGAAACACAAGGCTTTGGCCGAATCGGCGATAATCGAGGAACTTCTTAGAGCGTAGTTCCTCATAGAAAAGGGGGGCTTTGGGCCGCTATCAGGCACTGGGTAGCGCGAAGAGTGTATTTGTCAGGCGTGCATGACGGCAATCACTGCGCATGCTTTGAAGAGATTTCCTTGAGTGCTATTCGCTGGATCGTTTTCTGCATGCCGGCTGGGCTTTACGTTGAGCCGCAGTCGGTGCCGCAGGTGGTAAACAACAGGGAAGGAGGCTTGTATGAGTGAACGAGTGGGGATAGTGGCAGTCGCGCAGACCAGGTACAGTGCCAACAGGGCTGACGCGAACGAAGGGGAATTGGTATGGGAGGCCGTGAAGCAGGTCTTACAGGAGACGGGCCTGAAATTTGCCAAGGATGTCACCAGCAGCGACGCGTTTGGCATCGATGCCACCGTAACCTGCTCGCAGGATTTCTGGGATGGTCGAACCATATCGAACTGCAACGTCATGTCGTACGTAGGTGCTCACCATGGCGATGAGGACAAGATAGCAGAAGACTCGCTGAATGCGGTCTATACCGCCTTTGCCCGGATCCTCTCGGGACATCAGGACGTGGTTCTGGTGGCGACCCACTGCAAGGAATCTCAGGCAGACAAGTGGGGTATTGAGAATACGGCCCTGGATCCGATCTTTCTCAGAGTCCTGGGACTCGATTTCCTGAGCGGTTCTGCTATGCAGGCCAGGCGCTACATGTACAAATATGGGATTACGCCGGAGCAGTGCGCCAGGGTAGTGGTCAAGAACCGGGGAAATGCCAGGAAGAACCCCTTTGCCCAGGAATCCTCGGATGTGACGGTGCAGGATGTCCTTGGTTCGCAGATACTGGCGTCACCCATCAGGCAGCTCGACATGAAGCCGACGTCGGATGGGGCCTGCGCCATGATCCTGGCCACGGAGAAGAAAGCCAAGAAGCTCTGCTCGAAACCGATCTGGATACAGGGCGTCTCGAACTGCTACGAGACGCATTACCTCGGCGACCGCGATCTGGCGGAGTGCGATGCCCTGGTGAAGGCGGCCAAGAAGGCCTACAGCATGGCGGGTATCACCGATCCCGTGAAGCAGATCAGCGTGGCTGAAATATCGGAGGAATACAGCTATCAGGAGCTGCTGTGGATGGAGGGGCTGGGGCTGTGTGGTCGGGGAGAAGCCGGCAAGCTCATCGATAGTGGTGCGACCCGGATGGGAGGACAGCTTCCAGTCAACCCCTCAGGCGGCATGCTGGCGGGCAATCCGACGGTGGTCGCGGGCATGACGCGCATAGCTGAAGGAGTGCTGCAACTGCGAGGAGAGGCTGGTGAGCGGCAGGTGCCGGAGGCGAAGGTGGCTCTGGCTCACGGCTTCACCGGCGTGTGCGGTGCATTGCAGGGCGTCATGATTCTGGGGAAGGCTTAGCTGGAGGTAGAGAGATGGGTAATAGAGTCGCAATTGTCGGAGTAGGCCAGACCTATCACAAGAGCAACCGCAAGGATGTCACCCAGCAGGAGATGGTGGGCGAGGCGGTAAGAGCAGCGCTGACTGATGCGCAGATGAAGGCCAAGGACGTGGAGGCCGTGTTCACGGCGAACATGGAGACCTTCGAGAATATCTATCTTCCGGATGCGATGATGGCCGACGAGATGGCGGCTTTCATGAAGCCCGGCCTGAAGGTGGGCACGGGAGGCACCAGCGGTGCGTCGGTTGTCGAAGAGGGTTTTCACTTTGTGGCCTCTGGCCTCTTTGACACCGCCCTGGTGATCGGGTTCGAGAAGCAGGACTGCGGCGATACCACTGCAGCCATCACCGCCTGCGTCACGCCGGTGTGGGGCAAGGGTGTGGCCACCGGTGCCATCGGGGAGTTTGCCAAGCAGGCTCTGACCTACATGGAGAAGACCGGGGCCAGGGAAGAGCACGCTGCCATGGTTCGCTTGAAGGCGGATAAGGGAGCCTGTCGTAATCCCTATGCTCACTTGAAGCTGGGGTTGAAGAGCGTGAAAGAGGTGCTTGACTCAGGATATCTGGTATGGCCTCTGCGGCTCCTGGACTTCTGCCCTCAGTCCTGCGGCGCTTGTGCACTCATATTAGCGTCGGAGCACAAGGCCAGGGAGATCACCAAAAAACCGGTCTGGATCGCTGACATTGTTACAGTGCATCAGGAGCCGTTCCGCGCCGGCTCATTCGGCGATCCCACGAACACGGAAGAGTACAGCCAGGACATCGCCGTGGAGAGGCTCTACAAGAGGAATGGCATCACCAACCCCATCAGAGACATTTGCATGGCGGAGATATACGAGCCTTCGAACTGGGAGGAAATGAGCCACTACGAGCACTTGCACTTCTGTCCGAAGAACGAAGGCTGGAAGATGGTGGAAAAGGGTATGACCGAAATGGAGGGGGAGTTCCCGGTGAATCCCTCCGGCGGTGTCATTGCCACCAACCCCATCGGTGCCACGCCTACCATCCGGGTGGCGGAGGCAGCTCTGCAGATTCGGGGCGACGCCGGTGAGCACCAGGTAACCAGGGACGTCCACACCGCGTTGGCCACCGCTCTGGGCGGGCCGAACTGGACTGTGGCCACACTGCTCAAGAGGTCGCTGTAGGAGGAAGAGATGACAACTGAGAAGAAGGCTGAGAAGAAACCGGAATACATCAGGGTTGATATAGCCAGACCTCGGGCCTACAGATGGTCCAGCGGTAAGTATCTGGGCAAGCTCTACAAAGAGGCTCTGGAAAACAAGAGGCTCGTGGCCAACCGCTGCCCCAAGTGCAAGGAGCTTATCTGGCAGCCAGCGGCAGTCTGCGGCAGATGCAATGTGGAGGCAGGCGAAGACTGGGTAGTGATGAGCGACAAGGGAACGGTCCTGCAGTACACCTATCTCGTCTTTCCGCTTTGGGACCCGCACTACGGAGACAGGCTGGCTAATCCTTACCCCACGGCCACCATCAAGCTCGACGAAGGGGTGTTCCTGGTGCACTTCCTGGAGGAAAGGGACCCGGAGAAACTGAAGAAGGTGAAACGGGTGCAGGCTGTATGGAAAGAAGAGGGGAGAGGTCGGGGTCTGGCCGACATCCTGTACTTCAGGACGATTGACGAGTAGGAGGACTAGAGATGGCTGAGTTGATGGCTGACAGAGTAGAGAAACTGAAGGATCTGGATGTCTTCGTATACCACGGCAAGATATTCATCCCAAATACCTACACCGCCGGCGCAGTCGGCAGTCGCTTTCTCATCGAGTTGCGGGACAACAAGAAGATCATGGGCACCAGGTGCACTGCCTGCGACCAGGTCTATGTGCCTGCCCGGTCGGTGTGCAAATACTGCTATGCTCAACTGGACAAATGGGTAGAGGTCAGCGATACGGGGACGGTGGAGACCTACACGGTCGCCGGCCGGCCTAATGGCGTGCAGCCGGTTGATCCGCCGATAATCTACGGGATCATCAAACTTGACGGAGCCAGCACCGGTCTTGTTCACATGCTCAGCGAGGTTGACTTTGAGAAGCTGGCCATCGGCATGAGGGTCAAGGCGGTCTTCGCCGAAAAACGGGCAGGCAGCATCCTGGACATAAAGTACTTCAAACCGTTGGTATAGACTACAGAAGGTTCACACGCGTTGTATGACTAAGGGGTGTGCAGAGGGACGAAGTCCCCCTGGGCCTCAACGGGGTTAAATAGAAAGGTCTCCGGATAGAAATCGGAGGAGGACCTTAAGGCAATAAGACATCAGGAGGAAAAACATGGCTGAACAACTGAGCATCACCACCAAGAACTGCACGGTCGAAAAAGATGGACACGTTATGATTGTGACTCTCAACCGGCCGGAGGCGAAGAACGCCCTCAGTTCCCCCATGCTGGTGGGCATGTACAAGGCCTGGCGGCTTCTGGATCAGGATCCTGACCTGTACTGTGCCATAATAACCGGCAAAGGAGACACCTTCTGCTCGGGCATGGACCTGAAGACCGGCCCGGCTGCCGGGGAAGACGCCGAGGAGATCCAGCGGCTGATGCAGAGTGTGCCGAACCTGCACTGGCAGGCGCTGCTGCGGGAGAACCTCCCCTCCAAGCCGATCATACTGGCCGTGGAGGGCTTTGCCGTAGCTGGAGGCACAGAGATTCTGATGGGGACTGACATCCGGGTCGGGTCCGAGGACTCCAAGTTTGGAGTGACCGAGGTCACGCGCGGCCTGTACCCCATGGCGGGCACCGCATTCCGCCTTCCCAGGCAGATTCCTTATTGCCTGGCAGCGGAGATGCTTCTTCTGGGCCGTCACATCACTGCCGAAGAGGCACTGCGGTTCGGGCTGATCAACAGGGTGGTACCCAAGGGCAAGGCCGTGGAAGAGGCGATGAAGATCGCCCAGCAGCTCTGTGAGAATGGACCGCTTTCCATCAAGGCTATCACTCGAACGCTCCGCGAGATTGACGCCTCGGTGCCGCCGGCAGAGGCGTTCAAGAAGAATGATGAGATCGGAATACCTATCTTCGCCACGGAAGACTCCAGGGAGGGCATGAAGGCGTTCAAGGAGAAGCGCAAACCCATCTACAAGGGGCGCTGACAGCAATCGTGCAAGGCAAAAAACTGGCCCTCGTGTTCACACGAGGGCCAGTCATTCTCATGGGTGATTCCCAAGCCAAGGCCGGCGTGTGGCAGCCTGCTTAGTTTGGCCAGAAAAAGAGGACCCTCACGCGATAGGGCTCTGTCTTGCCCACCAGCGCCCGGCTTTCAACCCTGTCAAGACCGATATCGCTATGCATGTGGTCAGTGAATATGTGGAGAAACACGTTGAAAATCGTGTCGCAGTTTATGCCGCAGTGATTACAGTAGTAAGTTTGCATTTCTGAACCTCTTCTCCTTATCAAGCCACGGGCTGGCAAGGTGTCCTGGCCCACCAATCTCCCTCTTTTGCTCCTATGTTGACCAAAGCTTCCGCTGCCGCTTTTCGGACGTGAATGGACCTGTCGCTCGTAGCCCGCCGGAGCAGCTCAATGGCTTTGTCGTTGCGGATTCTGCCCAGAGCCCACACAACCTCTTCCCGAACATCCTCCTCATCGTCTTTCAGGGCATGGATCAGTGGTTCAACCGCCCTTGCGTCCCGGATTCTTCCAAGGGCCCAGGCTGCTTCTTCTCGAACGTCCTTGTCCGAGTCAAACAAAGCCCGTATTAAGGGTTCCACCGCCCTCGCATCACCAATCTTTCCCAAGGCCCAGGCCGCTTCCTCTCTAACATCCTCGTCATCATCACCAAGAAGGTCGATCAGCGCCTCGACGGCACGCGGATCGCCGATAGCACCAAGGGCTGAAGCAGCCTCTTGACGAACATAGCAGTCTTCGTCGGCAAGAGCCCGGATAAGGGTTCTTATACTTCTGGTATCTCCTGCAACATCACTTATCATTTCTCGCCCTCCCTGCCGGATTATCTGCGGAGGCAGCAGTCGATTGTTGGCTTGAGTGTTCTTGAGAACAGTATGAAGTTGGCCGGTCACAGCCGTGTCTCTCATCGGTGTGCCAACCTCACAAAACTGTCACGTGATGGCGACGAGAGGGGGCAACGTGGCTGAGGCCAGCCCGTTATCGGACATAAGAGGGGATTCAAGATACCGTTGAGTGAGGCAGCAGCAAGATTGGAACCGGCAGATAGACACGTCAGGCTGCTGCAGAGGACTCACTGGGGATGGATTGGGGTGGGTTGTGACTCGAGGACTTGGTTCCTCTCACGCGATCGTAGAGGCATGGCATGCCTCTACACGGTTTCAATCCCCTTCCGAGGATTCGGGTCTTTCTCACTAATTAGCCGATTTCGTATAACGGCCCTGCATTTCCGACGTCACCCGGCCTTAAGGTGAAGACCGAACCTTACATAGCTCTTATGTTGGGTTCGGGCGAACCGTCCGCTGCCGCGGTTAGGCTGGGGGATGTGGCGCGGTACACCCCGGACATGTATTACCTGCCATTTGGCATCTCGCGCTCATCCGCGCCCGGAGCGGAAATGTGATGTTAGGCGATGCGACATCTTCTTTTTTTACCCATACTATTTTTTCGTATTTCTTTCTCACTTGTTAAACACAATGCCACTTATTGAATTTAGTACGTTGCATATAGCTATTTACTTATTATTTTTCTATCTTCTTTTTACTTGTTAAAATTCTGCTTATCGTTAATATCTTTACTATTTAATTTCATTCAATAATTTTTAAGTTATTTGTCATCACAGAAATGCTTTAACAATCCATATTAGTATTAAACCGATAATACCTTCTGCCAACTTTATACCCATAAGTTTTGCAGGTGGGTATTCGGAAATGCGCCTTATAAGTAAACGGTACGATTCAGGTGTGTATTCCAATCCCCAAAACATATACTTTTTCCCGATAATTATTGCTAAAACAGAATCAATTATCAGGAGTATTGCTAATACAATAAGAATTACTCCAACTAAACCCACCCGATTTACCTCCTTACATTAACACCTACAAATTGTCGTTTTGCCTAACGGCCCTGCATTTCCGAGTTTCAATCCCCTTCCGAGGATTCGGGTCTTTCTCACTGTCAGATTTGACACGCCAAGTGAACGTGGTGGTGTTAGTTTCAATCCCCTTCCGAGGATTCGGGTCTTTCTCACCATCAAAATCGCATATGAGGAATCGCGAATAATCAAGCGGTTTCAATCCCCTTCCGAGGATTCGGGTCTTTCTCACAAATCAATAAGGCGGACTTCTGCGGCAACTCACTGAGTTTCAATCCCCTTCCGAGGATTCGGGTCTTTCTCACTAAGTATATGTTAACGTAGAAAAGTAGGAGGAAATTGGTTTCAATCCCCTTCCGAGGATTCGGGTCTTTCTCACGAGATGAAAATCACGGATGTACAGGCCCTGCGGGGTGAGTTTCAATCCCCTTCCGAGGATTCGGGTCTTTCTCACTATCCCAATAGGAGCAGATTACCCTGATGGGAATCACTGTTTCAATCCCCTTCCGAGGATTCGGGTCTTTCTCACTCAGAGTACAGTTGGGAACGGAGTAAGGATGTAAAGTTTCAATCCCCTTCCGAGGATTCGGGTCTTTCTCACAAGGATGAAACCCGCAACCATAGCCCGCAACATCGAGAGTTTCAATCCCCTTCCGAGGATTCGGGTCTTTCTCACCCAGTTCAACAACACAGTCAGCGCATTGGTCGCCGATATGGGTTTCAATCCCCTTCCGAGGATTCGGGTCTTTCTCACCAGACGGACCGCAGACAGTACCACAGACGGACACACCTAAGTTTCAATCCCCTTCCGAGGATTCGGGTCTTTCTCACGGAAATACACCAGGGTTGACAAGTACAGAGTCTGTCTAGTTTCAATCCCCTTCCGAGGATTCGGGTCTTTCTCACAAGTTCCGTAAAATACCTCGTGGTAATAGTGTGATAAGTTTCAATCCCCTTCCGAGGATTCGGGTCTTTCTCACAGATTGCCATCTCTCAGGTACTCGTGGCCCTTGTAGGTTTCAATCCCCTTCCGAGGATTCGGGTCTTTCTCACTGGAGGCAAGGCACCAAACAGTTCGCCGTCGCGGGAGGTAAGTTTCAATCCCCTTCCGAGGATTCGGGTCTTTCTCACCATTACTGCCAGGAGTTGCTCGTCAGGCTTGATCTTGGGTTTCAATCCCCTTCCGAGGATTCGGGTCTTTCTCACACATATTTCTCAGGATTCGTTGCGCTGTCGGGATTCAGTTTCAATCCCCTTCCGAGGATTCGGGTCTTTCTCACGGGGTACGAGGAATGTGATTGTGAGGAGGCACGTGAGTTTCAATCCCCTTCCGAGGATTCGGGTCTTTCTCACGCAGATGTGGCGGAGCTGTTGCCTCCACCACGTAGATCAGTTTCAATCCCCTTCCGAGGATTCGGGTCTTTCTCACTCCAGGCTCGTCGATCTCGACACCCAGACATTAAACAAGGTTTCAATCCCCTTCCGAGGATTCGGGTCTTTCTCACTAATCGTAAAACGCACAGGCCAGGCACCACTCAGGATTAGTTTCAATCCCCTTCCGAGGATTCGGGTCTTTCTCACAGACAGGTAGGCGTCGTGTTCCATAACGTGACTGACTCGTTTCAATCCCCTTCCGAGGATTCGGGTCTTTCTCACTGCTGCCCGTTGGCAGCCCACCAGTGGAGATATCCAGGTTTCAATCCCCTTCCGAGGATTCGGGTCTTTCTCACGGATACCCCGTCATCGAAGATGTCCACTTGGCAGTCTCGTTTCAATCCCCTTCCGAGGATTCGGGTCTTTCTCACAGTTGGTTGGCCTGATCGTAGTAGTTGATCGAGACTCCTGTTTCAATCCCCTTCCGAGGATTCGGGTCTTTCTCACCGCTCCGTTTGCTTTTGAAGAGGTTTTCCGAGCACCCCTGCCCTGGGTTCTCTTTGTACCGCCTGAAGTGGAGCCGACTGCGAGAATTGTACTCCGAGGACCTTCCTGTGTCCATGTCGTCCGGCAGTTACACCACAAAGTAAGGCTTGTCTCGCTGCACTTCGCCCAGGCCGCATATCCGGATGTTGGATAAACAGCTTTGACAGAGGAAGTAGTAGCGCACGCTGTCTTCGGAAGGATTGGTGTCTTTGGTGATACGCTCCTGCATCTCGCGGCACTGGTCCGCGTTGATCTCGCATTCGAACACGCTCTTCTGCACTCTGTAACCAAATCCTTCCAGGGTCTCTCCCACTTTCGCGCGTCTCTTGTTATCCGGTATGTCATAACAGACCACAACAAACATAGTTCACTTCACCAAGAAGGGTTGATAAGTGCGGTCTTTGCCGGTAACTACCCGGGCTATCTGCCTGGCCTGAAGCTCGAAGCATCGTCTGTAGGTTGCTTTCGTATCAGTGTTGGGATGAATAACCTCCGTCTGGACTCTCTCCTCATAGTGATGAAGGAAGGTCTTGATGGCCGCAGGAGTCAGACGAACCATGCCGCTGTCTTGCGATGGCTCGAAATCCTTCTCGGTCAAGATGTTGTTATTGATCAACCTCAAGACAATGGAATCTACAATGATGGGACGGAACTCCTCCATCAGGTCGAGGGCAAGGCTCGGCTTTGAATACTCGATCGAGTGCAGAAAGCCCAGGAATGGATCCAGACCAACGGTCCTGATTGCTGCCTGCACCCCATAGACCAACAGAGTGTAACCAAAGCTGAGGAGTGAGTTGACGGGATCACGGGGAGGTCTGCGCATCCTGGCCTGGAAGCCCAAGTCTTGTTTCAGCAGGCAGCGGAAGGAGCCGTAGTAGACCGTGCCGGCGTAACCTTCGATGCCGAGGACGCTGGATATGTCGCCGGCACCCTGTAACCTCTCGAGGCTCTTCTGCAGGCTGGTGACCGCATCTCCGATATTTGGGTCTGCTCTCTCGCGTGCGTAGCGCATAAGCATGGTACGCTGATTGCACAGTTTCGCACGGACAATCTGAGTGGCTATGGCGAGTTTGAGCGATTGTGTGGAGACGGCTTCATATTGCGATTGCCTCAGCAAGCCGAACTTGGATTCGGTTGAGATGAGGCGGCCATGATACTTGCCCGTGCTGGAACAGAAAACGCAGTCGATGCCCTGGTCCAGGAGATGGTGTATGACGGGAGTGGTAAGGTTGACGTTCCCAAAAATGACGACCTGCTCCACCTTAATGGCAGGAATCTTCTGTAATACCACCTTCTCCTTGGTGATAACGAAGGAGTTACTATCCTTGCGGAGGGTAGCCCCTTGCTCCACCAGGTACAGAACGGACATCGTCAAGCCTCCGGGTCTGTCCCATTCCCATAGTGGTCTTGGCTCCTGTGCCGCAGTAGAAGGCAAAGGAGGCCAGTGCGTTGAAGCTTCGCACTGCTTCCTCCGGCAGCTCTTCAGCTATCTCGATGGTGCATCTGCCCTCAAAACCGGCTTCCTGATAGGAGCCGAAGTTCAGCATCCGGGTCTCCATCTTGTGCTGCGTCAGCCTCAAGCCTTTATCTGCAAGCGCCAGGAGGTTGTCAGGCAACTTGATCGGCGATAAGCTCTGCCATTTGACGAAATAGCCGGTGAACACCAGGCGCGGCTCGGGAAGCAGAACGTTTCTTTTCCCGCCGGAACGGAAGGCGGTGGGTGAAAGGAACTCAAAGCGGAGTTGTCTTCCAGCCCCGGCGCTCAGGACTAATTCTTCGAATGTCTCGAAACGGCACATGTGGGATGACCCGGGGGCAGTCTGTATCTCATGGATGCGCAACAGCGCCTGATTGAGGTGCAGAACACGGTCGCCGGCCTTCAAAGCAGCATCGAGGAAGTTGGCAAACACGTCCTCTTGTAGAAAGGTGAGACGCATCCAGTAGATATCGTCGGCGGCCAGCCTGATACTGCCCTTCTCGCCACGAAGCTTCCCCTGAAGCGGCGACAACGTGAGCGGCTTGGGGCCTTCAAGGTCATGGAGCTTCTCGGCCGCGGCAGGGTTGGCCTGCCGGATCAGGTCCAGAAACAATGCATAGGCATAGTAGCCACGCGTGGATGGGATGGTGGCATCGGTTTCGCTTCTGAACTTGACCACGATGGAATAGAGCATGGCTAATCGACGGGCTGGCCGAGGGTGGGGAACTGTGGAAGATCACCGTCACTTATCCGGGCCAAATCCGAGACCTTGCGATACAAGCCATCGAACACTTCTTGGCTGACCGGTGTGAATCCGTGAGCCAGAATGGATTGATTACGCGTTTCTAAAAGACTTTTCTCTCCCGATAGAGACAGATCTCTGAATCGTTGAGCCAGTTCATCTCCGAGCGACTCGAGAAGCTGGTAGTCATCCTGCAAACTCAGCCTCAATAATCCATCCCTGACCCGACTCTTCCATTTCGAGTGCAGCGGATCAGGCACTCTGTCCAGAGGGGTCTTGGCGGTATCAATATTGTGATGGTCGCGCAATCGGAGTTGAGCGATAGCTTCTATAGCCCGATAGATTCGGGCCACACCGTCGTCGTACCTCCCCCGGTCGCCGCAGCGCCGCGCATTGGCACAGAGGTCAACGATGGTATGACGGCCCCACTCCGGCGATCCGAATTTGCGCAGGAAATCCAGATGCTTCTCAATCAGCAGTTTCAGGTCCTGTTGTCTGTCACCTGCCAACTGACACAGGTTGTTGATGTTCTTTTCGACTTGTTTCAACTTCTGCTCAGCCTTCGCATGGTCAAACAAATCCCAGGACAGGTAGCCTTCAGCCAGAAGCTTGAGAGAATTCAGTTCGCTTTTCATCTTCGGGCTTTCCACGTTTGGTAAACCCGCTGCTACGATATCGATGGTTGCCTGATAGTCCCTTTTGTTGAAAAGTGCAATGCTTTCCTCCGCTGTCTGGTAGCCAAGGGCATCCCACGGGTTCTGCATATGGTAGAGACTCTCTTTGCCATCGACCACTACTCCCACACCGCCTTTGTTTCGTTCTGTGCCCCCAACATAGGAACACAAGCATGGCCAGCGCCGGGCTGCAAGAGCAAGCGCAGCCGACATGCACTTGGTGCCTCCGGTGAAATCCACGACGACGCGGAAATCCGGCCCGCGCGAGAGCCACTTCCTGACGTCTGGTTCAATCCCTCGCATTCTTTCGACGCAGCCAATAAAGTCCTGGGCGTCCGGCAAGGTGATTGTTTCGTAATGCGCCGGCGAGAATGACATACCCTCTTTGGCAAGCAAAGGGAGGATTTGGTCCTGCACTTCGTGTTGTGTCTGCGGGGAGGTCATGAACAGAACGCGATCTGGGCTGCACCCTTTTATTGCTGCCGCGATCGGCGCGGGTGTTCCGCCAACGGTACATACGAGTAGCGTGCTGTTCATTTTCACCCCCTGATTCAGGCGATCTTCATCGGCACCGGAAAGGCAAAGGCATATTGCACAACTTCGGGTTTAGAGCTTATGTCTGGAACCAGTCTCCCGTAGGACTCCTTTGGTTCCCCATTCGTGCGGAAGACCGAGCCGGGGGCGAGCATCACGAGGGGGCGTTTGAAGGGGTTCTCCGCGATGGCGTATGTCTCGCCCAGCTTGCCGTACTTGATAAGCACCTTCCAATAGCCTTCGCGCGGGTCAGTGCGTGCTGGAACAAAGTGGGACAGGGTCACGAAGCCATTGGCATCGCTGGGTGACTTGAATTCGTCGAAGGCCCGGTAGTCCATGGAGCGTATCTCTCCGTAGCCCACTGATTTGCGTTTGCCATAGCCTTGTTCGGCGACAAACCGGAAGAGCCTCTCTGCTTCATCCTCGTAGCCGTTCGCCGTCTTGACGTAGATCGAAACCGGTGTCTTTCCCCAGAAGGTCTCCTCGAACTCGAAAAGGTTGCCCCCTCCACCGGTGGTGCCGGTAAGGCAGTTGATCTGATTCTTTAAGGTTACGTTCTCTCTCAGCTTGAAGTCTTTCTTCGCCCGCTCGACGCCCTTGCCGTACATAGCCTGATTGAACTCATCGAGTGAAAGAAACTGTATCTTCTTCAGTTCCTTCTGTTTGTCGTAGGCCTTCATTTGCTCCGTCTTCGATTCGCCTGACGGTTCATCCGGCGGGGTTAGCGGGCAGCACAGCAGATCGCCGGGAAAGCCATCAGAGATCAGGAGCGGAGGCTCGCCTATTTGATACCATTCCAGGAACTCGGTCAGTGCCGCTTCCCCATCAAGGTACCGTTTGGCCCAGCACAGGTGCCCGAAGATGGTATCGGCCTGAAAAGCGGAAGCGACAGCAGACCGGAGACAGAAGGTCACGCGAAAGGTTTTCACGTCTTCTCCCCGTCGAATTTGAGGTCTTCGATTTCGATCCAGCCGTAGCCTCTGGTTCCTGAGCCACCAAGATAGTCTTGGCACAGCATGTCTAACGCTTCTTTGAGGTATCCTTTGATCTTAGCCTCGTCATCACCCTTGAACAGCCGTACTGAGATGTTGAGATCAAACTTTGTGCCTTTTGGGACGCGCTCCATGGGCCGAGGGTGCTCTGCAACTCCGGTCTTGCGATTGATCATGTTCTCCGTCTTAACTTCAGAGTATTGCAGGCCTTCTTCCAGCAACCTCGATAGCTCAGCCTTGGAATTCTCGGAGAGAATAGCATCCCTGACGATGATCCTCGATGGCCCCAGATCGTGCCGGCTCACCTTATGAGGTCCGAATATGGTGCAGACAGGACACGCATTCAGCTCCTGAGCACAACCACAGGGTTCTCCGTTTCTTGTGTCTTGAACGCAGCGGCCATCCCGTTCTCTCCGCCAGCCAACACGGTCGTACTTATATTCGAGCAGCGACCTTAGCTTTCCTTTGAGGGATGAACCGGGTATGTACGGCGTTTTGTCCACGGCGTCTCTGATAATGGGATTATCGAGCCCTCCTATTTCGAGGTCTTCCTTCGATCCGCCTATGCGCATTCCCGTCCTGCATCGGAGGATCCCGCTGACTGCAATGTATTTGTTGAGTTTCAGTTCCGTTGCCACTTATCTTCCTCCTTCGGGGTTGTAGTACTTTGAATAAGCAACTACGCTCTGGAAATGTATGAGGAAACCGCGCCGGAAGTGTTTCTCAGAACGAACCGCATGAGGGATATTCATGTCCACGAAATCCTTGAATACCTGAGGTGCGGTCTTCCTACCCACTGCTGCAGCAACCAGTGCACCCAAGCTGTATATCTGCTCCTTCAGCTCATCGAATGGCTGGTTGGCATCCAACCGTTGCCTCATATCGCAGACTCTGTTGTAGAAACGCCGGAGCTGCGCAGTGTTGAGCTTCGGAGTGGCTTCCGTGAATGTTCGGGCTAGCATCGGAGGCCAAGTTTGGATCACTTCAGGTCGAACATTTCCTTTATCGTCAAAATAGCCATTGACTAAGTATCCGGGGGGCAACGCTGGAGATGGGGAAATCCTCCCTTGGCTTTGGGGGATCGAATATCGACGTCCCGGCTGGTTCATGATTCCTTTCCTCCTCTCTTACCAAATATGGTCAAACTCGCGATGAGTCTGAGATTGTCTAATACGCGTTTGGCTTCCCCTTCGATCGGTATCTTGAGAAGCGCCTCAGCCCATTGATGTAGTTCCGGCAATTCCTTGCGATCAATCGTCCGGCCTACGTTATAAGCCAGAAGCGGTTGAAACCTCAGGCCGAGGACGTTGCCTTGTTTGTAGTCCTCCCACATCTGGGCATACCGCAGGAGATTGTAGAGAAAGCTGGAGGAGACTTCCTCACCGCTCTCCGCAAGTTTCTTCCACTCATCCCGCATAAATGCCCATTCCGTCCACGGGAGCGAGCGGCTCAAGACTCTGATAGCGTTCCGTCCGCTTCGTTTGGCAGCCTCGACTGCATCGTCCGCTTCTCCAGCGGCTCTCGATATGGGAAAGCGATCCTTGTTGATGAAGACCCCGGCGGAAAGGGTGATTTCGGGATTGCCGGTATAACGCTCAAAATCTTCTCTGACCTGCTGGGCAAGTTCAAGAATCTCATCCCACGGTCCCACAAGGAAAAGATCGTCTCCGCCGGAGAAGACGGTATAGCAATGCTTGAATTCCTCTCGCATTAGATGCTCCACCCAACCGCTGAAGAAGAGATCGAGCATGCGGCTGAAGGTTGTCAGTCGGGAAATTGAATCGAAAGACTGCTCCGTATGCCGCTTCAGTCCGAAGGCAAACGTCTTTCCAAGGTTATCCACGTCAGCCTTGAGGAACCCAAGCAGCGGTCGGCCTTGTGAGCTGTAGGCCAGACACTGGAAAGTGGCTGGTTCGTCTTCGGCGTTTTTGTGCGCATCATCGCACTCACTCTTTCCCCGGCACTTCCCACAATCGAAGTCCCTTGCACGAGGAATGTGATTGGCAAGGTATCGTGGGAGCGCCGGGTAACGGTACAAGTCGCTCATATCGGGATCGTTGAGCTTGAGAACCAGGTATGGTAGGGGATCAACCTTTTCTGGTTTCTTCCACAGGGAGACTGAACAGCCGAGAATGGGAAGATCGCCGCTCGTCTCCTCTGCGAAGAAGGCAACATACTTTGCGTTCGGAATGACTTTGCCCCACTCTCTATCTTTGTCACATCGCCTGCATAGCCTTGCGTCACCATACACAATCTCTCCAGGGAACTTGCGGCAAGAATCACACGGTTGTTCTCCGGCAAAGTTCGCAGGCCGGAGAAAAGCGCTCTCATCCCATCCACCCAGTCCGGCAAGCGCCTCTTTGAAAGGTTGGCGCTTCCGCCTCTGCAGGCGGTCGTCCAGTTTCTTCAGAATCGCGCCGAAGCCGCCGCTTTCAGGTTTGAATCCGGAATGACCAAATTCCGTCATAGCCAGATTGAGCGCGATCTCGCCGTTCAATTCGTCCAGAAGCCACTTGTCCATCTCCCTTTGCGCCTTTTCGATGGTTCCCTTCGCCTCGGCAATGTTGGGCAAGAGAAGATAGAACTTGCCACCTGATTGCATCACCAAGTTGGTCAAAGGTAAGTCCAGATCCCGCAGAACCCGGTGCGCGGCCACTTCGGTGATGAGTTGAATGAAGAGTGAACGTGCCCGAAGCCGCCGGGCTACACCTCCCGCCCCGGCAGTAGCGATATCAAAGATATAGTTTTGAATGCCGGAGAGATCGCCGACCACCATCAGAAACTTGGGGGTATCTTTCTTGATTGCTTTCTCATCGAGTGTGCCCATAGACACATGGTATCGATAAAGGCATGCGGCGATTGCCGCCGTGGTCTTGAGGTGGTCGTAAAGGGAAACGTCGGGCTGAGACTCCTGGGTGTTCGATGGTAAACACCACAGATACTTCTGAGAGATGCCCATGAGATGAGTAATGAGCAGGTTGAAGTCGGTCTTACTTACCCCTTTGGACAGTCCATTAAATTCCTCACCAAAGGTCATGAGCAGGTTGTTCATCTCTCCAGGGCTGAACTGGGTAAATCCATCAGGGAAGATCGTGCCCAGAGAGGCGGGATCGCTGAGACATCGGGCGTGATAGCGAAGAGGTTTAGGGGCTTCGCTTTCATTCAGAGTGACCCGGCCAAATACAGGTGCCAGAG
>CAYYWI010000005.1:54383-58248 GCA_964475375.1 uncultured Dehalococcoidia bacterium
GGTTCTGTAGTCCTGGTATCCTTCAGCAGCTTCATCTCGTTCTGCCGAGGACAGGTTGTCCGCCTCGCTTACCAGGCAGGCAAGAGTGCGGGCGCGACCTTGAGGCACTTTCTGAACGGTGAAATCGCCGAAGGATGGGGATTCATGATGGTGCTCAACCAAGGTTCTGAGCAAAGGCAGCTCCGCGATGTCCCTGAAAAGGTCTCCGAATGCACCGATGAACTCTCCGGATCTCTCGGGGTGTCTGACTCTATCCTTCAGCCAAGTGAAGGATCCCCTCTGCAGGAATTTACCCATATCATGCAGGAATCCGGCGAGTACCACGGTCTGGTACTCTTTGTCGTTCATATCTATGGTATCACCTCAGACAAGTCGATCGACTTGGATTCTCAGATATGTACGCTATTTTCGATTATACCATGTAATGCGCGATCTGCACACAAGAGCGATGATCCAATTGCATAGTCTCCCCCATCGCCTCCTGTCGTCACTATCCGCAATATCTTGATTTGCCAGAACTTCAGAGCTCGGCGTATCCGCCAGCCATCCGTCTCGGATGCGACACGGTAAGCATCCGGCTTCCGCATAAGCAGTCTTCAGCACAAAGGCAGACTGCCGGCCAAAAATGGTAAAATATCACCCTCGGCTGTGCTTGGGGAAGTGCTGGAACTGGCAGACAGGCATGACTTAGGATCATGTGCCGCGAGGCGTGGGAGTTCGACTCTCCCCTTCCCCACCAGGACCTGCCTCTGATCTTCGAAAAAGGAGGTTGAGATGGCTTCCCCAATTCAAGTGACGATCAAAGAGACCGAGCTCATGACAGTAGCATTCCTGAACAAGAAGGGGCCTTACACACAAATGAGCGTCGCCTTTGGCCAGCTCTATGGGTGGATTGCACAGAAGGGTTATACTCCCTCCGGCCCGCCCATGGGAGTCTACTTCAATGCTCCCGGCCAGGTTCCCGAAAATCAGCTTATCTGGGAACTGCGCAGCCCGATCGCCGGAAAGGTAGTCCCCAGCGGACCTGACAAGGGTGGGCCGGGGGTGAAACAATTGGCACCGGCCATGGTGGCGGCCACGATACACAAAGGCCCGTTCGATGCGGTGGGCAGGACCTACGAGGCGCTGGCGGGATGGATCATGCAGAATGGCTATGAAATTGTCGGCCCTCCCGAAGAGGTCTACTTCAAGGACCCCTCGCAGACACCGCCGGAAGAGCTGCTTACTGAGGTCAGGTTCCCCGTTCAGAAGAAATGAGTTTGACCGCCAAGACTCCATCCATTGTGGAAATAGGAACTCCAACGGGCAAAGTGTACCTGCTCGAGGGCGAGAGAAGCTCCATACTTGTGGATGCTCTCAATAACTGGTATGAGAAGAAAATAATCCGTTCCGTCAGGAAAGGTGGAGAGGACTCTCTCAGCAAGGTGAAGCTGATACTGCTGACGCACGGGCATCTTGATCATTTCGGCGGTGCGCCTGGGTTGAAGCGAAGGCTCGGCTGCCGGATCGCGATCCACAGGCTGGACGTTGAGGGGCCTCGTAAAGGGCTCAATCTGCCCCTGTCAACAAGAAACCGCTTTGAAAGGATAATGAAGCCCTTCGTGAGCCGCATCAAGGCCGAGCCTTTTGAACCGGACGTGATACTTGATGGCGATGAGGGAGACCTGTCAGAGTATGGAGTCGAAGCCAAGTGGATTCGAACGCCTGGGCACACCGAAGGTTCGATTTCCATAATCTTCCCGGGGCACACAGCCATAGTCGGCGATCTGGTGGTGGGCAGGTTCAATTCTCCCAGGAAGCCCGCTTATCCCTTGTGGGTGAAGGACCCGGAACCAATTAAGGCCAGTGTCAGGCATGTGCTCCAGTATTCTCCAAAATTACTCCTCTCAGGGCATGGCGGACCGCTTGACGCTGATGAAGTGAAGGGTTTCTTTCTCAGGTGAGATTTGCCTCCATCAACGCTGACAACCACTTTTTGTTGAAGATCCCGGAATCCGTTATCAAGCCTTGCACATTTTCTCATTGACAATAGCGAGATGCGCGTCTAACATTGGCTTTGGGTCGTGCTAGGCGGGGAGTTAGCGGTGCCCTGTACCCGAAATCCGCTATAGCTGGGCTGAGTTCCCGCCCGAGGCCCGATGTCTTTTGGGACTGCTTTGTCGGGTGGTGTTGAGGATCGGGCCCTGTGCGGCAGAAAGCTATGAACCCCGTGAGGTCCGGAAGGAAGCAGCGGTAAGTAGCCGCTTCTGGGTGCCACAGGATCTCCTGGTCTGAGCTGTCCGGCGTAGGAAAGCCACAAGGCAGGGTCGACGGCTGGTGCACGACCCTGATTCTATTTATGGGGGATCACTTGTCCGAACAGCCGGAACTGACTGCCACCAGAGCTAAGAGCCTGCTGGGGCACTTCGGTTTGAAAGCGAAGAAAAGTCTCGGCCAGCACTTTCTGGTGGATAAAGGGGCCCTGAAGCGCATCGTCTCGGCAGCGGAGCTGACTCCCGAAGATACAGTGATCGAGGTCGGCCCGGGCCTGGGCGTTCTGACACGGGAATTGGCCCAGCGGGCACAGAAGGTCATCGCCATTGAGGCAGATCGTGAAATGGTGTCCGCGCTCGGGGAGACTGTGGCTGAGTTTCCAAACGTGACCATCGTCAACTCCGACGTTATGACAACAGACCCTGTATCTCTTCTGGATTCCGCCGGAACAACCGGGGCTTCCATCAGCTACAAGGTTGTAGCCAACATCCCTTACTACATAACTTCGGCTGTGCTGCGCCATTTTCTGGAGGCATCTGTCAGGCCTTCGCGCATGGTGGTCATGGTGCAGAAGGAGGTCGGCAAGGCGATAGTGGCCCAACCCGGCGATATGAGCCTGCTGGCAGTCAGCGTTCAGTTCTACGGCAAGCCATCCATTGTGGCCCGCGTCCCGGCCAGGAGCTTCTATCCGCCGCCAAAGGTAGATTCCGTGGTTCTGCGTGTGGATGTCTACGACAGACCACAGGTAGACGTGCCTGGCGTCCGGGCTTTCTTCGACACGGTCCGCGCCGGCTTCAGCGCGCCGCGAAAGCAACTGCGTAACTCGCTTGCCCAGGGGCTGGCCGTCGGGACTGAGGTGGCGGCTGAAATGCTGCAGCGGGCCGGAATAGACCCCAGGCGCCGGGCAGAAACCCTGAATATCGAGGAGTGGGGCCGCTTGTGCCGGGAAAGAGAGCTCAGTGAGCCCTGAGAAGAAGCCCATAGCCAGAAAGGCTTGCGCCAAGATCAACCTCACCTTCGAGGTGCTGGGCAAGCGCGGGGACGGCTATCACGAGGTCATCAGCATAATGCAAGCCATCAGCCTTTGCGATGTCCTTGTTTCTGAACCTCACGAGCAGATTCGACTGGCATGTGAAGTCCCTGAACTGGTCTCTCCCACCAATCTTGTCTACAAGGCAGCCAGGTTGATGCAGGGGCTGGCTCAGGAAAACCGCGGCGTGTCCATATCTTTGACGAAGGGTATTCCACTGGCAAGCGGGCTGGGGGGTGGCAGCAGCGACGCCGCGGTGACCATGCAAGTCCTGAATGAGATGTGGAATATCAACATTTCGCGGGAAAGGCTGGCTGAGCTGGCCGGGCAACTGGGTTCCGACGTGCCTTTCTTCCTTGGCAACAGCCCGACAGCCCTGGCAACCGGAAGGGGTGAGAAGGTGGAAACCCTGCCATCTCTGGCGAAGACCTGGGTCGTGCTGCTCCGGCCCCCGATGGATATGGCCAATAAGACGAGGGGGATGTACGGTCTTCTGAACCCCTCTCATTTCACCGATGGCCGGCACGCCGAGAGAATGGCTGGGTTGATCGAGCAGGGCAAAAGGATCACAACCAGCCTCTG
>CAYYWI010000005.1:58258-66505 GCA_964475375.1 uncultured Dehalococcoidia bacterium
CTCTGCTATAATGTCTTTGATGATCTTTCTTCAGCCTTCTTCAGTGGAATCGAGGACTACCGGAGTCGCTTTCTGGCTGCCGGAGCCGGCGAAGTACGTTTGGCCGGCGCCGGCCCCACGCTTTTTACACTGGTGGATGGGAGAGCTGCCGGAGAGGAGATTTGCCGTCGTCTGAAGAAGGACGGAATGGAAGCCTATCTGGCAGAAACGATCTGAGATGAGAACACCTGAGTTCATAGCCGACATACAGGAAGCCGTCCCCCGGATCACTCCGGCGAAGGTGAAGGCGCTTCTCATCCTGTTCATAGCTTTCCTTAGCTGCCTGGCTCTTCTGGTGATTCTGGCCAGTTTGCTGCCGCAGGCTGAACTTGAGGGACTCAAGACCTATGGTTATCTTGGCGTGTTCCTGGCCAACCTGCTGCCTTCGTTAAGTGTAGTTATTCCTGCTCATCTCTTCTTCTCAGGGCATGCCATCAATGTCTTTGTTGCCGGCCTGGGAAATCCGCTGCTGGTGGCGGTGATTGCCAGTTTGGGCAGCACGCTGGGAGAAGTCACTGCCTACTCTGTCGGCTATGGCGGGCATCACCTTCTCAAGCTCGAACGTTTTCGCCGGTTCAAGGTGGCGGAGAGCTGGATGAAACGTCGCGGCTGGCTGGCGGTGGTCACCTTCGCCTTTCTGCCGGTCTTCATTTTCGATTTTGTCGGCATTGCAGCCGGGGCTTTGAAGTTGTCGCTTCCCAAGTTCCTCTTCTTCACCTATCTTGGTCGGCTGCCAAGGGCTATAATTGAGGTGTATTTTTTCACCTGGATATTTGAGCACATAATTGCAAACTTGCCCCACTTTATCAGCGGCCCGTTCCAGGGCTAGTCCCCTTGAAAGGATGGCGTGTGTAGCCGTTGTCTTGCTCCTGGCCTGCAGTGCGCAGCGAGAAGCCACAGCACACGCCCGGTAGTCTTATGCGCGATCAGATTCTCGTCTCTCTCGACCTGGAAACGACGGGGCTTGACTCGGAAGAAGACGCCATCATTGAGATAGGCGCCATCAAGTTCCGCGGCGATCAGGACATCGAGACTTTTCACACGCTGGTCAATCCGCACCGCCCGCTCTCCTACCGCATATGCATGCTTACCGGCATCACCCAGGAAGAACTGGATGCCGCGCCGGACTTCGCTGCCGTAGCGGACAACCTTGTCTCGTTCATCGGCGATCACCCGATCGTAGGCCAGAACATCAACTTCGATCTGGAATTTCTGCGCGCCCAGGGATTGAGTTTCACCAACACGATTTACGACATCCTCGAAGTAACCAATATCCTCCTTCCCCAGATTCAGGACTATACTCTAGGCACTCTGGCCAGGGTGCTGGAGGTATCCTGCCCGGTTCAGCATCGCGCGCTGGCTGATGCCGTGACCGTCAAAGGGGTGCTGCTGTCATTGCTGGACAAGGCTGCCGGGTTTGATCTGCCGGTGATTGCCGAGATCAACCGGCTCACTGCATCTTCGACCTGGTCCTGGCGTCCCCTCTTCCTTGATCTGGAGAGAGCCAAAGTCGGCAAGACATCGCTGTGGGACAGACAAGCCTGGTCCGCCGACTTCGTCCCGTGCCCCACGGCGTTGCCGGAGAGAAAGCCGCTGACTCCGGCGTCTGTTGCCAAGCCTCTGGACCTGAAGTTGCTGACCGGGTTTCTGAGCGAAGGCGGTGCAATGGCAGAGGTGTTTCCCGGCTTTGAACATCGCCCCGGTCAGGTCTCTATGATGCGGAGGGTGGCCCAGGCTTTGAATGACGGCGAGCAAGTGGTCATAGAGGCAGGCACCGGCATCGGCAAGTCAATCGCCTATCTGCTGCCGGCCATCGTTTTTGCGCTGGAGAACAGCACCCCTGTCGTCGTGTCCACAAACACCATCAACCTTCAAGAGCAGCTGATGGGCAAAGATATTCCTGATCTACTTCAGGTCCTGTGCAAGACTCAGAATCCGCTTGCCGCCCGGGAACCGCACATCGCCCAACTGAAGGGACGCGCCAACTATCTTTGCGTGAGGCGCTGGGGTGCCTGGCGGCAGACTCCGGGGTTGCCCTGGGAAGAAGCCAGGTTCCTGCTTCGCCTGCTGCTCTGGGCCAATTCCACTTCGAGTGGCGATCGAGCCGAGCTCAATCTGAACAAGGGTGAGCTGGAGCTGTGGCACAGGGTCTGTGCTTCCGAGGACAACTGCGTGGTTGAAAGATGCCCGTATTATCCGTCCGGATGTTTCCTATACCGAGCCCGACAGATGGCCCAGGGTGCTCATCTGATCGTGGTCAACCATGCCCTGTTGCTCTCGGATCTGGCAAAGAATGGCAGTATCCTCCCCGAGCACCGCTGCCTGATTATCGATGAAGCACACCGTCTTGAGGAAGAGGCTACTGAGCAACTGGGTTACGATATCTCTGAACATGACGTCCAGGATTTCCTGGGCCAATTCGGAGAAAAAGGCGGGTTCGGGTTCCGGCTTCGAGCCTATTTGCGCGGCGTCCCGGCGACCTCATCCAGAAGAGGTGCCACGGAAAGACTCAAGGAACTCCAGGAGAAGGCCAAAGTTTGTAGAGAACACGCGAGCGAGCTGGTTGACACTCTAGGTTCTTTCCTGCAGGCCAGCCGTCAGGGAGGCCGCAGCGATTATGAGAGCAACATGCGAATCACCGGATCGGTTCGGGGGCAGCCAAAATGGAGCGAAGTGGAGCTTGCCTGGGAGAACCTCAGCCTGGGGTTCGCAGGCATCGAGAATGACCTTGCAGAGATCCACACCGCAATGGATGATCTGCCCGACAAGAGAAACGTAGAACTGAGTGGCGTGTTGGCGGAGATGTCATCTCTGAGGCAGCAGGCCCGCACGCTCCGAAGCCAACTGGACTCCGTGATCTCCAGCCCGCAGTCCGGGACCATCTACTGGGCTACGCTGAACTCTCAGTATGGCCTTTCTTTGCACGCAGCGCCGCTGCAGGTCGGGGAGATGCTGGAGAAGAACCTGTTCTCGCAGAAGGATGCCGTGGTGCTCACCAGCGCGACACTGAGCATAGGCGGCAGCTTCCAGTACATGAAGAATGCGCTGGGGCTTGGCGAAGCCGATGAACTGGCCATAGACTCCCCATTCGATTACAAGAATTCGACCATGATCTACCTGCCGCATGATATTCCGGAGCCGGAGACCCCCGGTTATCAGCAGGGAGTTGCTTTGGCCCTGACCGAGCTGTGCCGGGCCACGAGAGGGCGCACCCTGGTGCTGTTCACCTCTCATGCGGCTCTCCGCAGCACCCACGGTCTGGTTCATGAGCCTCTGGGAGAGGAAGGGATTCTGGTTCTGGGTCAGGGGATAGACGGCAGTCCCAGGAAGCTGCTGAATCACCTGAAGGCCAACCCGGACACTGTGGTCTTCGGCACGTCCGCCATGTGGGAGGGTGTGGATGTGGTAGGCAAGGCATTGAGCGCCCTGGTTATAGCACGTCTGCCCTTCGCTGTGCCGAGTGATCCCATTTTCGCATCGCGGTCCGAACTCTTCGACGATCCCTTTAACGAGTACATGGTGCCCCAGGCTGTGCTGCGGTTCAAGCAGGGTTTCGGCCGCCTCATCCGCAGTTGGAGCGATCGCGGCGTCGTCATCATACTGGACAGACGCGTCCAGACAAAGAGCTACGGACGGGTATTCCTGGATTCGCTGCCCAAGTGCACTGTGAAAAGGGGACCGCTGCGGCAGATCCCTCAGGAAGTTGTGAAGTGGTTGGGCGATTGAGGAGGCTGGGCTCCGAGACTTGCCTCACAGTTCGCGCATATGAAGCTCAGGCCACAATGCTCCGGATGAAACCAGAAGTGGCCGCATTCCTTGATACCGGCTTCTGTTGACCAGGCCATGTGGAATCTTCCGCCACAGAGGCGGCACCGGGAAACGTTGTTCTCGTCCAACTCCTCATTGCATACACAGCATACCTGATTCATGTCATCTCCCTTGCGACAGCCAGAGCCGGACCAGTTCCGTCTCTTCTTCTCTGCTTCTTATCTTACCATCCAGCCTCGCCTCATGCAGGGCCCTGAGTATTTCCCCCAGCCTGGGGCCGCGCTGGACTCCCATTTTCTCCAGGGCGGTCCCGTCCAGAGACGTCCGGACATAGCGCCAACGCGTCAGGTAGAGATGCAGACGTTCCTGAATCAAGACTGAGTCTGAGGCGATGGAACAGGCCAGGATCGCCATTGGGGAGTATTCATGAAGCAACTGATAAGCCACGCTCGGCAACATGTCCGGCGAGTCCAGCAGTGGCAGTTGTTCTTTCAGACGGCCGGCATCCCGGATGGCTTGTGAGATCGTTCGCGGCATTCTTAACCGTGCTGCGAAATTCTCGCTTTCCAGCGGGTTGAGCCGTAAGCCCAGAAGAGCGAAGTAGAGAGCAGGCGGTGTCGGACTGACAGCGGCGCGCGCCTTCTGGAGTTTGTCCTCAAGCCAGCCATTGCCTTCCAGACCCGGGTATACCTCTTCGAGCAGGCCCAGTTCTCCGGCACGCTTCAGCGCCTTCTCCGGGTGTTCCTCCTTCAGTATCAGCTCCAGCTCATGGCGTATCCTGTCGCCCGAAATGGTGCGCAGCATCGGCACGTTCCGGCGCAGCAGGTTTTCGGTGGAGTCTTCCAGCCGGAAGCCGAACCTCTGCTCGTAGCGGACGGCTCGCAGCATGCGCGTGGCGTCATCGATGAAGCTCCGGACGTGCAGAATGCGAATAAGCTTGTCCCCCAGGTCCTTCTGGCCATCGAAGGGGTCAACCAGCTTCCCGAAGTTGTCAGGGTCGAGCCGCAGTGCCATGGTGTTGATGGTGAAGTCTCGCCGTGCCAAATCATCCTGGATCGAACCGGGATGCACGGTGGGCAAAGCCCCGGGGTGGGCGTAGCTCTCGGCCCTGGCCATGGCCAGGTCGATGACAACGTCCCTGGTACGAACCTTGGCAGTGCCGAAACGGTGGTGAACGACGAGACGGCCGCCCAGTTCGCCGGCCAGCGATTCCGCCAGATCAATGGCATTGCCCTCCACCACCAGATCAAGGTCGGAGTTGGCCCGGCCCAGTAAAACGTCCCGTACCACCCCACCGACGAGGTAGATGCCCAGCCGTCTCTCAGCCGCCATTGCGCCTGCCTTCTGGATCAGGTCGAGCGACTCCGGGGACAGACTCTTCTCCAGCCGAGCCAAAACGTTCCTGGACATAAATCAGTTGCCCTTTATCACCGCGACCGTATTGTGGCATGAAAACCGGTTTTAGATCAATTGGAGGACCTTGCTCCAAAGAAATGCCGCAGAGCGCAGCATGCTGCTCTCGTTCTTTGACGGGGTTTTTCCCCATACACGTGTCATTGCGAGGAGCGAAGCAATCTTAGGGTTGGGGGTGAAAGAGCGCAGAGATTGCCGCGCCTTCTCCTCGCTTCGGTCGGAGAATGGCTCGCAATGACAGGTTGCCGGAGAGTAGAGCCGTTTGGCCAAAGAGGAGTCTCAACCCCTAATAATGTAATCTACACTTGACATCAGGTCATCTATATATTACATTAAGTCATGCGTAGCTTACCAGACAAGCAGCCAAACCGCCAGACCAGAAGAAGGAGATCAACCATGACACGACATCAGAAGCGAGCGTGGTGCGAACTGGCCATCTCAATAGTGTGGTCAGTTACCCTGCTGCCCATGTTCATCATCAAAGGCAGCGAAGCTTTCCACGATCCCTTAGTGTGGGGCATCCTTGCAGCGGGGCTCATGGCATTCTGCGGCGTGATCTACATGACGCGCCCGAAACCGGGTGAGCAGATTGAGGCAGACGAGAGAGACAGGCTGATACTGAGCAAGGTCTCGAAGTACCAGTACGGCGGCGTCTACGTAAATATCTTCTTATGGGCAGTCTTGCTCGGGACACACTACGAAGACGAGGGCCAAGTCCCGGTGATATTCATGTGGCTCATCCTGCTATCGACTCTGTTGGTCAGTGCGCTCTTAAGATCTGCCGGCGTTCTCATTTCCTACTGGTTGGCGAGATGGGGAGGAATAGAATCGTGATGAAAGCAACGGAAGGAGGCCCATCATGACACCACAACAGAAGAGAGCCTGGTACGGGCTGGCGATAGGGATCGTCTGGTCGCTGGCCCTCGTAGCCGTGTTCGTTGTCAAAGGAGCGACCGCCTTCGACGAAGATGCCGGGATGAGAGCGACGGTATATGGGCTGTTCATCGCCGGTATCCTGGCCTACGTGGCCATGCTTTACGTTACAGGCTGGAGGATGCGCAAAGAAGGGGTGATCACGGATGAGCGGGACCGGCTGATACTGCGCAAGGTGCCCGTCTACCAGATGTTCGCTGTCCTCATAACGCTGGGCGTATGGGCGGGAGTCCTGAGCGAGGCCTACCACGACCAGAGTCAGATTCCGGTGATATTCACTTGGCTGATGTTCTACTCGGCCATCATCGTGAACATCGTCTTCGCCTCCGCCGGCACCTTGATCGCCTACTGGAGAGCCAATGCAGACGCGGGCGCATCACGGGAGGGAGAGTAGTCATGGCACCGCTTCAAAAGAGGGCTCTCCTCGAGCTGGCTCTCTGGTCGGCAGCTCTGGCAGTCCTCCTTCCCATAATCGTCTTCGTCAATGACCTGGCCGTTGTACTGCTGGTCCTGCCGGTGATCGCGCTGGCATATTGGATCCCGCAATACCTCACGCGGCCGCGCCCCGGCCAGCCGGTCACCATGGATGAGAGGGATCAGTACATCATCGCCAAAGTGATGGGATATCGCCGGGCTGGCATTATCCTGGCCGTCTTCGCGTGGTTCTCCGTCTTCTTCCTGCGTACCGATGTCCACGGCGAGGTCACTGTAACCCGGCTTTCGCTACAGATCTTGTGGATCTGCGTATTCACGGCAGACCTGTTCTCTTCGCTGATAGGGACCCTGATAGAATACTGGAGAGCCAAATAGCATGGGCAAGGGCGAAGTAACCAACCGTATCCGGCGGCTGCGCTTCGACCACGGTGAGATGACGCAGCAGGACCTAGCCCTCAAGGTCGGCTGCACCCGCCAAACCATCATCGCGCTGGAACAGGGGAAGTATGTGCCATCGGTCACCCTGGCCTTCCAGATTGCCAGGGCCTTCGGCGTTGCAGTCGAGGATGTCTTCCAGTACGAGGAGGAACAGGGAAGCTGAGCACCCGGCCGTTGGCTGCCGCACATCTTCCCAGGTGCTGATGCGCCACTGTGCTCAATACCGGATTGACCGATCTGTTCGCGAGGTGGTTGCGAGAGACTACAAACCCGGACTGCGGAAGGCAGCGTGGATTGGAGGGCCAACCCTCTCCCTACTCCCCCTCTTTCGCCTTCCTCTGCAACTCGTAGAGCTTGTTCAGGGCTTCAGTCTCCATCCTCGTCCAGAACCCTTATGAACGCCTCGGCACTGATGATCCTGATGTCGCCATACTGGTCGAGTTGCTGCAGAGCCTTGTCGCCGGTCACAATGAAGTCGGCGTTCCCTTCCACGGCGCAGGAAATGACCTTATCGTCGCCGGGATCAGGCGCTACGCCTTCCAGAACGAGTCTTCCGGCAACGGACTCGCCATGGTAGAGCAAGGCGAGAATGAATGCCTGGATATCGGAGCCAGCAAGCCGGTATTTCTGATGGATCCGGGGTAAACGCAGGACGCGGCTCACCTCGTCGATGATTCCAGGGGAAATGACCAGAGTAAACTCGTCCTTTCGCCAGCGCCTCTCAATCTCTCTGGGGTAGCCTGAAGCAGATATCAAAGCTGACACCAGGACGTTGGTGTCCACGACTGCCCGGATCATCCGCCGTCTCTGCGGCGGACTTCAGCGACGGCCTCAGCCACATCACTCTCAACCTCTTCAGCGGGAATCCCGGTGTTCCTCCCGGCTGCGCTCTCCAGACGATCGAACAGCGCCTCTCTGGCAGACTGCCCCGTGCTGGTCGCCAGGAGAAACAGGTCTACATTCGCCTTGGGAATGCGGTAGCTTCGCCCGAGTCTGGATGCCCCCAGTTTGCCCTCACGGATGTAGCGATAGACCGTCTCCTTGTTGAGCTGGAGGTAGTCGGCTACCTGCTCAGGAGTCATGATCTCTTTCGCTGCTTTCATGCCTTCGCTCCCGAGAATGAATTATACCACTGCTGTCTACTTTTGTTGATATTTGTTATCAGACCCTGATCCGTAGATAGTCAGTGGGATTCCATCACAGGCCATGAAGGGATAGACT
>CAYYWI010000006.1:0-55907 GCA_964475375.1 uncultured Dehalococcoidia bacterium
TCCTGTCAGGCAGACACTCAACCTCCACGCTGGCCAGTTCATGCACCATCATATTTCCCTTAGACCTGAGTGCCGGTGCCTCACCTACCAACGCAATTGGAACCTGCACTTTTATCTTCTCTTCCATGCTGACCTGGAAGAAGTCTACATGTACCAGTTCGCCTGTTAATGCGTTCCTCTGAATCTCTCGGACGACTACGTTGCGCGGCTTCTTATGATCGTCTATCTTCAGCCCCACAAGCCGCGTCTTGCCTGCCTGCTTCAGCACAGGCTTCAGCTTCGCCGTCTCACACTGCAAGGCCATCGGTTCGGTGTCATGCCCAAACAGGTGCACAGGAGTAATGCCCTGGCGCCGCAGGAATCTCGTTTTCTTGCCCATCAGTTCTCGGGTACCAACATTTAACTCTATCTGCTCCACACCTCTCTCCTTGTGTCTCCCTGGTAGACAAGCTCCATAGGCCTGCCTCTGCCTTTTTGGCAATTTCTTATGATACCTCAAGCCTGAGGTCGTGAGCAAGAATCCCCAAGCTCAAAGGCTTTACAGGCAAGACTGGTCAGACGTGGTTTGCATCACCCAACCGCAGCAAATCTGCTCGCTGGGGCTTGGCCAGGAAATCGGTCAGAAGACCATGGAAATGCTCCCGCTCCGTCCGGTGCGGGGCATGGCCGTAGCCGGGCAGAATTTCCAACTGTGCTTCGGGAATCAGTTTCTTGGCTTTCAGTGCACCATCTACAGAGTAGTAAGGGTCCCGGCGATTCCACACGATGAGGCTGGGAGTCTTGAGTTCCGGCAGCCTCTCCAGGCACATCCAGTGCGGCATGCTCCCTTTCTCCATAATGAATCGAGGATAAGGCTGCGGCCGACCCAGCACTTTGCGCACCAGAAAGGCCATCGTCCCCAGGAAACTCCCCCAATATGCCAGCCGACCAAACCCGGCCGTATCCACCAGGACCAGTCTTCGCACTATTTCAGGATGATCGAGAGCAATCTCAAGCGAAATCCTTCCACCCAGCGAATGGCCCACGACTATCAGCGATTCCAATCCAAGCACCTGAATGAGCCCCAGGGTCGAGTCAACAAAATCGGACAGGCAGTAGCCGTCCCGATTCCTCTCGCTCAGCCCATAGCCCACCAGGTCAGGTGCATAGAGTGTGTACGAATCTGAAAGAGCCGCCATCGTCTCAACCCAGTCACTCGAATCACAGGAACCGCCGTGCAGGAGAAGAACAGGGGGGCCTTTGCCTGCCTTTCTCAAGAAGATACTGTCACCATTAACCCTCAGGGTCATGGATTCAACACCGTTGCTTGAGACCGCAGAACATGACTTGTCGCTAGCTATCAGCATCATATACCTCGAATTACAAAAAACTACCTGTAGATAATAGACAACAGGCAATCGACAGGCAAAACAAAAGATGATCTACCCTAAGCATTAGGAGCTTGCAAAGTAACTTCAGTTATGTCTATCATACCACCCGTGGCGCCGGACTGCGCCAAATAAAGTTGGTGACCAAGGGGGGTTTTATGGTCAAGAAGTACGATGTCATTGTTGTTGGTGGAGGTCCGGGAGGGATCACATGCAGTGCTTTGCTGGCCAAATGGGGGCTCAAGACTCTCCTGATCGAGAAGAATGAGAACACCGGCGGCAAAGCGATTACTCCTACGAACAAGGATGGTTTCTCCTACGAACTCGGGCCCAAACTACAGGTTCCTGCCCAGGGACCAAGCTTTGCCACGGTCTTCAAGGAACTGGGAATAGAGTCGGAGCTGAAGCCGATTCCTCTGAACACGGCAGGCCTGGCATATCGAGGTCCTTCAGGGAAATACAAGAAAGGCACTCTGCCGGCAAGCACAGGGCTTCAGCCCGGGCCGTTCTTCGAACTGTGGGAACTCGAACCATCAAAGCAGGATATCGCTCTCAACTTCATGATCAACATGGCTATGATGCCGCCGGAGCAGATCAGCGCTCTGGACGATTTGGCCTCAAAAGAATGGCTCTCGCAGTTCGACAACATCCCCAGCCAACTCATGAGCTACATGATGATGCACGCCAATGCATCGCTCGCCGAGCCTATAGATCTGGTCTCCGCATCGGAGCAGGTGGCCATCATGCAGGACATCGCCCTGCGCGGCGCAGCCGGATACTACGTTGGAGGCTTCGGTCGAGTGCTGAACGATCTGGCCAAAGCCATCAAGGCCAATGGCGGGGAGATCAAGACAAAGACCAGAGTTCAGAAGATCAAAGTAAGCAACGGCCGTGTGACCGGAGTGACCACTGACCAGGACAACTTTGAAGCGCCGATCGTGGTCAGCGACGCAGGGATTCAACCCACTGTGCTGAAGCTGGTCGGTGAGAAAGAATTCGATCCCGGCTACCTGAGCTGGGTCAAGGGCCTCGTTCCCGGATGGGCCTTCACCGGCGTCAAATACTTCCTGAACAAGAAGGTGTTGCCGGATCAGATGTACAACATCTGGGCCGATGACACTACCATGACCCTTCAGCGCTTCCGTGACATGCGGGCCGGAAAAATCGCTGATGAAGTCATGTTCTTCGCTACGGTCCCATCAAACTTCGATCCCAACATGGCGCCGCCAGGAAAGCAGTGCATCGTGTCCGGAACCATTTGCTCTCCCGATCCCAAAGCCGAGGAAATAAAGATTCTCCATGACAAGCTGGACAAGATGTGGGACAAACTGTACCCCGGTGTTATGGATGCTTTGATGTACAAAGAGATCGAGGGTCCCGCTGAAGTGTCCGAGTTTACCCGTGACAGCGTGATGAAGGGACAGGGTGGCGAATGCGTCGGGCTGGCTCAGATCGTGGGCCAGTGCGGCAAGCACCAGCCTTCACCCAAGGCACCCATCGCCGGTCTGTTCTACACGGGCGCGGATGTCGGCATACCGGGCATGGGAACTCACAAGGCATCGGGCGGCGGTATCAAGACAGCCCGAATGGTGCTGCGGTATCAGCGTCAGCGCCAGGCAATGATCTAGACCCCCGGTTCTTTGACCTTGTCTGGCAAGAGCGGGAAGTCTTGTCGGGGATCACCTGACAGACAAGCCGAGCCATTTCCGGTAGACATTGCTTGATATCGGGGCTCACTCCGCCCGGGGGGACTCAGAGCCCATTCCAGCCATGTTCTTGGAGAAGAGCGGCGAGCTTTTTCTCAGGGGGGGAGGCTGGCCGAAGAGGCTTCAGCCTGGAAAGGAACTTTTCGTGGCAGAGAACGACCTTTATCTACAACTGGTGGACATGATCAACAAGACGGACCCGCACGTGATCGGCATACCGAACACGCCAGCCATGCTCAAGGTACTCAGCCTCCAGTTTACGCCGGAAGAGGTCAAGCTGGCTCTTCAGGTCGGAACCGCGGGGGGAACGCTAAGCGAGCTGTCAGCGAAGACCGGCATCGACAAAGCAAAGCTGAAGAAGCAACTGGAGACCATGGCCGCCAAAGGGACGATGTGGATCGATCCCGACAAGGAGGATCCGGTGTACCGGGTGGTGGGAAGCTGCGCCCCGGGGTTGGTGGAGACCGGGGCTTGGGGCGGTATAAGATTCCCTTACGACATCGAGCTGATCAAGAACCTGCATCCTGCATTGAAGGACTGGGCCAGGGAGAGGCTCTGTCCTCTAGGGTTTCCTTTCTCGCCGGTATTTGCGCACCCGAAGCATCTCCCTGCTGATGCCAAACCTGGCGAGAACATCTTTGAGACCCTCAAGAGGCAAGACTTCATCGCCGTTTCTGACTGCCCATGCCGTCTTTCTCACTGGCTGGCCGAGCCCGATAACCACTGCAACCATACCCTCCAGGCATGCATCCATTACGGCAGCGTGGCCAGGTGGACCGTCAAGTACGGAATGGCCCGCCAGATCACGTACAATGAGGCCGTCGAGATCATGAACCGATGCCACGCCGAGGGCCTGGTTCACAGCATCGATATCGATGGCTGCATCTGCAACTGTTGCAAGGACTGCTGCCCCAACTTCATCGGCTTCCACCAGTTCAAGACTAAGACGCTTATCGCTTCACCTTTTGTGCCCCGGATCGATCCCGCCAAGTGCAGCGCCTGTTCTTCATGTGTGGATGCCTGTCCCGTGGGAGCTATGCAGTTGGACGATGTAGCCCAAGTGAACCAGGAGATCTGCATAGGGTGCTCAGTCTGCGTTCCGACGTGTGACTTTGAGGCTATCAAGATGGCCAGGCGCCAATAGGTGCACGCGGCACAAATCCAGCTCTCTCAACCCGGTAATACTAACCGAGTCCTGATAATACAGGATTCAGGCCAGTCCGGATTTCAATGGTCTATAATGGAGTGAATCGAGAGCCTGTGGAAGTGCGAGTGAATCCAAAGTTGAGAGACATTCATATCCAGCCAACCCTGCACCAGGGGCAGCAGGGATTTCTTCTGGCGGACCCTCTCGGCATCAGTGAAAGAGCACTATTTGTGCCCAACGTCCTGGCTCCCCTCCTTCCCCTCATGGACGGAAGTCGCGATATAGGCACACTCAAAACCGGCTTTGAGCTCCGCACCGGCATTCCGATCAGCCTTGGTGTTTTGGAGAACCTCATCTCCGAAATGGATGCCTCCACATTTCTGGACAACAACCGCTATGCCGAGGCCTTGAAGCTTGCTACGGACAACTTCAGACAGGCAGCCTCCAGAATGCCTGTCATGGTGGGAAGGTCCTGCCCGGAAGACCCGATGGAACTCGCCTCGTTCCTTCAGGAATACCTGGATGGCATCGATGAGATGCCCGACCGGGCAGGTCAAATCACAGGCATGATCAGCCCGCACATCGACTTCCCAAGAGGCGGTCCCGTCTACGGCGGGGTGTGGGCCGCAGCAGCACCGGCCATTAAGGAAGCCGAGCTTATCGTCATACTGGGCACCGACCACAACGGCGGCAGCGGCGAGATCACGCTCACGCAGCAGAGCTATGAGACACCGTGGGGAGTCGTGAGTAGAATAGCCGGGATCACCGGAGAGGATGCCGTCTTCGGCGGTGAACTGCGCCATCGAGGCGAACACTCCGTTGAAGCCGCCTTGATATGGCTGCACTATCTGATGAGAGACAGGCCATGCCGGATAGTCCCCATCCTCTGCGGGTCATTCGAGCTGTTCATCCACCTGAACAACAGCCCATCACAAAGCAAGTCCGTATCGGCTGCCATCGAGGTTCTGCAGGAGACCTTCGGCAAGCGCCGCACTCTCATTGTTGCAGCCGCCGACCTGGCTCACGTCGGGCCTGCCTTCGGGGATCTCTTGCCCTTGAACCCTGCCGCATGCGCCAGGCTGGAAGCAAAGGACCGGCAGCTCATGAAGATCATGCGTTCGGCGGACGCCGGTGCCTTCTTCGAAGAGATCAGAAGTGAGGGAGATCAAAGGAAGATATGCGGGCTTCCGCCGATATACGTTGCCCTTTCGGTGCTCTCCGGCGCAAAGGGGTCTGTCACAGGCTATGCTCAGTGCCCCGCCAGCGAGGACGGCACTTCAGTCGTGTCCATCTGCGGGATGGTCTACCGCTCAGCACAGGACGGGACACACTCGCGGCCGGCTTAACGAGAAGCTACCTCGCCATCGCCTGCCGCAGCTTCTTCACCAAGGCAGCGCGGTCGGCATCGTTCGCCATCCGGAGCTTGAGGTTCTTCCAGGCGCCGGGGCAGTCCTTGTAGTCCACCCCTGCAACCTCATGAAGGACTCGGTCGACCTCTTTCCTGTTGGCAGGGGTAACCTCAATGCCGGCTTCAGCCATGACTTCCTTGAGATGACGGAAATAGCACGACATCGCCTGTTCCCTCCTTCAGCGAGCATCTACTCAAATCCGTGCCAGGTCACCAGGTTCTCCATCGGCTCCCGGCTGGACTGGAAAGTGGCCGCCGGGTTCGAAAGGTCGGGGTATCCCATGGCTACACCCAGAATCATACGCTTCGTGTCCGGCAAATTCAGCAGGCTCCTCAAGACATCGGGGTATGCGACCGCCGCGCCCAAGGCACAGGTCCCCACACCGTGGTGCCAGGCAGCCAGCATCAGGTTCTCCACGGCTATCCCTATGTCCACCAGCGACCACTGGCTGAGAGAAGCGTCAACATAGACAACCACACCGTTGGGCGCATCGAAGAACTTCCTCATGGACATCCGCCAGCGTCGCATGGCATCACGATCACCCTTAGGCAATCCCAGTTCACGGACAAGCCGCCGCCCATCCAACTTGATGCGGTCCATGTAGGGTCCGGTGAACTTCGGCCAGGGAAGATCGAGCCGCGGCTTCTCTCCAGCCTGTCCCATAGCCGCCAGCGCTTCTTTCACGTTCTTCATCGCATCGCCGCCAAGCACGGCAAACTCCCATGGCTGCGTGTTCTCCCATGATGGAGCCCGGAGGGCCGCCTCCATTATGGCTTGCAGAACCTCCCTGGGTATGGGGTCAGGCCTGAATGCCCGAATGCTTCTCCGACTGTGGATGGCCTCAATAACGTCCAACTTCTCCTCCCACGTCCGGCTGCCGCAGTCAGCAGCCTTCAACCCTTGTGGCAGTGGACTCATGAGCACTGTAGCACAGGCACAAACGAGCCTGCAATGGGCGATGCGCTCTCCCCAAAAAGCTGAGAGGCCTGATGCACTATCAGACCTCTCGTATATTCCAAGCCGGACCTGCGCCGGTTCCTTACAAGCCCTGGAACAGCGATGCAGCTTTGTCGATATCCAGCTCGGCACTGGCCTTTACCAGAACACCGGCTCTGGCAACATCAACGCGTTTGTACACACTCTCCATCAAATTTTCGATCTTGCCATCAGCGTCTCGCGCATCCTGCTCATCATCAAAGGTGGCAATACCGGATATTTTCAGCGTGTCGCTGTTCTTCTTGCTGACCGAAGTGCCGCTGGCCTCAAGCCCGCTGAGCAGCAAGCCAGCCACCTCCGTCTTCTGTATCTCTACCCGCAGGCCGTTGGGCAGATGCCCGGCAACGTCGTTGGCATCGGCATTACCAAGAAGAGATGCCTCACCCTCCTTAATCACCTTTATGCAGCCTTCAACACCAGCCTCGTTGCCCAGGATTATCAGATCACCCATCAAGGCCACCATGTCCATGTCCGTGCCAAACCCGGTCTTCTTCCATACCTCGACGCCCTTGTATTCGCTGCTGTCATAGTTGCGATCATTCAGTTCGTCCTTTATCTCCTTCATGTCGAACTTGCCCACAAGCAGCGTGAAACGCTTGCTCAGGGTCGAGTTCGCGCCGGAGGCGAAACGATTCACCGCACCATGATCTATGCCATGAGAATCCAGCCGCGGATCAACGGCTCCCTTCCAGGCCGTGTACAAATCGTCCAGATCGGCGTCGTTCCTCAGACTTTTGACGTTCACATACTTCAAGTAGGCAGTGTCATGCGGCACTCTGGCCATCATATCAGTCATGCCTTTGCCGGAAGCACAGCCGGCATTCGTCAGTGTCGCCCCCAGCAGAAATGCCAGGCTTACCAGCAGCAGAATCCTTTTGAACATGCGACTCCTCCTTATTGTATATTGGCAGCCGGGAACCTGAGTTACCAGGCTAAACAGAAAGTCTACAAAGCTGCTGTCTCAGACTCGTCTCGCAGAATGCCATGCCTTTATCAAAGTTGTCTCACGTGAGGTTGTGAACGTGGTTGGAGTAACCGAAAAGATGAACCGGCATGGTGTTGACCACCGTGCCGGTTCCGACTCGGCTCCTATATCAGAAGGCCTAGTGAATTGCGCCTTCGCCGCGCAGCTTCTTAATCTCGTCCTTCGAATAGCCCAGGCCTGACATCACTTCCTCAGTGTCATGTGCCAACGGCACCGCAAGGGTGCGGACTGAGCCTGGCGTATCCGAAAGCTTGATGCTGATGCCCACCTGCTTCACCTTGCCAAACTTCGGGTGAGCGATGTCCACCACCATCTGTCTGGCCAGCACCTGCGGGTCCTTGAAGACCTCATCGATGTCCAGCACCTTGCCCACGGGGACATCGGCCTTGATCAAGATATCGAACCATTCGTCCCTCGTCTTACTGAGGAAGATCTTCCGCAGATCGCGCATCATTTCTTCCTTCTTCGGGCTGGGTGCGAACTCGTGAGGAATGAGATCCTCCCGACCCAGAACTTTGCACATATTGGCCCAGAAGCGGGGTTCTATGGGGCAGATGCTGAGGTACTTTTTGTCCTTCGTCTCGTAGACAGCGTAGAACGGACTCGTGCCGCTGGTTAGGGTGTCTCCGCGCTTGGGCACCACGCCGGTGTATGGGTACTCCACCGGTCCGGGGATTCCCGCCAGCAACCCAACGACGCCATCCATCATGGAGATGTCCACCATCTGGCCCTTGCCTGTCCTTTCACGAGCGCAGACAGCTAGCAATATCCCGATCAGCGTGTTGAGGTAAGCTACTGCCATGTCCGCAACAACATTGAGCGCCATGATGGGGGGGCCATCAACCCGATCGCCGGTCAGGCCCAGAACGCCGCCGAAGCCGGCGTAGTTCCCGTCATGTCCGGGATAGTTGCGATAGGGACCGGTTTGCCCGAAGCCGGAAACGGCACAATAGATGATCCTGGGGTTGATCTTGGAAAGGGCCGGATAGCCGACGTTCATACGGTCCATCACACCAGGCCGGAAACCCTCGATTACCACGTCCGAAGCCTTGGCCAGCCTCTGGAAAACGGCTTGACCGGCCTCGGTCCTCATGTTAATCGCCACTTTCTTCTTGTTCCGGTCGAGTGCCCCGAAGGCCGTCATCTTGGCGGCTTCGTCTTCCTTCTCCGGCAGGTACACCAGGCCATCGCCGACGCCTTTGTGCCCGCCGCCGGGCGGCATATCTACCTTGACCACCTCAGCCCCCATATCACCCATGGTCATGGAAACGAGTGACGCCGGCCCCATGCCGCAGACATCGATCACTTTGATACCACTGAGCGCTGATGCCAATCTGAACCTCCTCTTTGTTGGCCAAAAGCGATGGCCAATTATTGCGTTTGAATTGAGCGAGATTGCCCACCCCCGAAGAAGGGTCAATCAGAAGGTATGATACATCAAGCTCACTGGAACGATCAAACCGGGGCGGGGCACTACAAGGGGACGTGCAGGGGACAGAGCCATGGGCTGTGAGCTATCAGATCAAGTGCACCAGCCATGCCTTTTCAAAATCAAGATGATACAATAGACAACCGAGGCCGGAAGGCCAATCCGCTATGAACAATCTCCTCACCACCACGTCACCGCAACAGTCTCTTCTGAAGTGAGGCCTTGATTTGGACAGAAAAGCGCTGGATAGAGCCCTGAACCCCCGCTGTGTGGCGGTGGTGGGCGACAAGATGGCCAACGGCTACGTGTGGCTCCGGAATATGAGCACCTTCAATGGAAGGCTCTACTCCGTGCAGATCGACCCCAACGAACTACCGGGAATAGAGAAGCTCGGGGTGAAGAACTATCGAAGCCTCATGGAGATCCCGGACCCGGTCGACTACGTCCTTGTCGCCGTTCCACGAGCGGTGACCCCTCGTGTCTTGAGCGACTGCATCAAGAAAGGCGTGGGGGGAGCGACGATGTTCACCTCCGGCTTTGCCGAGTCACACAGCGACGAAGGGGCGATGCTGCAGGATGCGCTGGTCAAAATGGCACGGGAAGCGGACTTCAACCTTATCGGGCCCAATTGCATGGGGCTCTTCAACCCGAAGCTGGGGGTGCGCCAGGATGTCAATCAGTACAACGGACACAGCGGCCCCGTTGGATTCATCTCCCAGAGCGGGACCCATGCCATCTTCTTCAGTCAGGTGGGAATACGCAATGGCCTCAGAGTAAGCAAGTGCATAAGCTACGGCAACGGTGCTGTCCTGGATAGCAGCGACTTCCTGGAATACTTCGCTGATGACCATGAGACCAAGGTAATAGGGCTGTACATCGAGGGCGTGAAGGATGGTAGGAAGTTCCTCGAGTCTCTGCGATACGCCGCACAGAAGAAGCCGGTGCTGGTCTGGAAGGGCGGCAAGGGCGAGGAAGGCCACCGGGCCATCTCGTCCCACACAGGATCCCTGGCATCCGCTCCCATCCTCTGGGACTCCCTGATCAAGCAGTGCGGCGCTATGAGGATCGAGAACCTGGAGGAGATGATCGACTGCATGAAGGCCATTCTCTATGTCAACCGACCTTTGGGGACCAGGGTGGGTCTGGTGGCCCAGAGCGGCGGTCAGTCGGTGGTGATAGCCGACGCTTTCACCAAGGCCGGCTTGTCAGCTCCACTGCTCAGCCAGAGCACCTACCGGCAGTTCGCCGGCTTTTTCAATATTATTGGGGGCAGCTACCTCAACCCCCTGGACATCTCCTGGCACGCACCTTCAATAAAGGACTCCATGAAGATACTCGACATCCTGAGCACGGAAGAGAACATAGATTCGCTGGTGGCGGAGCTGTCACTGCCATTCCTCTCTCAGATATGGGATTTCTATCCATCATACCTCGACAACCTGGTGTCGGCCCTGGCTGATTTCAAAGCCAGATGCCCTAAGGCATTCCTGGTGGTCATCTCCGCCGGGCAGCTTGAGGAGCAGGCCCTGATCGTCAGGAGCAAGCTGATGGACAAAGGCATCCCCGGCTTCCCGAGCTTCGACCGGGCTGCCGAAGCACTGGCCAAGGTGGCCGAGTATCAGCGGTCACAAGGCACCCGGTAGCAGCCTGACACCGACCCCAGTCCCTCACAAGATGTGAGACTTCCGGAGCCCTTTGAGACCTGGATGTGAGGCTGGCACTTTATAATTACCCCGCAGCAGAATAGTGATTGGGAAGAGGGGGGCAAGCCCATCACTCAGCTCCAACCGGCAGAATTACGCGTTTGAGTTCCCTTTGTGCCCGGTTGAAACCTGGGTGCGACCTGACGGGGATTGGGGATCAGTAGAAGAGCCAATCAGGCTTGGGGAGGAGGTCACAAATGCCAGAGATAAGGGAGACGGCAAAGAGAGCCTGGGCAGAGATCAAGGAATCTTGCGGGATGGTTGTGGAGATTGAAAGGGAAGGTCTGAGGGCAAGCCAGTTCGAAGCTGAGAGAAACTACCACATGATCAGGGGGAGACTCCGTAGAAGGAAGGACTAGTCAGGAGGTCTGCAGATGAATGACTGCCAGGGAAGGGGACAGGTCACCAGACTGGGCGAACACGTCGCAACAGTCGAGTACTCTGTCCAATCCGGGCCGGATGCTGTCTACAACTCCATTCACGGGCATGTAGAAATTGTGGAAGGGGATAAGAGACTATCCACCAGCGATCAGCTCACCCTGCATATGGAGGGTGCCCTGGATATTGATTTCCAGATTGCCGAGGTCAGTAATCAGTCTGAGGGCAAGTACCAAATTAGAGGGATTGGTGTCTTTCGCCGTTCCGTGATGGCACAGGGCAGTTGAGCCGAGAACCGCAGCAGGAGAATATCAGGACCACTGCCAGACGGGCTGCTTCTTGCCCGGCACTTGAGCATGAGCCAGGTTGCCTTCAGAAACCAGCCTTCCGATTTCCTGTTTAGCCAGCTTCTTACTGACACCGAGCTTCTCTGAGACAGCTTGAGCCAACTCCGCTTCAGAGCGGCCTGAGTTGTCGAATCGTTCGATGACTCCGCCGTTGAGCAGCTTCCAGACAAACGCCTGGCTGGCAGCCTTGTCCACACGATCCTTAAGGGCTGCGTTTCCACGCCTGGCCTGTTTCTGGATCTCATCCCAAGCCTCGCTGACCTCGTGCTCGTAGGCGTTCACTATCTCCATCATCTGCCCGGCGCTGAAAGTAGTCGTCTCGGCCACCGGCCGGTTGGCGTTATACCTGGACCAGTTGTGAGTAAGTATGCGGACTCCTAGTTCATCGGCCCTCTCGCGCACCTCTGTTCCCGGCATGGGAGCCAGAAGGTGGAAACCGTAGCTGACCTTGTAGGCATCGAAGAGTTCCCTGGCCAGACCCACAGTCTGGCTGGCTGTGGTAGGGTCTTCTCCAGGCAATCCTAATATGAAAGAGGCCAGCACATTCAGGCCCGATTCCGTAGCCATCTTGACTGCATCTCTGGACTTGGCCACAGTGATCCTCTTTTTGATCGTGTCCAGGATCTTCTGTGAACCGGACTCCAGTCCAAAACATACCCACGAGCACCCGGCCCCCTTCATGGTCTCCAGCACCCGAGGGTTGATGGTATCGACACGGGAGTAGACCGACCAGTTGATCTTCAACTTGCGATCCTGTATTCCCTGGCAGATAGCCTGCACATGCGGCTCTCTCACCGTGAAGGTGTCATCCACAATATTGATCTCATTGAAGCCGAGCTCCCGATTGATCATCTCAATCTCGTCCAGCACCAGCTTCGGGTTGCGATAGCGAACACCGCGGCCAAACATCTTCGGTGCAGAGCAGAAGATGCATCCAAACGGGCAGCCGCGGCTGGTGATAACCGTGCAAGGCACCTTCAATGCTCGATACTTCGATATCGGAAGCAAATCCCGGGCCGGCAGCGGAAGCTTGTCCAGATCCTTGACGAGCGGCCGGGCCTGGTTGACCACAGCCTTGCCACTCTTTCTGAATGCAATTCCAGATACTTGAGTCAGATCGTGCCCATTGGTCAAAGCTTCAACCAGTTCCACCACGGTCTGGTCCCCCTCACCCATGACTACAATGTCAATCCAGGGAGCCTTCTCGATGATGTCTCCAGCTACAAAACTGGCATGAGGCCCGCCAATGAGCGTGACCACACTTGAATCGAAGTTCTTGCACACCCGCAGAATTCTGGAGGCGGTTTTGAAGTTGACCGTGGAGCAGGTGGCCCCAACAACATCAGGCTGGAATTCCCTCAACTCCCTCTTCAGCAGGTCGGGAGTATACCGGAGCATGAGCAGGTCAAGGATGCGGACTTCGGCCCCTTCCCATCGCAGCATGCCGGCAAGGTATGCCAAGCCCAGTGGTGGTACGGGACACTCCTCGTACGGGTAAGGAGTGTTGATCAGCAGGACGCGTTTTCTCATGTATCGGAAATACTTTGGGTTTTGTCAAATATTGTGGTGATTTTGAGCCAAATTGTCCCGCCTGTCAAGTTGGACATTCTCCTTGGTATCCCAACCGTCAAGCGAAGCCCGATCGGCAATCCTCGCATCGAGCATTTGACAACCCGTTCAGGCCATCATTACACTCTTCATCCAGTGGGTCCAAGTGATCTTTGTGAAGGAGGTATGTAGTGTCCAAAGAACCAGATGCAAAACCAAGGTGGAGCCTGGTGGGCCTGCTCGGAGCCGTTGCCTTTTTCGCCGGCATGGTCGTTGCAATTATTTGCGGGGCGATCCCGGACACGCGGGATAGCGGTACAGTGGTATTGGTGCTCATCATTCTCGGCATCGTCGTGGGTCTGTTCAACATCACCAGCAAGGAGATAATACCTTTCCTGGTTGCCGCCATCGCGCTGGTCGTAGTTGGGAGCGTGGGAGGATTCGGTCCCTTGGACAAGCTGATCAAGGGATTGGGAGCGGCCCTCGATTCCATGGTTGCGTTCATTGCAGTTTTCATGATACCTGCCGCCGTCATCAATGCCGTCCGAGTGGTGTGGGAACTGGCCCGGCCAGGAGAAGCCGGATAATCCACAAACCGGCATCCTATGATCCCCGCAGTACCCTTGCAGCTTAACGACGAACCCCCCGGCAAGCCAGCCCGGGGGCTTCGTTTATCTGCAAAAGCCATCATAGCTTGCCAATTTGCCTTCAGAGACTGGGCGTTTATTATGGGTGCAGCAACCTGTAGAATATGTCCATCAGGTTGACTACAATCCGGACACCCCCGCAGCTCAAGTCGGCAATGGAGGCGCGAAATGCAGGTAATCATCAACAAGACCAAGCTCTCTCTACTTCAGGGAGACATAACAAGGCAGACAACCGATGCCATAGTCAATGCAGCCAACTCCAGCTTGATGGGCGGCGGTGGTGTCGATGGTGCCATACACCATGCCGGCGGCCCGGCCATCCTGGAGGAATGCAAGAGGATTGTTGCCAGGCAGGGCAGACTTCCGGCAGGCAAGGCTGTCATCACTACAGGGGGAAACCTGAAGGCCAGGCACGTCATTCACACCGTCGGACCGGTATGGCACGGCGGCAGCCGCGGTGAGCCCGAAACTCTGGCCAGCGCCTACAGAGAGAGCCTGAGCCTGGCCGCATCAAGCGGCCTGAAGACCGTCTCCTTCCCATCCATAAGCACTGGCGCCTACGGGTACCCGATAGACTCCGCCGCGGAGGTGGCACTCAAAACAGTGATCGGTTTCCTTAAGAAAGAGCCGTCGCTCCAGGAAGTAGTCTTCGTGCTCTTCGACCACAGAACGTGCGAAGTATACGCCGAGACACTGAAGCGCCTGATGCCGGCGAGCACTTAAGAATGATAAGATGGAAACAGCTGAGAGCGAGATCGGATCGCAAACTGGAATCTTCTTTCACTACCAGAATGGGGAAAGGCTCCGGGATTTTCCCGAAGCGCTGGATGGAATCCTGGATAAGGACAACGTCTTCCTCTTCGACGCACACTATCCTTTGAAACCACCCTCTTCCTTTGAACTCGAACCCATTCCGGAGGAAACCCTTTCCAAAGTCCATACGCCCCAGATGATCAGGCAGGTCAAGGCCAGCGGAGACTTCCAGGGAGCGCTGTTTTCTGCAGCGGGCACCGTGGCCGCAGCCATTAGAATATGGAAAGGCGAAATAGACAATGCCTTCGTTTTCACTGGCTACGGAGATCACCACGCCGGCACCGACTTCTTCGGTGGAGGTTGTTACTTCAATGGCGCTGCCATAGCCATCCACGAATTGAGGCAGAGGTTCAACATGAAGAGAACTGCCATTATCGACACTGACGCCCATCACGGCAACGGAACATGGCAAATCTTCGAGAATGATCCGGGAGTGCTCTACGTTTGCCTCTGTTCAGACGATTTCGCTGAGAAGAAGAACAAGATAAACATAAAGGTGCCCTCCACAACCAACGACGACAACTATGTCCAACTGGTCAGGGAGAACTTCATCCCCCGCGTCAGAGCATTCAGGTCAGAGTGCATCTTCTGGAACTGGGGCTACGATGGAACTCAGGGAGAGTATGGAGACATGGGACTCACGCCTGATCTGCACATACGGCTGGCCCGGGAACTGAAGCGGGCAGCCGATGAGATGTGCTCGGGAAGACTCATTGTGGTACTGTGCGGCGGCAGCCGCCGCGACCTGGCCCATCAGCTCATTCCAAAAATAATCGCCGTCCTTTCTGAAGATAAATCATGAGGCTCTTTCCACTTGAATCACCACCCAGCGTCAAACAACCCTTTCGCTGAATGCCAAAGAGACGTCGCTATGTGCTATAATGAACCGCGGACGTGCACGGAGAGAACGGTGATAATCGAGTATACACACCCAGAGCTTGGCGAAGATATCCAGGGCCGGGCCGGGTACTACACCCCTATGGAGGAACTCACTCTGAAATACAAAGGGAGGGAGGTACTCTATGTGCTGGGCATGGCGCGTTTGGAGAGGCCATGCTGCGGTGCGGCAACCGGCTGGGGCTACATCCAGGTGCCGGGGTTTCTGGTGCGAAAGCACATACGCGGACAGGGAAGCACGTCTGTATCACAGGTTGAGATAATTGAGAATGAAGATGACCGCACCCGGATCAGACAGGCGTTGATGGAGAAACACAAATGCACCCAAGTGGAGGTCTGGGGCAGTCAATATGCACAGGAGAGCAGCCCCCCGGCAAGTCCCAAGCTTGCGGGGCGATCATAGGAGGGATCGCATAGTGGTCTAGTGCGGGCGCCTGCTAAGCGCTTACGGGGGCTCAAACCTCCGTCGTGGGTTCGAATCCCACTCCCTCCGCCAGATCAGCAATCCCATCGAGAAGCCGGAATTCCACCTTATAACTACTCCCAGGCAACCGTTTTCAACACTCCATTCCATGACCGGGAAGTCTATGAAGTGCTACCACATATGGACCATCGGCTGTCAGATGAACAAGGCCGATTCCGACTTGGTGGCCGAATACCTGGAACGGGCGGGCCTCAGGCAGACGGAGATCGTTGAGGAAGCCGACTTCGTTCTGCTCAATAGCTGCGTGGTGAGAGAGCACGCCGAACTCAAAGTGGTCAACAAGCTCCAGTCACTTCGAGGCCTGAAGAAGAAGCGTCCCGGCGTTGTCATCGCCCTCACCGGCTGCATGGTCGATTCCCGAATCGATGACCTGGAGATACGGTTCCCCTGGGTGGATCTGTTCTTCCGTCCGCAGCAGTGGGATGTCCTCTCACAGTGGGCCGAGAGCCATCAACTGCCCGCTCTGCACCAGAGCGAACTGCTGGTTCCTCGGAATCCATCGCTGAGCGTCTACGTTCCTGTCATGCATGGATGCGACAGCTTCTGCTCCTACTGCGTTGTACCCTACCGGCGCGGCAGAGCCAGAAGCAGGGACCTGGAGGAAATTCGCTGCCAGGTAGAGAGTCTGGTTCAGCGCGGCACCAGGGAAGTCATTCTGCTTGGGCAGATTGTCGATGCATACGGAGAGGACCTGCCTTCCAAACCGGACTTGGCCGATCTGCTGGCCAGGTTGAACCGGATCGATGGACTCCTCCGTATCCGTTTCCTGACCAGTCACCCCAGCCACATGAGCCGGAAGCTTATACAGGCCGTGGCCGATCTTGACAAGGTCTGCGAGCATTTCAGCTTGCCCATCCAGGCAGGCGATAACGAAATCCTCAAAGCCATGAGGCGGGGATACACATCGGAGGAGTATACCGATCTGATCGACCACATACGCCGTACCATCCCGGACGTCGCCATCAGCACCGATGTGATCGTCGGCTTCCCGGGAGAAACGGACGAGCAGTTCGCCCGGACGATGAACGTGCTGCGCCACACCCGCTTCGACAAGGTGCACATAGCAGCCTACTCCCCCCGGCCGGACACTATCGCCGCCAGGAAGCTGGAAGATGATGTTCCAGATGAGAAGAAGGAATTCCGGCGCTCCCAGGCCGAAGCCCTCCAAAACACTATAGCCGCCGGGATCAACGCCACTTTCGTGGGGAAAACGGTGGAAATTCTGGTGGAGGGCGAAAAGAACGGCAAATGGTACGGGAGAACCAGGGGAGACAAGCTGGTCTTCTTCTCCTGCAAGGGCGACCCGGCAGGGCAGTTGGTGAAGGTTAAGATTGGGAAGGCCAGCCCATTCGCACTGCAGGGAGTGCCGGAAGGCTAGTTGTCTGCCGGGGGAACCATGTTCCGGTTCAGAATCTCCTTCCAGCAGTCGAACCACTTCGCTTTGACATCATCCGGCCATTCGGCATTAAGACTGGGAAACTTTTCCATCAGTGCCATTGTCGTCTGGAGGGTTCGGTGATGCGCCAACCACTCGTCCCTGACCTCCTTGGGCCAGTTTGGATCGAACACCGGCAACTTGCTGGTCAGATGGCTGGGACCACCAGCTCCACCGGCATTTCTTCTGGATGACCTGCTCCTGGGTACCACAGAAACTCTCCGGCTGACTCCTCCCGCCGCGGCTGCGGATGCCTCATGTCTCTGCGGGGCACCCACTCGGGACTTTGTCAGCAGGCTGGGCGACAACGTCATGCCTGCGTCTTTGGCCAGCGCCAGGAAGAAAGTCACACACTTGTGGCCCACATTCCCCTCAGCACCAGCCCTCTTGAAACAGTCCTGAAGATGTCCCATGGTAGTATGCCCCAGGTCCACATCACCTACAACGGGGCCGTACGCCTCCTGGAGCACCTCCCTGATCACTACCTTCCGCGCATCCCCCTCGGCATTCACCATCTCCATCAGCTTATCTGTGGGTAAGCCATCCCCCTCGATCAAGCCTAAATACCACAGCGTAGCCTTCACCGTAACGCCGGTGCTGTCCGAAAGACCCAAATCTCGAAAATAACTACCATCCAGGTGTGTCGGCTTCCGCTGCTTCACATCTTCCATGACCCGCGTCCAGGTGGCATAGGTCACATAAGGCGGTCGAGGACCCTTTTGTCTAGGCTTCATCACCATTTCACCTTCTTTCGCTGCCGTATTTCCAGTTTCGGCATTATAGCATTAGTGAAATGACATGTCAACAGGCCAAACTGCCTGCATCCAGTTTGCGTAATAACTTGTTTAGCGTAATGACATGTGGTGCAATTATTGATTCCGGTTCCATGCTTATCTCAGGTAGAAATTTGTATAATTCAATTGTCTTAATTTCATTTACTAAAACCTATTGACAAACATATTTCTATTGTTCTAGAATCTTCAAGCAATCCCCGCACACGATCAGGCAGGTCATGTTCCGGGGGAATGAGCTCAAAAGACCTGGAGAATAGAAGGAGGAGAGAAAAAGTGGAGCAAAGAGAGCAGAGAGTACCAGCCCCAATCAAGGTAATCGGCGTAGGTGGCGGAGGGTGTAATGCTGTCAAGCGCATGCTCAAGAAACCGACCCCTGGTTGTCAGTACATTGTGTGCAACACAGACATCAAATCCCTGGACTCGGTTCCCGGTGACATCCTGTCAGTACAGATCGGCGAACACCTGACTCGCGGCTTCGGCGCAGGTGGAGACGCCAGAGTTGGCATGAGAGCTGCTGAGGAAGGCCGCTTTCTGTTGAAGAGAGCCCTCAAGGATGCGGAGTTGGTCTTCATCACCGCCGGCATGGGTGGCGGAACAGGCACTGGTGCTGCTCCCGTCGTGGCCAGCATAGCCAAGGAAAGCCGCGCGCTGGTTGTCGGCATTGTCACCACCCCGTTCTCATTTGAAGGAAAGAAGCGCTTTCAGCTGGCATTGGGCGGCATCCGCAGGCTGAGAGAAGAGGTCGACAACTTGATCATCATTCACAACGACCGCCTCCTTCAATATACTGACTCCCACACCCCGACGCAGCATGCCTTCGGCGTTGCCGACGAAGCAATTTCGGAAGGCATCATGGCTGTGTCCAATCTGGTCAACGTTCCCGGTGAGATAAACGTTGACCTGGCTGATGTCAAGACCGTCATGGGCATCCCCGGTGGTGCACTGATGGCCATCGGCAAGGCAGACGCCAAGTCCCGCTACCCTGCCCAGGAAGCAGCAGAAATGGCCATCGCCAATCCGCTGCTTGATATCGACGTAAAGGGCGCCAAGGGTGTTCTGTTCAACTTCAGCGGCGGCCCCGATCTGACCCTCGGCGAGGTCAACGACGCAGCCAATCTCATCGCCAGGGAAGTGGACCCCACCGCCATCATGTTCTTCGGGATGTCTACGCCCAGCGAAGAAATGCGGAACGAAGTGAAGCTCACCCTTCTGGCCACCGGCATAAATCCGCCGCTGCCGAGCAACTGGCTGTCAGAGCTCAAAGAGGACGTAAAGAGCTTCTTCGACAGCGGACGCAAGTCAGCGTCATCCCAGTGGAGGTAGAACAACAAAACACATAGTAGCCAGTGATCTGGCGAAAGGGGAGTGAGAAAGATGTCAGTGTTGTTAGCCGGGCTGAATGTAGTGGCAGCATCTATACTGTTTTTCTCCATGTCCGGTATAACGAACTGGGTCATTTATGCATCGCCGCAAGCCAAGATATTCCCCTTCGTCCTTGGGCTGCTGCTCCTGTTCAATGCAGTATACCTTGGTACGAGCAGGGGAGAGGTCGGAGCACGTCACGGCGGGTGACATACGGCCTGATGCCTGCAGATGCATCAGGTACTACATGAAGGAGGCCTTCATATGGCGCGTTTGTTGAGTTTAGCCAACCTGACAGTCGGCGCGCTGCTCATGTTTGCGCTGTCAGACATAGCAAGTTGGACGTGGTTTGAGAATCAGCCGTCCAAGATCATAGTCTTCATCCTCAGCATGTTGCTGCTCGGAAATGGAATCAGCCTGGCCTTCAAAGAAGAGGGGACGGCGCTGCGCCGAGGGTAGGCCGCTCTGGCTTCCCCAGGAAGGCGTGATTAGCAGCACCAAGTGGAGACAACTTATCGGGGGGAAGGAGCACGAGCTCCTTCCCCTCTAAGGACCAACCAACACAATAGATAAATGAAAGGAGGGCGAGGGGAATGATAGAACCCATGCGGGGCGGATACTATAGAGGATCCGACAGAGGTAAAGCTCCCGCCTTGATCAAAGTAATCGGCGTTGGTGGTGGCGGATGTAACACCGTTCGACGCATGATGCGCGCCCGTCAGATTCCGGGCGTGGAATATGCCGTAGCTAATACTGATGTTAAATCCCTGGACCTTATTCAAGGAGCACTATCCCTGCAAATAGGTGAGCACCTGACTCACGGCTTCGGAGCCGGCGGGGACGCCAGAGTCGGCCAGAAAGCCGCAGAGGAAGGCGAGTTCCTGGTCAAGAGAGCCGTCAAAGATGCTGAGATGGTGTTCATTACAGTGGGTATGGGAGGAGGCACCGGCACCGGTGCTGCTCCGGTCGTAGCCCAAATAGCCAAGGAATCGGGTGCCTTGGTTATAGCCGTGGTAACCACCCCCTTCTCGTTCGAGGGCAAGAAGCGCTTTGAGGTTGCCACTTCAGGTCTCGACCGACTCAGAAACATGGTCGATAACATGATCATTATCCACAATGACAAGCTCCTTCAATATTCGGAGCACAACGCCAGCATAAGTCAGGCTTTTGCTATGGCTGACGATGTGGTCTGCGAAGGTATCATGAGCGTCTCTTCACTGGTCAACGTCCCCGGCGAGATCAACGTGGACATGGCCGACGTTAAGAACGTCATGCGCATCCCGGGGGTCACCATCATGGCCATCGGTCAGGGTGCGGGTCAGCATCCAGCCATGGATGCAGCCGAGCAAGCCATGAACAACCCTCTGATAGACGTAACCATGAAGGGTGCAAAGGGTCTGCTCATCAGCTTCTCCGGCGGTCCCGATCTGACCCTCGGTGAGGTCAACGAGGCAGCCACACTGATCAGCCGGGAGTGCGACCCCAACTGCATGTTCAAGTTCGGCCTGGCCACACTCAGCGAGGAGCTCAGGAGCAAGTCCAAGGTCACCCTGATAGCGACGGGCATACGGTCCACCAATCCGCTCTATGCCACAACCGGCACATCGAGCTATTCTTCATCATCAGCACCGTCACCGGCACAATCAGCCGCATCAACCGCCAGCAGATGGCTGTCGGGTCTGGGGAAGAGGCTCGGCGACTCCAGTGGCAATCGCAGGTTCTAGGCGGACCCAACGAATCTAAGAGGAATCAAAAGGAGGTAGTCACAATGACGCGAGTGCTAGGCTGGATCAACGTCGTGGCTGGCTTCTGCTTGCTGGTCTTGATCCTTTCAGGCGTCTTCAGTCGCCTGCTTACAAACATAGCAGACTGGAACAGCTTCAATACCCTTGCTGCCAAGATAGTTGTCTCGATAGCCGGGGTCCTGGCTATTCTCAGCTCCGTCTATCTGGTTGTCGGTCAAGTCCGAGAGCACAGCAAGAGCTAACCTTCGTTCAACAGCGCAGGAGTTGGCTTGATACTCAAGCCAACTCCTGGAAACCTGAGAAAAGGAGAGGTCAGAATGTTAGAGGGGACATTCAAACCAAAATCGAGAGATGATGCCGGCAGCCGGATAATTGCCCACATCAAGGTAATAGGGGTAGGCGGAGGCGGCTGCAACACCGTAAGGCGCATGATGCAGCACTGCGATATCGGAGGGCTCGAATACATCGTAGTGAACACCGATGTCAAATCTCTCGAATTGATTTCTCGCGGCTATTCAATACAGATCGGCTCGCACTTCACCCAGGGATTCGGTGCCGGAGGAGATCCTAAAGTAGGTGAAATGGCTGCCCGGGAAAACAGGATGGCGCTCCAGAAGGCATGCAGAGGAGCTGACCTTATATTCATTACTGCCGGAATGGGTGGCGGCACCGGAACCGGCTCTGCGCCGGTGGTCGCCGACATCGCCAAGGAAACCGGTGCGCTGGTTATTGCCGTCGTCACTACACCATTCACATTTGAAGGCCCGCGCAGAGCGGATGTGGCTTTCAATGGTCTGAAGACCCTCATGGACAAGGTAAACAGCACCATTATTGTTCCCAACGACCACCTGCTCCGCCTCGGCGACCACGATGTGCCGATATCGAAGGCATTCGCCGCCGCCGACGCAGTTGTGTCCGAGGGCATCATATCTATATCCGAGCTCATCAACATCCCCGGCGAGATAAATGTCGACTTGGCCGACGTCAAGAGGGTCATGGGTATACCGGGTATATCCCTCATGGCTACAGGTCGGGGAGAAGGCCCCAACGGTGCAGAGCGAGCTGCTGAAGAAGTCATTTTTGAGCCCCTGCTGGAAACACATGTCAACGGTGCCAAAGGAGTGCTCTTCTGCTTCTCCGGCGGCCCGGACCTGACTCTAGGCTCAGTGGAAAAGGCAGCCAGTCTCATCTCAAAGCACGTCGACCCGCATGCCATGATCTTCTTCGGCATGAACCTACCCAAGCCGGAGATGACCGGAAAGGTCAAGATAAACCTGGTGGCAACAGGCATAGATCCCGTTGCAGGCAGCACGTGGTTCGCACGACTGAAGCAAGCTTCAAAGGTACCGACAACCCAGCCTCAATCTCAGTCCCAACCACAATCTCAGCCGGGCAAACTGACCAGGCTGAGCATGGCATACGCTACCAAGCTGTTCCAATAGAGTCGCGCTTGAGAGACAGCAGATAGATATTAAGTAAGAGAAAAGGGAGGAAAGAAGATGCCACAGCTACTATCATGGATGAATATGATGGCAGGTTTGATACTCTTCTTCTCAATGTCAGGGATAAGCAACTGGCTGATATTCACTTCATCTGAGGCCAAGATATTCCCCTTCATACTGGGTATACTCCTCCTCTCCAATGCAGTCTACCTGGCACTGGCAAGAGGGGAATTCTGGGCTCGCCGCAGCTAGAAGAGTAATCAGCGGGTCAGCGCAGGTCGTCTGTCTCAACGGTGCCAACCTGACTTGGCCTGCGCTGCAGACAACCATAGAAACGTCAAGGTTAATTCACATCTCGGGGAAGAGAGAAGGGAGGAGCAATGCTGAGCAGGACTGATGTGATGGTATGGGGAATGGTGATGGTAGTGATGTGCATGATAGCAATCGAAATTGTGAGGACTCAACTCTAGTCCGGAATTCGCTGGAGATCGGGAAAAACAACGCCGTCGGGCTTCTAGTTCGGCATCGTTATTTTTCCAGGTGGGCGAGAAAATCTATGATAGCAAGAACACCAGACGGCGAGACTCTGAAAGCGACTGGGGCTGATGAGCAAGAAGTAACCTGGGCTCGCAGAACCAGAAAGATATGCGGATCGCCAATGAATCCAACGATATCACAAGTCAATTGCTATGCGGCAATCCGACGCTGGATGTATTGCCGCAGTTCAGAATCAAGGGCAACCTCGTTAGGCCCGACTACGGGATGTGCGTTGAGGCGGAGGTGACACATGAAACAGAAGATAACCGTCAATAAAATACTAAAAAGAACCAGAAGCCCGCTTAGAAGAGGGATAATAGCCGTCGGCGTGGCTTTGATAGTGTTCCCGGAGCCCATCACCACAGCGGTCGGCACAGCAATGGTAGGCATCTCTCTGGCTGTTCCCGAACCGCGCAGCATGGCCTTGGTCTATTCCGGTGCAACTGTTAGGAAAGGCCGGGTTGGGTAACGATAGCACTGTGTAGTCAGGCAGAGACACTTAGAGGTTTGAGATAAGTGATCAAAGAGTGCATCAGCAAGCAGGCTAGGAGCAAGGTTGTGCCCCCCCACCCTTGCTTGGCAGCCTCTCCTCATGGCCACAAATGCCAAATTCCACGGCGTCTTCAGGCCTTATAACAGCTAGACTATCTGCACTAGCCTGCTTGCTGGTCACATACCACCCACAGAAATGGCCATCCTGTGGCAGTGGAGCTACTAAGCAGAATCAAAAAGCCTTTTCTGTACCTCGCCCAGACGATCCAGCCCTTTTATCTCATAGGCAAACATGGGTACCCTGGTAGAACCCATCCCCTGCATACCCTCGACCTCAGCAAGATACTTCTGCTGCAATTCCGCCTTCTTACGAAGAAAGGGGGAGTCCGCCTCTTCAACCACCTGGTTGATGATTATATGGTTTATGCTCAGACCGTAACTCCGGAACTCTCCGAGGATATCTTGAAGCTGGTGTACAGCCAGAGCTTCAGGTATAGTAACCAGGTTGAACTGCACCTGCTCCTTGAGAAATGCCATGTCCTTGTTGGACAGCTGCTCCCAATCCTTAATCACCCCCAGAACCGACCGCTTCAGATTCTGTGTTGACTTAAGTGAGGAGTAGATCTTGACAGCCGGTTTCAGGTGGCGGTTCATCATAGACGGCATGCGCAGTAGGCCGAGGGTCTGCCCCGCTGGCGCCGTGTCCCACACAATTCTGTCGAACTCCTGGGACTCGCTGAGTTCGCGGATGTAGTCCACCATAAACTCATCTTTTATCCCCGGCAACATAGTGGCCACATAGCGAACGAACTCCTGGTATTCAATCTCCACGAAAGTCGAGAACACGTCATATACCTGGGAACCGAACTTGCGATCCCACAGAATCTTGACATTGTCATAGCTGATCTCGTCCAGGTAGAGGTTGTCAGTCACCTTTGCCGGCTTGTCAGATGAGTCAACCTCAAAGATGTCCCTGAGGGAAGGCGTGAAGTCAGTCGATATGATGAGGGTCTTCCTGCCATTGCCGGCATGATGAAGAGCAGTAGCAGCGGCCGACGTTGTCTTGCCGACCCCACCCTTGCCGCAAAACATCATTACTTTCTTAGAGCCGAGCTCAGAAATGCCTGCAACTGCGCACATTGGAATCTTATGTTAACATAGAAATAGAGGCAATGCTATTTACATCTCTCAACCTCTGAAAATAAAATGTCCCACAAATTTTGGTATTGACAGTACCTGTAGATGGTTCTATAATTGTAAGTTGCGCGTAAATGCGAAATCTTTCCTCGTTGTGTTTGTTTCCATCATTAGTTAAGTGATCCCCTTCTTTTTCATTTTGGCGCTTTCATGCCCAGCAAAGGAGTGTGTAGGAGTTGATTCGCACTACATCATTATCTGATCCCATGGATACCTCCCGGAGATCTTTCGCCAAGACTTCCCCGGTCCTGAGAATACCCAACTTGATCCAAGTCCAGTTTGACTCCTTCCGTCGTTTCCTCGAGATCGGCTTGAGGGAGTTGTTCGAGAACCTGGCAATTCAGGACATGGCCGGGACCCGCTTGGAGCTCCGCTTTGTTAATTGCGAGCTTGGCCAGCCAAAGAACCCCATACCCGCTTGCCGTGAACGCGATCTTACTTACTCTGCTCCCCTCTATGCCAAGGTGCAGCTGCTGGTCAAGGAGACAGGCGAGATAAAAGAGCAGAACATCTTCATCGCTGATGTCCCCTTGATGACCCCAACGGGCACATTCATCATAAACGGCGCCGAGCGGGTGGTCGTCAGCCAGTTGATCCGTTCGCCCGGCCTCTATCTCACCATAGAAACCGATCTTACCACCGGGCGAGAACTCTGCTATGGCAAACTCATACCTGAGCATGGGTCCTGGCTGGATTTCGAAACCAGCAGCAAGGACATAGTATGGGTGAAGGTCAATGGCAAGAGACGCTTCCCGGTCACCACGCTTCTTCGAGCCATAGGCTATCCGTCCACAGAAGAACTGACCAGCCTTTTCCAGGAAGTTGATAACTCGCCTGATCATTCCTTCATCGCAGCCAGCGCCAAGCAGGACTCCTTCATCAAGAGCGAGAATGATGCCATACTGGAAATATACAGGCGCCTGCGGCCCGGCGATCTGCCCAACATTGAAAACGCCCGAAACCTGCTGAATAACCTGTTCTTCCATCCGCGACACTACAACCTGGGCAAGGTAGGACGCTATAAGCTCAACAAGCGCCTGGGGCAGGAATCAGCAGCCCAGGCGAATTTGCTGGCGCTGACCAAAGATGATCTGGTGGCTATAGTTCGCCACATCATCATGGTCAACAACGGTGTGGAAGCCCCCGATGACATCGACCATCTGAGCAACAGAAGACTTCGCACCGTCGGCGAGTTGATACAAAACCAGTTGCGTGTAGCACTGCTGAACCTGGAGCGCATGGTAAAAGAGCGCATGAGCATTGTGGACACGGCCACAGTCACACCCAATGCCCTGATAAACACCAGGCCGATCACCACCGCCATCCGCGATTTCTTCAGTGGATCCCCGCTCTGCCAGTTCATGGATCAGACTAACCCGCTGGCGGAACTGACCAACAAACGGCGACTCTCAACCTTGGGCCCCGGTGGTCTCTCCAGAGACCGGGCCGGATTCGAAGTGCGCGACATCCATCATTCACACTACGGCCGCATTTGCCCCATCGAAACTCCGGAAGGACCAAACATCGGTTTGATTGCCTCGCTGGCCACTTATGGGGCCGTCGACGAATACGGCTTCATCGTTACACCATATCGAAGAGTTATTCGTGAGCTGAAGAATACCGACCAACAACTTGTGAACCGGACCCTGGGAGAAACGGTGACCCAGGACGGCAAGAGCATTGCCAAGGAAGGCGCCCGCGTGACCCCGAACCTTTTCAAAGAAATCTCCGCCCTGTCTTCGAGAAAAGTCAAGGTTGTGCCGTTCGTTTCACAAGAGATCGTCTATCTATCCGCTGACCGGGAGGAAGACTATATCATCGCTCAGGCCAGCGCTCCGCTCAACGCCAATGACGAGTTCAGCGAGAGCAAGATAGAAGCCAGAAAGGGAGAGCAGTTCCCCAGGGTTTCACCGGAGAACGTTGACCTCATGGACGTCTCTCCAAAACAGATTGTGGGCGTCTCCGCATCGCTGATCCCATTCCTGGAGCATGACGACGCCAACCGTGCCCTGATGGGATCCAACATGGAGCGGCAAGCTGTGCCCCTGCTCTGCGCTGAGTCCCCCGCAGTGGGAACCGGAATGGAACGCCAGGTGGCCAGGGACAGCGGCCAATTGGTCATAGCTGAAAGCGAAGGTGATGTAGTCTCTGCCACCTCCAGAGAGATAGTGATCAGGACTGATGATGGTGAAGAGCATAGTTTCCCATTGATGAAATTCGTTCGCACCAACCAGGGGACCTGCATCAACCAGCATCCCATCGTAAAGAAAGGCGATCGAGTCAAGCCGGGGCATGTGCTGGCTGACAGCTCAGCTACCGATCAGGGGATTCTGGCCCTCGGTCAAAACGTACTCTGCGCCTTCATGAGTTGGGAAGGCTACAACTTCGAAGACGCCATTATTGTGTCGGAGAAGCTGGTTAAGGAAGACAAGTTCACCTCGATCCACATTGAGAGATATGAGGTCGAGGCCAGAGAAACCAAGCTGGGCGCAGAGGAAATCACCAGAGATATACCCAACGTCGGCGAAGAGAGCTTGCGCAAGCTCGATGATGAAGGCATTGTGCAGGTTGGCGCTGACGTCGAATCAGGAGACATCCTGGTAGGCAAGATCACTCCGAAGGGAGAGACCGAGCTGAGCGCTGAGGAGAAGCTGCTGCGGGTGATCTTCGGCGAGAAGGCCCGGGAAGTAAAGGACACCTCCCTGCGGGTACCTCACGGAGAGAGAGGGCTGGTAATCGCGGTGAAGATCTTTACCAACCGTGACGAACTGCCCGAGGGCGTGAGCAAGCTGGTGCGTGTGTGGGTGGCCCAGAAGCGCAAGGCATCAGAAGGAGATAAACTAGCCGGGCGTCATGGCAACAAAGGTGTAATCTCCCGCATCCTGCCGGTGGAAGATATGCCCTTCCTGCCCGATGGGACGCCTATAGACATTGTGCTTAATCCCATTGGTGTGCCGTCTCGTATGAACCTGGGACAGATCTTCGAGACCCATCTCGGCTGGGCTGCCACAGAGTTGGGGTTCAAAGCGGACTGTCCAGTATTCGAAAGCGCCGACACTGCCGTAGTCGAGGATGCGCTGGCAAGGGCATGGATAGTCCGCGAAGCCAATGCCGCCGGCAGCGACTCAGATACAAAAGGCAGACTGGAACGCGCCAAGGAATGGTTGCAGGAGCAGGGGTACAACCCGGCAGTAGTGTTCAGTGAGGAATATAACGGTGAGGCCAGGCGAGCCTGCATCCGCCTCTGGCTCAAGGGATTCGGTGTCAACACAGAAGGACTCACTGACCAGGAGATTCAGAAACAAGTCGAGAAGGTCAGCAAACAAGGATCAGTCTCTCCTCCAATTTATGGAAAGACTACGCTATACGACGGCCGCACCGGTCAGCCATTCGACCAGCCGGTGACGGTGGGTTGTGTCTATATGATGAAACTGATCCACCTTGTGGAGGACAAGGTGCACGCACGCTCCACCGGTCCATACACCCTGATCACTCAGCAGCCCCTGGGCGGCAAAGCCCAGTTCGGCGGACAGCGGTTCGGTGAGATGGAGGTCTGGGCACTTGAGGCGTACGGAGCTGCACATACCCTCCAGGAACTGCTGACCATCAAGTCAGATGATATCGCCGGTCGAGCCAAGGCTTACGAGGCCATCACCAAGGGCGAAGACGTGCATCCACCGGGTCTGCCGGAATCCTTCAATGTCCTCGTCCGCGAACTCCAGAGCCTCGGGCTCGCTGTAGAGCTTTTCGTGAATGAGGGCCCCAGTCCGAAGAAGAATGAATAGAAGCCAATCTCCAAGGAGGAATACCTGTGCTTAGTGCTGACAGTCTTAATGGAATACGCATCTCGCTGGCCTCACCGGAACAGATCAAGAGCTGGTCCTGGGGTGAAGTCACGAAGCCGGAGACGATAAATTACCGCAGTCTGAAACCGGAGCGGGATGGCCTCTTTTGCGAGAGGATTTTCGGCCCCACCAAGGACTTCGAGTGCTACTGCGGAAAGTACAAGAAGATACGCTACAAGGGCATACGCTGCGACCGTTGCGGTGTCGAAGTCACACTGTCCAAGGTTCGCCGCGAGCGCATGGGCCACATCGAACTGGCAGCGCCCGTGGCTCACAGCTGGTTTGTAAAGGGAATCCCCAGCCGCATCGGACTGCTACTCGATCTGTCTCCGCGCAGCCTGGAACGTGTCATCTACTTCGCGCAGTACATCATAATCAAGGTCAACGATGCCGCCAAGAACGCGCTGCTGGATGAATTGAAACAGGAGCGGGATAAACTGGCCGAGAGAGAAGACCTCGATGTGGAAGAAAGCACGCGGCTCAACAAAGAGGTTGAAGACAAGATCGGCAGCGTGGAGGACCTTGTCCCGCTGAAGCTGCTCACCGACAGTAAGTATCGGGAGATGCGGAACAAGTATGGCCAAATCTTCGAAGCCGATACGGGGGCCCAGGCCATTCTTACCATACTTCAGCAGCAGAACCTGGATGAGCTCCACTCGAAGCTCCACGAAGAGATCAACTCGGCCTCAGGACAGAGGCGCAAGAAAGCCATTAAGAGACTGCAGGTGGTAGAGGCCTTCCGGCGCAGCGGCAACAAACCGGAATGGATGATCATGACGATCCTGCCGGTCCTGCCGCCTGACCTCAGACCTATCGTGCAATTGGATGGCAGACGATTTGCCACAAGCGACCTCAATGACCTGTACAGAAGGGTGATAAACAGGAACAACCGTCTCAGGAGGTTGCTGGATGTCGGCGCTCCGGAGATCATTATTCACAACGAAAAGAGGATGCTGCAGGAAGCAGTAGACTCTCTGATTGACAACGGTCGACAGCGCAGAGCCATAACAGGCGTCGGCAACAGGCCCCTGCAGTCGCGATCGGATGTACTTCGCGGCAAGCAAGGTCGGTTCCGCCAGAACCTCCTGGGCAAGCGCGTTGACTACAGTGGACGATCCGTCATCGTGGTGGGACCCGAACTGGAACTCCATCAGTGCGGACTGCCCAAACGCATGGCCCTGGAGCTGTTCAAACCTTTCCTGATGTACCGACTGGTCCAGCAAGGCATCGCCACCAACATCAAGAGCGCCAAGAGGATGGTGGAAAGAGCCCGGCCGGAAATCTGGGGCATCCTGGAGGAAGTGGTGAAGGAGCGGCCGGTCCTGCTCAACCGAGCGCCGACTCTGCACCGGCTGAGCATCCAGGCATTTGAGCCCGTATTGATTGAAGGAAGCGCTATTCAGCTTCACCCGCTGGTGTGCACCGCCTTCAACGCCGACTTCGACGGTGACCAGATGGCGGTACACGTTCCGCTCTCCAAGGCAGCCGTCATGGAGGCCAGGAGGGCCATGCTCAGCACCCGCAACATGGTCCTGCCCAGCAACGGCGAGCCTGTCATAGCGCCTACGCTGGACATGGTTCTGGGCTGCTACTACCTAACTTCCCTCAAGCAGGGGGCAAAAGGTGAGGGCCAGAAGTTCAGCAATTTCAGAGATGCAGAGCTGGCCTACGATCTCAATCTGATAGCCATCGGCGCAGAGATTGAGGTCAGGCAGCCAAACAACGGCGAACGGCTGAAGACCACCGTCGGTCGAATCATCTTCAACTCCGTCCTCCCCAAGGAAATGGGCTTCGTCAACGAAACCGTGGACAAGGGCATGCTCAAGAAACTGATCGGGCGTTGCCTGAGGATTTGCGGGAGCGAAACGGCCGCCGTCATGGTGGACAGAATCAAGCAGCTTGGCTTCAAGTACGCCACCAGGTCCGGCACCACCATCAGCGTCCACGACGTCAGAGTTCCGGATGCGAAGAACCAGGCTTTGAAAGAAGCTGAGAAGATCGTAGCCCAGATCGAGGATCAACACTATCGCGGTCTGATTACCGACGATGAACGCTACACCGGCATCGTGGATGTGTGGACAGACACCACGGAAAAAGTCACCGACCTGGTGTCCCAGTCATTGGATCGCTCCGGCAGCGTGTACATGATGGCAACATCCGGCGCAAAAGGTAACATCTCCCAGATCAGGCAGATGGCCGGCATGCGAGGTCTGATGACCGACCCCTCGGGCAAAATCATCGACTTCCCCATCCGGTCCAGTTTCAACGAAGGTCTCTCCGTGCTGGAGTACTTCATCTCCACACATGGAGCCCGCAAAGGTCTGGCAGACACGGCCCTGAGAACATCCGACGCCGGCTACCTGACCAGGCGACTGGTTGACATTGTTCAGGACATGATAATCCTGGAAAAGGATTGTGGAACCACATTCGGAATATGGTGCACGGAACCCAAGGACAGCTTCCTGCCGTCTTTGACCGAACGAATCATAGGGAGACTGGCGGCGGCAAAGGTCGTCGATCCCAAGACCGGCGAAACCATAGTTGAACAGAACCAGGAGATAGACGACGAGAAAGCAAAACAGATTGCCAAATCTGGAATTGACCAGGTTTATGTAAGGTCGCCCCTGACCTGTCAGTCAAGGCAGGGAATATGCCAGGCTTGCTATGGAGTGGATTTGTCCAAAGGCAGTCCGGTTGATCTCTGTACCACGGTAGGCATAATCGCCGCCCAAAGCATTGGAGAACCCGGCACCCAGCTTACTCTGCGCACATTCCACACCGGCGGTGTAATGGGCCTGGACATCACGACCGGCTTGCCTCGCGTAGAGGAGCTCTTCGAAGCCAGAATCCCGAAGGGACAAGCAGTCCTCTCCGAGATCGATGGTACCGTTGAGATACTGTCAACGGAGGAGGGCTACCGTATAAGGATTACCAACTCCGAGTCCTATCGCAACGAATACCCTCTGCCTCCGAGTGCGGACTTGTTGGTACGCGACGGGGACAGAGTGGAGGTAGGCGCTATTCTGGCCACCAAGGTCGAACCGGCAGCCAAAGCAAAAGGTAAGGATAAGGACAAAGAGAAGGATAAAGAATCGGCGCCGACGCCTGTGCTGCTGGCACCGGTTACCGGCATCGTAAGCATCGAGGGATCGACCCTCGTTATCACCTACGAAGAGAGGGAGGAGGAGGAATACCCCGTTCCTTTCACGGCCACTATTCGTGTTGAGAACGGCGCTCACGTGAAGGCCGGCGACCAGCTTACCGAGGGCCACGTAAATCCTCAGGACATCCTGCGAATCAAAGGACGAGAAGCAGCCCAGCGGTATCTGGTGGATGAAATCCAGAAGGTCTACCGGTCTCAGGGTGTGAACATCAACGACAAGCACATTGAGGTCGTGGCGCGCCGCATGCTCCAGAAAGTCAGGGTGGACTCCCCAGGCGACACAGAACTGCTCCCCGGCGATCTGGTGGATCGGTTCAACTTCGAGGAAATCAATGCCAGGACCGTGGCCGAAGGAGGCGAGGCCGCCACAGCCCAGACGGCATTGCTGGGCATAACAAAGGCGGCATTGAATGCCGACAGTTGGCTGGCAGCGGCTTCGTTCCAGGAGACAACCAGGGTGCTGACAGAGGCAGCCATCAACGGCAAGACTGACAGACTTGTGGGTTTGAAAGAGAACGTGATCATCGGAAGGCTGATACCGGCACGTTGTCTCAGCGCGGAAGACCTCGAGCTGATAAAACCGGCCCAACAGGAACTGACTACGCAGATACTGGATGCCGGCCTTGTTCTGGACACCAAGGAGGAAGGAATCGAGATTGGGCCCGATGCCGAGATTGTCAGCGAGCTCGAACGAGAGGGCGAGGATGAAGCTGAGATGGACAATGAGGATCAGAACAACACTGAAGGAGAGATTGAACCTGAACCTGAACCTGACTCGGAGCCGGAGAGCGAGCCACAGTAAGTCTTGAGTACTCAGTGAACCGAATCGCCAGCTGGGTCCCGGCTGGCGATTCTTGTTTTGGCAATCTCCAGAAGTCTCGCGGACTCACCTGGCTCTGCTATCCAGAAAGATGGTGACCGGGCCGTCGTTGTGGATTTCCACCAGCATATGTTGCTGAAAACGGCCGGTCTCCACTCGAAGACCCGTGGCCCGCGACAGTTCCACAAACCGGTTGAACAAGGACTCCGCTTCCGCCGGACCGGCGGCTTCAATGAAGCTGGGACGCCGCCCCTTTCTCGTATCGGCGAGAAGGGTGAACTGGCTCACCAGCAGCAGACCCCCATTCACATCCACCAGGGATCGGTTAAACTTGCCCGCCTCGTCGGGGAAGATGCGAAGGTTGACCGTCTTGTCAACCAGATACCGGGCATCCTCCTCCGAGTCCCCCTGCGCCACCCCCACCAGACCAACCAGCCCCAGACCTATCCTCCCCACCTCTTCTCCATTCACGCTGACCGAAGCCTTGGCAACCCGCTGAAGAAGAATCCTCATCTCTTACTTCTTGGCAAAAGTCAGCCCGTCGCCCTTGGCATCGACCAGTATCGTACTCCCCTCCACATACTCACCGTCCAGAATGCCCTTCGAGATGGGATTCTCCACATATCGCTGTATCGCCCGACGCAAAGGCCTCGCACCGTAGGCGGGATCGTAACCCTCCTTCAGCAGCCACGACTTCGCGGCATCGGTCAGCGCTTCTTCACTTCCCCGATCAGCAGGTCAACGATCTGGCGCAATTGCTGCTGGTTGAGCGCGTCAAAGATGATGATCTCGTCGATCCGGTTGATGAGCTCGGGCCTGAAGGCCTGTTTCAGAGCGTTCTTGATGGTCTGGCGCAGCTTTTCCTGATCGAGTTCTTTGTCCGGGCGGAAGCCGATGCTCTGCCTCTGCACCTCTTGCGTTCCCAGATTGCTCGTCATTATGACAACTACGTTCTTGAAGTCCACCATCCGGCCGTGGCCGTCAGTCAGCCTGCCATCCTCCAGTATCTGCAGCAGGATATTGAACACATCCGGATGGGCCTTTTCTATTTCATCAAACAGGATCACCCGGAAGGGGCGGCGCCTCACCAGTTCGGTAAGCTGCCCGCCTTCTTCATACCCAATGTATCCCGGCGGAGCACCGATCAATCTCGAAACCGTGTGCTTCTCCATGTACTCCGACATATCCAGGCGAACCATGGCATTCTCATCATCGAACAGGAATGCAGCGAGCGCCCGCGCCAGTTCCGTCTTGCCGACACCGGTGGGACCGAGGAACATGAAACTGCCGATGGGCCGCTTCGGGTCCTTCAACCCGGCTCTGGCCCGCCGGATAGCCTCGGAGACCGCCACTACGGCTTTCTCCTGATTCACAATCCTCTTGTGCAGCTCCTCCTCCATGTTGACCAGCTTCTTCGACTCGCTCTCCAACATCCTGGTAACCGGTATGCCGGTCCACTTGGAGACAAGCTCGGCGATATCGCCTTCGTCCACAACGCGATCAATCTTCTTCTCGCCCAACCATGCGTTCTTGGCCGCCTTGTATTCCTCATCTGTGCGCAGCATCTCCGCCTTCAGTTCGGCGGCGTGCTGGTAGTCGCCCCGCTGTGAAGCAGACTCCTCTTCATTGGCCAGGCGTCTCACCTCCTGCTCCAATTGCTTGACCTCCGAAGGAGCGCTCTCCAGATCGATGCGCAGCTTGCTGGCTGCCTCGTCAATCAGGTCGATGGCCTTGTCCGGCAGGAAGCGATCGGTGATGTAGCGGTGCGAAAGCTTGGCCGCAGCTTCCAGCGCTGAGTCTGCGATCTCGATCTTGTGGTGCGCCTCATATCTCGGCTTCAGCCCCTTCAACATCTCCACGGTGGCCTCAACACTCGGCTGATCAATGAAGACGGGCTGCAGCCGCCGCTCAAGAGCCTTGTCTTTCTCAATGCGCTGGCGGTACTCATCGAGAGTCGTGGCTCCTATGCACTGCAGCTCGCCCCGGGCCAGGGCCGGCTTGAGAATATTGCTGGCATCGATAGCACCCTCCGCTGCCCCAGCGCCCACCACGGTATGGAACTCGTCAATGAAAAGGATGACCTCGCCCTCCGACTGGCGGACCTCGTCGATCACAGCCTTCAACCTGTCTTCGAACTCGCCCCTGAACTTGCTGCCGGCCACCAGTGACGTCATGTTCAGCGCAATCATCCTCTTGTTCTTAAGCGAATCAGGAACGTCATCGGCCACAATCTTCTCCGCCAGGCCCTCAGCGATAGCGGTCTTGCCTACACCGGCCTCGCCAATGATGATAGGGTTGTTCTTGGTGCGCCGCGAAAGTATCTGCATCACCCGGCGGATCTCATCGTCACGGCCAATCACCGGGTCCAACTTGCCGCTCCTGGCCAGCTCGGTAAGATCGCGACCGTATTTGTCCAGGCTCCGATACTTGCTTTCAGCTTTTCTGTCCATAACTCGATGGCCTCCCCGGATATTGCGCAAAGCCCGATATATGCTCTCCTGATCGACGCCGTTGGCCCGAAGGATGCGAGCCGCCTCGCCCTGCTGTTCACCAGCGATGGCAATCAGGATATGCTCAACGCCGACGAACTCATCCTTCAGCCTGTCTGCCTCTGCTGCCGCTGAATTGAGGATGGTCGGGATGCGAGGCGTGGCGAATATCTGCGCCCCCTCGTATGTGACCTTGGGCACCTTTTCCAGAACCAGTTCGGTTTGCTGCTTTACCAACTGATCGCTGACGCCAAGCCCCTTGAGTATCTCACTGGTCAAGCTGCCCTGCTGCTCCAAAAGGGCCAGCAGGATATGCTCAACATCCCACTGGCTGTGGCGATATCGCCTGACCATCTCTTGTGAAGCGGCCAGTGCTTCTTGTGCTTGCTCGGTCAGTCTCTCCGGCCCCATAGATACCATAATTCACACTCCACAGGAAGAAATTGTAAACGAGTGAAAACCGAGTGTAAGGTACTTAGCTCACTTGTAGAGAAGGCGAGTGCAACCACAGTTCCGCTTGCTCAGGACTGCTGTCATCGCCTGCTTCTCTATCCCCCCGAACGCCTATCTGGGTTCCTTTTCGATTCTACCACAGCTTCCAAGGCGGCGGGGCTACGAACTGCGCGGGGGGAGGTCGATCTCAGCCTCCCTCCTCTTGGGCCTCTTCAACACGTACCGGCTGCGGACCAAGTTCCACTTGGACCCCGTCATCATGAAGTACCTCTTCATTTCCCTCGGCCCCGGGTGCACTGTGAAGGAGTAGATCAGGTTCGGGTTCCAATTGTCCACGCCGTAGACTCCGATACGGTTTATGCTTAGATACTCCTGGTTGCGCAACATCCAGCGGTCCTGCACCAGGAGCGACACTCCGAGGGTCTCCTGAAAAGCGGGGATGACCAGACCGTAGTCGTGGTCAACGCCGTTCTTCTCGCGAAGCTCCGCGAGTTTCCTGGCCTTGGACAGTGCAGCCTCGTCGCAGCGCTCAGCCAACTCGAGGAAGAAGCCGTGCCCTTGAAACTCAAAGTAGAGTTCGACATCATCCCGCTCCACCTGGCTGTAGCCCTTATCATGAAGCAGATGAGTGAAAGAATCCTGGAGATAGGCTCTGGCAGCCTCATCATTCTCGAACCCTTCCTGCGAACGCAGAGGGAGGAGGACCGCCAGCGGCGGCTGTTCAATCTCAGCCGTGGCTGCCCGTTTCTTCTCCTCTGATTCAACCGCGCCTTCGCAATGGAACAGGTCGGAGAGTTCCTCGCCCTTGTCGTTGATGAACCGGATGCTCAGCAGCAGAGCCACGCCTCCCGGCGTCTTCTTCCGCTCCAGAATGGCGAGGTTCTTCACCACGAAGCTGGCAGGAAGAGGCAGCTTAATGTACACGCCCTTTTCAGCAAAGGTATTGTTTATCTCTGCCACGGTAAGCATCTTGTCACCCGGCTTGTTCATGTGGTGAGGCCATTATAGCAGAACGAGCGTGCTCGCGTCAGAGGTAGGGCGGTCACTCAACGCCCCCAGGCTCCCGCCTACCCCCTCTTTGTCAAAGAGGGGGTAGGCGGGAGTTCGAGTTCCTTCGCGATCTCCGTCAGAACTCCTTCGACATTCTGCAAGACGTCGAGGTTGCTGAACCGGATCGTCTTTATAGTCAGAGAACTCATGTATTCTTCACGCGACTCATCGTATTCTCTGCCCTCGCCAAAAGAATGTTGACTCCCATCAATCTCAATAACCAGCTTGCGTTGTGGGCAATAGAAATCGACGATGTATTCACCGATACCATATTGACGGTAGAATTTGCAGCCCATGAAGCCCTTGCCCCGGAGTTTCTGCCACAGTACCATCTCCGCTTCAGTCTGGCTCTTGCGAAGGTTCTTTCGCTTGGCTCTGGTGGAAGACCTGTTGAATGTCTGCATACCTGACGTTCCCCTTTGTCGCTGCCCCCCCACCTTGGAGAGGAGACCTCTTCGTCGCGATCCAACGCCCCCAGGCTTCCGCCTACCCCCTCTTTGACAAAGAGGGGGTGAGGGGGAGTTCCCAGTAGTCAGGCCATTGTATCAGAAGAAGGAGCACGCTCGTGTCAGAAGCGGCATCTTGCGTTGTCCCATCTCCTGTGAAGTGGGGGACAGAATCCTTGACATGTAAGACACACTTCAATCAGAATTAATTGAGGTGTTGCAGAGTAGGCAGAGCAACAGAGGAGGGAACGAACATGCTCGTACTTGGGGCAACAAGTATCGCACTTGGGCTATTGTGGATTGTAATCGGTGTTCTGTTGGCCCGGGCAAAGAACTGGAAACCCAATTGTTTGGTGGGCTACCGTACCGCCAAGTCAATGTCATCCCAGGAACTCTGGATCAAAGCGAACCGTTTCTCCGGCCGGTGTCTGGCAGTATCCGGGTTGGTCCTTGCAGTCTTCGGAATACTGTCATTTGGAGTTGAAGAGAAGAATGGAACCTTGATGTTCTTCATCTTCATGGGGCTGCTCCTGATTCCTCTCGTAATCACTGTTCTCCTGACTGAGTGGCATCTCCGCAGGTCATCCCGGCAGGAAGAACCACGGAACTGATCGATATCCGATGAGCGTCAGGTCTACGACCTCACTTGCTTGCTGGTCCGGCAAGCTGAATCTGAACGCAGGATCCAACGCCCCCAAGCTACGCGCCTCCCCTCTTTGGCAAAGAGGGGGTGAGGGGGAGTTCCCATTACCCTCCACTTTGCACCTTGCCACGTATTTGGTGAGTTTCAGGTCCTTGACCTACCCGCTCGCGAGGCATTTGCGGTCAAGCGTCACCGAGGCCATCCCGATTGGTTTCAATCCACGCTCCTATTGTATACTCTAGGCTAGGAGGAACCATGATTGAGGGACTAAGGGAGACCATTCTCAAGTCAGCCACCGAAGGCAGAGACATGCTTTCGGTCATAGTGGGACAAGAGGATGCCAAGAAGAAGATTCTGGCCTCGCTGCTGGCAGGCCATCACGTGCTCATCGAGGGACCGCCCGGCGTAGGGAAGACCACATTGGCCAAGCACATAGCGGCCGCCTTGCCTGCCATCTCCGCCGTGAAGGACTGCCCCTACCATTGCAACCCGGAAGCGCCGGTGTGTCCACAGTGCAGAGTAAAGAAAGCAGCAGGTGGGAAGCTGGAGAGCATCACCATCCAGGGCGAACAGCGATTCATCAGACTGCAGGGCTCGCCCGACCTCACCGCTGAGGACCTGCTGGGAGATATCGATCCCACTCAGGCCTTCAAGTACGGCCCTCAGGACTACCGGGCCTTCATACCGGGGAAGCTGCTCAAGGGCAATCGCGGCGTCGTCTTCTTCGACGAATTGAACCGGGTCACCGAGAAGCTGCAGAACGCTCTGCTGCAGGTTCTCGAAGAGGGCATCGCCACCATCGGGCCTTACGATGTGGATTACCCCGCTGATTTCGTGATGATCGCCACCATGAACCCCAGGGAACGCGCCGGCGTGGAAGAGCTCTCAGATGTCCTCCTCGACAGGTTCGACGTGGTCAAGATGGGCTACCCGGAAACCGCAGATCGCGAGAAGGAGATCCTCCTGAAGCACGGCCTGAGGATGGACAACATCAAGGTTCCGGACGATGTCGTCAACAGCGTGGTTGCCCTGGTCAGGGCCACCCGGGAAGAACCCTGGTCAAAGGAACTGGACCAGGCCGCCAGCGTGCGGGCCACCTTGTCGCTCTACGAGAAAGTGCAGGCTGTGGCGAGCCTGGAGAATCGGTCGGAGGCCACTGTCGATGACATCAGGCAAATGGCAGCCTCTTCGCTGGGCAGCCGGATCAAGCCGTCTCCCGAGTCCAAGTTCTACGACTCCCAGATCGACTTGATCAACGAGCTGCTGGATAACGTTCTGGATGGCAGGCAAAGATGACCGTCAGAGGATTGTCCATCGCACTGTCGGGAAAAGGCGGGGTTGGCAAGACCTTCATCTCAAGCACGCTGATCAAGCGTCTGTCCGAGCATGGATCAGTGCTGGCCATCGATGCCGACCCGGACTCCAATCTGCCTCAGGCGTTGGGAGTGAAGGTGACCAAGAGCGTGGGCGAATCCCGCGAAGCTATCATCAACGCCCCGGCCCGCAGCGCCGTTGCCGCCTCCAAGCAGGAGCATTTGGAACTATCCATTCATGAGTCAATAGAGGAATTCCCCCAATTCGACATCATAGTCATGGGCCGCTCCGAAGGAGAAGGCTGTTACTGCTCAGTCAACCATGTCATAAGGCAGGTGATCGACACCAGGGCCAGAGGCTACGACTTCACGGTGATCGACTGCCATGCCGGTCTGGAGCACCTCAGCCGGCGGACCACGCGCGATGTTGACATCATGCTGGTAGTGGTCGAGCCCACCAACAATGCGTTCCATACGGCCAGAAGAGTCATGGAGATATCCAAGGAACTGCTGATTCAGTTCGGCGCTATACTGGTGGTGGTCAACCGCGTTACGCCGGAGAACAGAGCCCGCGCTGAACAACTCGCCAGGGAGAATGGGGTGGAGATAGCCGTCTACGTCCCGTTTGATCCGGTGGTAGCGGAATATGACGTGATGGGCAAACCGGTCAGCGATATTCCCAGGGATTCCCCCGCCGCCAAAGCCATTGACGAGATCTGCCAGAAGATTCTCAGCTATGCCTGATTCCGGACACAAGAAGTTGCTCAGACAAGAAATCATCAAGACACTCTTCAGACTTGGCCCGGGCGGGCTGAGCCGTTCAGTTTTTGGCGATCTCGAACTGCAGGACTCTGAGAAGCAGGATCTGCTGAGCAGCATCTGCAGCGGCCATCACCTGATGATCCTCGGCCCGCCCGGAAGCGGCAAAACCAGCGTGGCCGGCAACCTCTGGACTGTTCTCGGCGACATTGAAGTAGTCGAGGGCTGCCCCATGAACTGTGCGCCTGAGGACGCCTCGTGCCCGTGGTGCCTGGAGAGGAAAGCCAAAGGCGAAACCCTTCGCAGCACAACCCTCCCGGCAGAGAAGAGAATGACAAGAGTCCAGGGGAGCGGGGGACTGATGGTCGAGGACCTCATCGGAGACCTCAACCCGGAGGTTGCCTTGAAGAAAGGCATTTACTCTCCCGAATCCTTCATGCCCGGCAAACTGCTGAGGGCCAACAGAGGAATACTGCTCATAGACTTCATCGACAGGGTGCCGGAGCGTGTGCTGAACGTGATCATGTATGCCGTGCAGGGCGGCAGCATCAGCATCGGCGTCCTGGAGCACAAGATTGAACTGGACACTCTGGTGGTAGCCACCGGCGGCGAAGACACGTTGAAGGGGCTGTCGCTGGATTTCCTGGACAACTTCGACGTCGTTCGCCTGGGACACGTGGAAGACCCGCAGAAGCAAAAGAGGATAGTGCGGAGCCGCATGGGCAAGGAAGCCGGGACGCTGAGTGACGATGTCCTGGAGCAGGCCATCCGGATTGTGAACGAGACCAGACACCATATGGAAGTTGAGCGAGGCGTGGGCACGCGCGGCATGATCAGGAACGCTGAGTACCTGGCCCGCCTGCCGGAGCTGGGCTACGACGGTGAAGACACGATGCTGGCCGTTGCCGCCAACGTATCGCTGCCACACCGCCTCAAGCTGTCCGCTGAGGTGGACCTGCCGGGCAAAAGAGAAGAGATTATCGATGAGATCGTGAGCAAGGTCACCGGCGAGGTGAAAACCCACAAAGAGGAACTGGCCGTTCTCACCAAAGAGGACGTGCTGGCCCTTGTAGAAGAGATCGCCAGAGAGGACAAGCTGCGGAAGCCTCTGAAGTACGGCGCGTTCGACCTGCTTCTCAGGAGGATCAAGAGGTTCCCCGATACCAGGCTGGCCAAGCTTTACCACGACATCGCTGCCCGCCTGCCGGAACTCTATCCGGAGAGGTACAAGGCCGACAACCTGGACGATGCGCTGCTGCTGGAGGTCGAGGAGTATCGGAAGGAGAAGGAGAGGATCGCACAATTTCTGGAGCAGCAGGCGCTGGCCAAGACGCTGGAGTTCCTGGAGAAGCAGGACATCCTGGAACGCACCAGCAGCGGATGGATGCTGAGCCAGCGTGGCATCAACGTGCTGCTGGAGAAGCTGACACCGCGACTCGACGAGGGCGCTAATCTTTACGGTTATGGCAAGCACGCTTCGGGCAAGAAGCTGAGCCTGGGAGAAGGCCGGATAGTCGGCACACGGCACTACAGGTTCGGGGACAAGTACCGCGACATCTCGTTCAGGGACACAGTGAGAGAAGCCATCCGCAACCGGAGGCAGCATATCACCAGAGAGGACATACTGGTCAACATCAAGGACATCCGCACCAGGATGGATATTGTGCTGGTGATCGACGTGTCCGGCACCATGCTGCAGTTGGAGAAGTTCTGGTTCGCCAAGGAGAGCGCCATAGCCCTCACGCTGGCGGCAACCACGTACAAGGATAGGGTGGCCGTCATCTCATTCTCCAACCTGGCCGATGTGGTGGTCGATCTGACCGCCAGTCCTCATAAGGCAACGCGGAAGCTGATCGACCTCGAACTGCACGAGAACGCCTTCACCAATATCGGCTACGGCCTGTCAAAGGCCTGCGAGCTTCTGGAACATCATCCCAAGGGCAGGGCAAAGCAGCACGTTATTCTCATTTCCGACGGTGACGCCACAGCTCCCCATCCATCTCCGCAGAAGTACGCGCTGAGGCAGGCGGCCAACGTGGCGCGGCGAGGCATCACCATATCCTGCATCTGCATCAACCAGCGCTCCGCCGACCCGGAGCTGATGAGAAGGATCGCCAAGACCGGCAAGGGAAGGATATATCTCATCGGGGCCGAGGAGTTGTCGTCAACCGTGCTGGAGGAAGCAGCGGCGGCGCGCGCTTCCGGTGGATGACAGGAGATTATGGTCGTGCCGAAAGTCCTCCCTGCGATCGCTCCTCACGGGCAAGCTCCGCTTCGCCCGTGCCACCCGTCTAGGGTGTGCAGAGGAGAAAAGCCCCTTTGCCGAGGGTCTGGGGGTGTCCCTCAGTTTAATCCCCCTCAGTCCCCCTTTGCGAAAGGGGATTCAGGGGGTTCAGAACGAGTTCTGAGACAAAGGCGTCAGGTCCAAGACCTGACAGCCACGAAAGAGGTGCAGGATGCTTCCTGCCGGGAGTCTGAGGGTGTCCCTCAGTTCAAATCCCCCTCAGTCCCCCTTTGCGAAATGGGGATTCAGGGGGTTGAATAGACAAGTACAATGAACAAGACTCTAGTCTGCACCGGCTGTGGCTGCCTTTGCGACGACATTCAGGTCGAGATTGAAGACGGCCGCCTTGGAAAGACGGAAAACGCCTGCGCCAAAGGCGCAGCCTATATCCAGTCAGCCTTCAACACCGAGCGTCGCCCGAAGAGCAGCATCAAAGGCCGGAGCTGCACCACGGATGAGGCGATCGAGGAAGCCGTCCGGCTCCTTTCCAGAGCCAAAAAGCCTCTCATATTCGGCCTGGACAATTCGACCGTGGAGACTCAGGGCCTTGCAATTGAGCTGGCCCGGAGGCTTGAGGCGACTCTTGACGATTCTTCGTCGTTTTCCTACGGACCTCTCGTCGAAAAAATCCTCACTGGAGAGCTGCCCAACTGTTCATTGTCCCAGTTGAAAGACAAGGCTGACCTGCTTCTGTACTGGGGAGCCAATCCCACCGCCACCCATCCCCGGCACCTCTCCAAGTACACCTACTACGCTTACACCGATTTCACCCCGGCGGGGTGGTTTCCCAAGGTTACGCTCACTTCTATCGATGTCCGTCAGACCGAGCTGACGGCAATGTCCAAGCCCTCCTTTAAGATTAAACCCGGCAGCGATAGAGAACTGATCGCGGGCCTCTTGCACGAGTCACCGGAATCTATAGCGAAAGCGAAACTGCTGGCAGAACTGATCACGAAATCCAAGTTCTGCGCCATGTTCTGCGGGCTGGGTCTGGTTCATTCCCTGGATGGCGACTTCGGCAGCTTCACCAAAATGGTCGGCATGCTCAGTCAGTCGCTTCGCTTCGCCGTGATCCCGATGATATCCGAGACCAACATGCTCGGATTTAATCAACTGCTCCGAAAAGAGATTGGTTATGTCAACCAAGTCAGCTTCGCCAACGGCATTTCTCACGGGCGCGAGTTCTCCTTTGCGGAGCAGGTACAGAACCGCGCCTCGGACTGCATACTGATCGTCGGCTCTGACCCCTTCACCATGCTGCCCCAGTCGCTCATGGGCAATCTGCGAAACACCAACATCATCTGTCTGGATCACTCATCCACGCTGACCGCACAGGTGGCCGACGTCGTGATACCCACATCGGTGCCGGGCTTGGAGTCAAGCGGCAGCATGGTACGTTTTGATGGGGACAACATCACTCTGGCGGAACCGATCAGGAACGGATACCCGGCAGAGGCGGAAGTCCTCAGGCAACTTCTGGAGAAGGTGCGGCCATGACATCGCCACAGCAAGGCATCCGGCTCATCATCGTGGCTCACGATGATGCCCATCTGTCCATCGTGCAGCAGAAGGAAGGATGGGGAGATGCTTACCAGAAGAAAGCTGCCGTCCTGCGCCTTTCCCCGGCTGACATCAAGAAGCTGAGCCTGAAGGACAGCGCCAGGCTCGAGCTTGTCAGTCCCGCAGGATCGATAGTCATCAATGTGAAGATGGACAGCACATGCCAGGAAGGCACAGGCTGCATGGCTTTCAGCCTCTATACGAACCGCCTGGCCGGCTACGATCCAAAATCGTCGAGATTACCGGGCACCAGGCACATTCAAGCCCAGGCCGTACCTACCGACAAGAACATCACGCCACTATCAGATCTGTTTGTGAGAAGGGATCTTGCCTAAAAAAGAGCTTCAGCCGCTGCAAATATACAGGTTGCTGCCGCGCACCAACTGCAAGAAATGCGGCTCGGCCACCTGTTACGCTTTCGCTTTTGACCTCATAAGCCGGGGTAAGAAGCCCGAGGGTTGCCCGCCGCTGCTGACAGAGGAATTCGGCGAGTCGTACCTGATGCTCAAGGAGATGCTGGGCGAAGGCGAGCTCATCAAGGGAACCGAGCACGTCCTGGACAAGTCACGGTGCACCGGCTGCGGCGACTGCGTCACCGTATGCAACAGAGCACTGACTACCATCACAAAGGGAGGCCGCTTCTCACAGCGAGCATCCGTGCCGCCGCCGCTGAAGATTGTGGACGGCAACCTTCAGGTCATACAGTGGTCGAGCTGCAAACGAGCCACTCCGGGTCTGGACATCTGCAACCTCTGCGCTGAGAAGTGCCCCTTCAGCGCGATAGACCTGGTCAAGCCTGAAGAAGAAGAGACGGAAGAAGACTAGTCGCTCTTCTTCTGCTTCTTAACGCTGTTCGGCAACAACCTCTGCAGATGGCAATGGTACCGGCCGAGCTCCATGCCATAGCTGGTGTTGAACTCTGAGAGAGTCAACAGCTTGCCATCGCGGTTCCGGGCCTTGGTGACCTTCAGCATGTCGCCTTCCCAGCCATGCTCATCCCGCAGTATCTTGAGCAGCTTGATGCGGTGCCTGGTCGGTATGTCCAGGTGAGACCGGATCAACAGATGCCAGTCCTCAGGCAGCTCATTGTAGAAGATTCGGTAGAGCTCCAGGTAGAAGTCCATGCGCGCCGCCCGGCCTTCCCTCATCTCCGAGGTGCTGAAGAACATGCGCGGAATCATAGTGAGGGCCTCTTCCTTGGTCTCCACCGGAACCAGCAGATGCTCCGGAATAGGCTCGGTCTCTCTCTTCTTCCCATCGTCTCCGTGGTACACAAACCACTTGCTGCGGTCGTACCTGTCCCCAACCATGTATCGGCCCCAGGTCAGTCCGGAAGCAGGCCCCACCACCACCCTGATCCCCAGCCGGGCATACGCTGCAGCCACAGCATACATCCGGTCGGGCAAACCGCCCCACAGCAGCAGTGAGAACGTGGTGTACAGCGATCCCTCACCGACCTCCGGTATTCCACCATACAGTGGGATACCGCCTGCCGCACGCGAGTACATGTACATGTTGTTGGCCAACGAGATAGCCGCGCAGCCGCCGCAGTTGATCAGCGATCGCGGCTCGATGGACGCCAGGTAAGGCTCGAAAACATACTTGCCCTTGCTGTCGATGTAGTGTCTGGCCAACTCAGACGCACCGCATCCCGCCGTGAAGACGATGCAGTTCCTTCTGGTCAGCTCATATGCCAGCCAGCCGATCTCTTCGCGAGGTGCATCGCCGCAGCCCGCTATGATCACGATACCCGGAGCATTGCCCCAGACCATGGAGAAGGCCGACTGCAGTATCTCGGTGAGCGGCAGCGGTCCTCTGCCCGGCCTCATAACGAACTTGTCCTTGGCCGCTTGCTTTCTCTCAGCAGCAACGATGATGTCGCGCACTTGTATCTTGGACGGGCAGGCAGCTTCACACTTGCCGCAGAAGAAGCAGCCCTTCTCAACCTCAAAGAACGTCTCCCACTTGCCGGCGCTGAGGGACTTCAACGCCTTGGAAACCGGCAGGTCGTTCGGACAGGCCATAGAGCAGAGGTCGCAATTGGCCTGGCACTTCTTCGTCTCGGCCACGGCGGCATCGTCACTCATGACATGTGCGGTCCGCTTCACCGTCTGAGCCACTTTGACCGCCACCTCAGCGGCCTTCTCAGCATCTCTGATCCAGGCGGCCTTCCCGCCGCCAACCAAGTCACCAACTATCTTGTCAACCGCCACGTCCGTGCTGTCGGCAACGCCGGAAACGCCGTTCGATCCCACCCAGATAAACTTGCTGTCCACTCGGGCAGCCTCGGACGCCAGATCCAGCGGCATGCACGAAGCGCTGGCCACAACCACATCGAATACACCGTTCCTGATGGCCTTGCCCGCACGCACCATAGGCGCTATGATATGGCCCTTATCATAGAAACGGACAATGTCATCGCCGGCAGGCCCGATTCCGCAGATCTCCACCTTGTCCAGAGACCCGGCCTTCTTCAGCAAATCAACGGCGCACCACGCCGGCAGGAAATCATCGCCGGCAAAGGCGATAACCGGCTTGCCCGCCTGTATTGATGCAAAACCTCCGGTCACCTTGGCTGGAGGGAAATTCTCCAGTTCGTCGATCTTCTGCTTCGCCGCAGAGATGAAGCCGAAACAGGACACCTTGAGCATCTCAGCAACGCCCATAGCCAGCAAAAGGATCGAACCGGCGTGCATCGTCATGCTCTCAAAGCCGGCCGCATCGCCTGTCCCCGAGAAGCTGGCGGACACGAGCTTGCCCAGTTGCACCTCACCATAGGAGAGAGCCCGATTGAGCTGCTTGAGCGTCTTCACCGGTATGCCGCTCACCAGACCCACGGGAGGGCAGGAATCAGACATGGTCAGGAGATCGCCCATGCTGACCGGCGTGTCCTCGCTGTGCAGCTTCAACGCGTAGTTCATCAGGCTTCGCGTGGCGACCATCTGGCTTGCGCAGCCGCGGCAAGCCTTTCTCAGACTCAACCGGCCCTGATATGCGTCGAAGCTCAGTCCGCAATTCCCATTGCCTTCTTTCAGGTTGCACGGCCCCAGGCCACAATCGGTGCAGACTCCTTGAGGGCTGGCGTACAGCGGCTCGTATCTCTCCAGCAGAGCGCGATCCCAGTCTTCCAGATCAGCCGACTCCGGCATTATGTTCAGAGAGGCACCGAATTGCGCGTAGCGGCTCTCAACAAAGTCCTTCTCCAGAATCTCCTTGACTATGTCCTCGATACCGCGTGGATCACGCACCACTTGTCTTATGTCAACCTTATGCGGTCCAACATGTGCAATCCACTTATCTTCCACTGTTCATCTCCTCAAACGATCAGATTGTGGCAAGGGCCTGTTCAGGCTATCCGAGAAACTCTTTTTCCTTGAAGCACTTCTCACAGACCTTGATCTTCTGTGAAGCCGACTTCATGGGGCTGGTGATCCGGCCCATCATCCTCTGGCCGGGCCTGGTCGAGTCGATCCTCACCTCGCGAACGCACTCGTCACAAAGAGCAACACCGCACTCCTTGCATGTCTCCTGAGCTTCCTTTTTCTGACATACGCCGCACAGATTCTCTGACATGTCTATCCCCCAATCTACCGCTTACCCTTCGTCAGGCCAGTCTTCGCCCGGAAGAGGCAGTTTCAACGGCTGCGGTTCTCCGTTCTTCCAGAACAGCTTTGTTATCGGATGCCCGTTCTTGCTCAGTAATTCCTTAAGCACCCCGACGTCCAAGGTCTCTTCATTGGTAATAATCTTGTCGTAGACCTCTTCCGGGATCACGTCCGCAATATCCCGCTTAAGGTCCGCCGGCATCCAGACTATCCTGTTCCAGCCGCCGTCGCCCTTGAGGAAGTTTTTGCTCGCCATGCCGGCGATAGAGAGTCCCTTGAATCCATGATTCTGGGCGCCGCCGGAGATGGTCCCCGCCAAAGTAGAGAACTTGACACCGAGCGGAGTCATGCCGGTGTATCGCCGCATGGCCAGGCCGATGCCGTCCACTTCCGGTATGTAGAAGGATGCTGCTTCGAAGCATCCGCAGTTGGTCGTCGGGTACCTTATGCTGCTGTAGATGTTCACGCGGTTGACCAGATGATTGCATCTCTCCCATATAGCCTGGTCCACGCCGGTATAGTGTCCCTTCTGTTTATCCAGACATTCACCCTTGGGGATGGTGAAGACATATCCTTCCGGGTCTATCTCCGCCGTCACCTTGGCCGAGTCATAGCCAATGATGCCGCAGTATGGCAGAGCGCTGGGCGTAAGAACACAGGCATGGTTCGGCGCCAGGGACTTGCAGATGGTGCAGCCATAGAAATTCTCGACGTCTTCGTCGTCATAGAGCTCCTTGGCGCTGATGATCTTGAATTTCTCTTTGGCCCAGTCCACCAGCGGATTGATCATCTCAACACCGCCGACCTCCGGAGCGCCAACTGCCCAGAAGAAGGCTATGGAATCCACCTGAGGCATCAGCGTCTTGGCCGTGGCGTAGCAGAACTGGGAAATCTTGGCAAAGGTCAGCCTCTTGGAGACATCCTTGCTGATACGTATCCAGAGGGAATCCGGCGTACCGAAGAGCATGAAGCCCTCGATACCCTGGAGAGCAGTCCCAATCTGTCTGGAGACATAGCCCTGGTGCTTCTGGGTCAAGGTCTTGCCATAGATCCTGATAGTGAAAGCACCCGGCAGCGAAGTGCCCGGCGCTACCTCAGATATGTCAGGGCCGATGAGTTTGACTTCCCCGTCTTTCACCTTCTCCGGGTCTTCCTCGATGTAGAAGATGGAGAACATCTTGTAGTCCCACTTCGGGCCACCCAGCTCGATGTGCATGTCGGCCTTCTTGACTTCGCTCAGCCACCTCAACCCAAGTCCAATGTCGTCCAGGCCATCCCATAAATGTTCAAGATCGGTGGGTAACTGAAAAATTCTCCCCGGCGGGAGCTTGGATACTGCTTCTTCCTCTGGAATAGCCATCTACATAACCCCTTTCGTCGACTTGCGAATCCTAACTAAAATGATACCGGCAAGAGCACAGTCCAAGCAAAGCTGACTTGCCAGCCAGTCAAATCAGTGCGCTATCTGGTCTCCTGCTTGAATTCCCACTTACAGTGGACTTCATCCTTGCTCTGGCGGCAGCCCGCCCTCAAACACCTCACCTGGATGTCAGGATTCACCGGCCTCACATAGGCCTTCATAGCTTCGTATTCCAGGACCTTGCACACCCAGTCCAGATGCTCCAGGTCACCCTGCATCTCCATGGCATTGAACGCAGGACAGTAGTGGACGGTAAGGATTGCATGGTTCCTGTTCTTCAGATCGAAATCGTATTTGTAGTAACCCTGGGCAAACGAGCCCATCAGTTGCGTTGCCTTGATATAGGACTCCACATCATTGCCCTTGATATTAGCCGCCTCCATGGCCCACACTGTCTCATACTTGCCGATCCTGGTCCAGGTGGACAGAAGGCATTCCCTCTCCACATCGCGTCCCAGGCGCTTGCGGACTTCCGCCGCCCAGTACGTGGGAAGTACGTTCACCTCTCTGGAATAGGCAAGCAGCAGCTTGACCAGCACTTCTTTGGAGAAGTCCTCATACTTCAAGTTGGGGATGTACGGTCCGCTATAGTCCTTCAGTTCCATTCGGCTCCTCTGCAAAGCGGGGTTGTCAGGGATGTCCAAGATGTATCGGCAATTTGGAGAGTTGCCGCGCTACTGCGGAGAAAGAATTGAAAGAGAAAACAAGGCACTTCGGTAGAACCTGCGAGTTCAATATTAGGGAGGTCCGAACAGGATGACAATCAGGATAAAGCTGGTTCTTGCACTCGAAAAACCTTGGGGCATGGCCGTGCGGCTAATCCTCGACGGAGGTGAGGCCTTCGCGGATGGCGTATTTTGTCAGACCGGCCACGTGGTCTATCTTCAGTTTGTGCATGATCTGCTGGCGGTGAAACTCCACCGTCTTCACGCTCACATTGAGGGTTGAGGCGATCGTTTTGACGTTCTTGCCTTCGGCTATAAGCTGCAGCACCTCGCGCTCTCTCGGGGTCAGGTTGGACAGTGTAGAAAGCCGCGCAGCTTTCGGATTTCGCACATACGTGTCCACCACCATACCGGCCACTCCCGGGCTCAGATAGACCTGCCCTGAAGTCACCACATTGACCGCCCGGATCAGTTCCTCGAAGGCGCAGTCCTTCAGCAGATAACCTGATGCCCCTGCGTTGAGCGCCTCAGCCACAAATCTCTTGTCCGAATGCATGGACAGGGCAAGCACCTTGGTTTCAGGGCAATCCGCCGCTATCTGCCGCGTGGCCTCGAAGCCGCTCATCTCCGGCATGGTCAGATCCATCACTACAACGTCGGGTCTCATCTCTCTGACCAGTTCCACTGCCCTGCGGCCGTTCTCCGCCTCACCGACCACCGCCATACCCGGTTCTTTGTTGATCAGGGACGCCAACCCCGCCCGAACGATGCCGTGGTCATCAGCCAGCATGATCCTGATGGTCAATTCGTCTTCTCCGAAGCAGACTTGTCACCACTTAGAGGAGCCACGAGAATAACCGCAGTTCCCCAACCCGGCTTTGATTTTATCTCAATATGCCCGCCTATTGCTGTCAGCCGCTCTCTGATATTGAAAAGGCCGAATCCGTGTGCCGGCCGCGTGCTATCCTCGCTGTCGAACCCAACCCCATCGTCCTTCACCTGTATGCATATGTTCTCATTCACCCTCTTCACGGAGAGCAGCACCTCACGGGCCCGGGCGTGTTTAGCCACATTGATCAGCAGTTCGTTCGCTGCCCGGAACAGAAGGCCCCGTATGTCGTCGTCCAGCGGCTTGGCCCGGCCGTCATCCTGCAACTGAGTTGAGATGCCATGCTTGGCCTGGAACTCCTCAGCCAGCCATTCCAGCGCCGGCTCCAGACCCAGTTCATAGAGCATGGGCGGGCTGAGATCGAAGGTCAGCGATCGGGTCTGCGAAATCGCCTTCTCCAGAAGATCACGTATCTCATCCAGATAGCTTTTGGTCTCGGAGTTGCCGATCGACTGCCGCAACGGGCCAAGCTTGAGCTTGATCACCGCGAGGGCCTGCCCCACTTGGTCATGGAGATCGGCAGCCAGACGCCTTCGTTCGCGTTCCTCGGCCACCGAGAGCTGTGATGCCAGCGAACGCAACTGTTCCTGATAGGTGCGAAGCTGCTGCTGCGCCCGCTTCAGGCCTGTAACCTCCTGCATCTCCACGAGGTATCCGGTCAAAGAAGACCCGACTCGCGCTCCCAGAGGGCAGATCAGGACATCAAAGGACGCGATTCCGCGTCTGGTTCCTTTGTACAGGCCGTGTGTCCGGAGATCATCGAAGTCCATGGACACTTCATATCTCACCGTCTCGTTCTTCAACAAGGCATTCTTGACGTCGTCCGGCACAATGGGGTCGTCGAACAGTGCGGGCCAGTTTCGATCGACGGTCTCACGCATCCCGAACATGTCCAGGCAGGCTTTGTTCACGTCAACAATGCGGCCGCCGGCGTCAAGGAGCTCGATGGAGATGGGAGATTCCCTGTAGACGCTCCGGAAAAGGTCTTCGCTCTCCTGCAGTTGTCCTATCTCACGCCTGTACTGCGCCTCACGTGCCTGCAGCTCAGCGACGGTCTTTCGCAGGCGTTCCAACTCGGAAGCCGAGTGTTCGGCCGATGACTCATCAAACGGAGCTACCGACATGACTCCCGAAATGCTGCGTAGATAGCAGGTCCTTTGAACTTCAACATCCAGATTGATTTTACCATCCTCGGGGCTGGAAGGACGAAAAATGTCGTACACAGGGCTTGCAGAGGGCGAAGCCCACGCCATGAGCCATCAGCTATGAGCCATGAGCCATAAGGCTTTGAAACGAGGTTGAAGGCAAGTATTGAGACCACGGCCAAGCGTCAATCACTCGTCCCTGGTCTTCAGAGTGCGCACGAGCTTCCTGGCCAGGCGCTCAAGCCGCAGCTCTACGTCCTGTCCTTTGAGACCTGCTTCGGCGTTTTCGCCAGCGCGGTCACCTGGCCGACCCAGTGCATGCTGCAGATACCAGCGTATGCCTTGAGGTTGGCGATTGCCTGCCCGATACCCGCCTCCGCGACCGCTACACCTGCCACCGGCTTCGATTCGAGATGCGGCCAGATGGGACACGTTCGGTCCATGAAGTTCTTCAGCAAGCCGGAGAGCATATCGAAATAGACAGGTGTGCCGAGCACGAAGCCGTCCGCCTTCATCAGCACAGGATAAAGCTGCTGCATGTCATCCTGAATGTGGCAAGAGCCCTTTCGCTCAGTTCCGCCCACCTCACAGCTCAGGCAGCCGTCGCAACCCTTGATATCCTTCTCGCGGAGCAGGATCAGCTCAGTCTCCGCTCCCACCTTGGCCGCCTCATCCAAAAGCTTTCTCAGCATCCATTCCGTGTTGCCTTTCCGGGGAGAGCCGCAGATGCCAACGATCTTCATTTGTGGTCACCTCCGTTGGCCAGCGTTGGCGGATTGAAGAGCATGGTGCCAACGAGACACCCCTATCATAACGTGAATCGCGCTGTGGGAAAAGTAGTCAGTGCAAGGCAAAAAGAATCCGGCGCTTCCTCAAGCGAAAGCGCCGGACCTGCGTTTCAGTCTGTGCAGCCTGTCAGGCTACTTGGCCTCGCGGGCCTTGTCTCTGATGCGCAACGGGGTCGCGCTTATGAGACGGGTGCTGTAAATACCCTGCTCCATGCCGTAGCTGCCCGCAAATTCCGACATGTTCATCACTCTACCATCGCGGTGTTTGGCCTTGATGAGCTTCATGCCGTCCGCTTGCCAGCCGAACTCCTTGGCCAGCAGGTTGACGACGCGTCTTCTGTAGCGGGGTGGAAGCTCGAAGTCGGACCTTACGAAGAGCTGCCAGTCCTCCGGAAGCTGATCGTAGAAGCGGTTGTAGAAGTCAATGAGGACTTCCAGGTGGGTCAGACGGCTCTCTCTGTAGTCCTTCACGTTGACCACCGACCGGGCCAGCATGGTGAGCGCCTCTTCCTTCGTCTCCACCGGCACGATGAGGTGCTCCTTCACCGGCTCCACCTCACGCTTCTCGCCTGTTTCGCCGTGGTAGACCCACCACTTGCTCCGGTCATACCGGTCTCCGGTCAAGTAGCGGTTCCAACCCAGGGACGATGCCGGTCCGACGATGACCGTCGAACCCATGCGCGCCCACGCGGCCGCCACGGCATACATCCTGTCGGGCATGCCACCCCAGATGATGATCGACTGGGCGCCGCCCAGGAATATGGAGTCGCCCAGAGGCGGGATGTTCCCGAAGAGGGAGATGCCGCCCGAAGGCCGCAGCATCAGGTACATCGGCACTGAATGGCAGATGGCGGAACAACTGCCGCAGTTCACCAGGTTGCGAGCAGCGGCTGTAGCATTGTATTGCTGCATGAGGAACTTCTTCTTCGTCGGGCTGAAGGACCGGGCCATTTCAGCCCCGCCGCATCCGGCCACGAAGCACATGTAGCCACTGTTGAGCAACTCGTCGGCTATCCAGGCCACCTCATCCTTTTGGGCATCGCCGCAGGCGTATATGGTGACCATGGCCGGGATGCTGCCCCATCCCACCGCGAACGCTGACTGCAGGAGTTCGGTGATCGAGAACGGGCCTCGTCCGGGCCTCATGAGGAACTTGTCCTGCGCCGCCTGCTTTCTCTCGGCGGCCACGATGATGTCGCGCAACTGCACCTTGCTCGGACAAGCTTCGTCGCACTTGCCGCAGAAGTTGCAGCCCTTCTCCACCTCGGCGAAGCCCTTCCAATCGCCGCCGGCCAGTTGCCGCACGGCCTTGGATACCGGCAGGTTCACCGGGCAGACGCTGGAGCAGAGATCACAGTCCTGCTTGTGCTCTTTGCACTGCTTGGCGGCATCGGCATCAGAGATGATGTGGCTGCCGGTCCTCTTCAGGGCCTGCGCCACCTTGACCGCCACCTCTCCGGCCTTCTCCACATCCCTGACCCAGACCGCCTTCGCGTCACCGAGCAGGGATTTCACTATCTTGTCGGTTGGCACATCGGTGCTGTCGGCCAGACCGTCAACTCCGTTAGCACCCACCCAGATCGCCTTGGTGCCCACCCTGGCCGCCTCGGACATGAGGTCGAGCGGAGTGCAGCCGGGGCTGACCACCAGTACATCGAACACACCATTGCGCACAGCCTTGGTCGATCTGACCATGGGAGCTATGAGCCGGCCGCGATCGTAGAACCGGACGATATCGTCGCCGGCCGCACCCATGCCACACACTTCGATCTTCTCAGTCAGCTCGTTCTTTTTCAGGTAGTTGATGGCACACCACGCCGGCAGGAAGTCATCACCGACAAAGGCTATGACCGGTTTCCCGGCTTCAACCGACGCCCATCCTGCATTCAGGGTAGCTGGAGGGAACTGCTCGATCGTCTCCAGTTCCTGGTTGGCGGCGCTGATGAAGCCGTAGCAGGATATCTTCAACATCTCAGCCACGCCCATGGCCAGAAGCAGAACGGAGCCTGCATGCAGAACCATGCTCTCGAAATCCGCCGCCGACCCTGTGCCCGAGAAGCTCGCCTGGAACAGCTTGGCCAACTGCCCCTCACCGTATGACTGGGCCCTGTTGACGTCCTTCAAGGTCTTGATCTGTATGCCGGACAGGACGGTGACGGCCGGAGCGTGGTCCTGAATATTCAGGATTTCGCCCATGCTCACCTCGGTGTCCTCAGGATGGAGCTTGAGAGCGTAATTCAGAAGCTGCCGGCTGGCCACCAACTGAGTCATGCAGCCACGGCAGGCTTTCCGCAAGCTCAAACGACCCTGGTAGGACTCCATCGCCAACCCGCACTTCCCGGTGTTCTTCTTCAGGTCACACGGCCCGAGCTCACAGTCGGAGCAGGTGCCTTTGGGCTGAGTATAGAGAGGCTCGCACCTGGCCAGAAGGGCTCGGTCCAACTCGGCAACATCCGCAGCATCAGGTAAGAGATGTATCCATCCGCCGAAGTTGCTGTGACGTCCTTCGACGAAGTCATTTTCCACGATCTCCATGATTTCGTCCTCGTGGCCCCGCACGTCACGAACAACACTGTTGATGGGGACTTTCAAAGATCCAACGTTAGCGATCTTGGCTTCCTTATCCTTCACAGCTTTCTCCTCCAGAATTTTCGGTTACTCGGGCCAACCAGCTTGCTTCAGACGAGACAAAGGTTCCAGCGTCTCACGACGCCGGAACCTTCCGCAATCTCAACCGGAACCCGCACGGTCCGCAGCCTGCTGCCAGCCCATAGTGCAGCTAGTCAACGAAATCCACTTCCTTCATGCACTTTTCGCAAACCTTCTGCTTCTTCATACCCGACTTCAAAGGGCTGGTCAGTACGCCCAGCACTCTCTGTCCCGGGTTCTCTATGGCTACCTCTTTCAAACACTCAGCGCAGAGAGGAACGCCGCAAACGCTGCACTTCTCTTCCGCCGGCTTCTTCTTGCATACACCACATAACTTCTCTGTCATGATCCACCTCCGGTGTTGTTTACTCCGGCCACTCCCCGCCCGGTGCTGGGACCTTAAGCGGCTGAGGCTCTCTGTTCTTCCAGTACTTCTCGACGATAGGATGATTCTTCTTCTTGAGGAATTCCTTCAAGTCCTTGGGGTCAATGGCATCCTGCTCCGTGGCTATCTTGTCATAGATTTCTTCCGGGATGTACTCGGCAACCTCTTTCTTGAGGTCTGCCGGCATCCACACTATTCTGTTCCAGCCGCCATCGCCCTTGAGGAACGTCTTGCTCTGCATGGAGCGCATGGAGACGCCCTTGTTGCCATGGTTCTGAGAACCACCGGAGATCGTGCCGGCGAGCCGGGAAAACTTGATCCCCAGCGGCGTGAGTCCGGCATACCGTCTCACCGAGACCCCGATTCCATCAACCTCGGGGATATAGAACGCCGCTCCTTCGAAGCAGCCGCAGTTGGTTGTGGGATACTTTATGCAACTGAAGATGTTGCAGTGCTTGATCTGGTGGTTCGACCTTTCATAGACGGCCTCATCCACGCCGACGTAGCTTCCCATCACCTCGTTCTTGCACTCACCCTTGGGCATGCGGAATATGTATCCCTCCGGATCGAGCTCAATGGTAACTTGGGCACCATTGTAGGAAAGGATACCGCAGTAAGGAATCTGGCTCGGCGTAATCACGCAGACATGGTTCGGCGCCAGCGACTTGCAGATGGT
>CAYYWI010000007.1:0-38286 GCA_964475375.1 uncultured Dehalococcoidia bacterium
CTGCGGCACTGCGGCAACATCGATACCGAAAACATCAACCATTAAAACGCTCGCGGCAGCTACAGCAGCCTGGCTCTGGCGCTGGGCAGACGCCCCGAAGAAATCATCGCCACGATCAAGCAGTCGGGGCTGAGAGGACGCGGCGGCGCGGGATTCCCGGCAGGGCGCAAATGGGAGCTTTGCTATCGTGCACCCGGACAGCCCAAGTATGTCATCTGCAACGCCGACGAAGGCGACCCCGGAGCCTTTATCGACCGGGCCATCCTGGAGAGCGACCCGCATTCCGTGATCGAAGGTATGATCATTGCCGGCTACACCACGGGCACGCCCCACGGGTACATCTACGTCCGCGACGAGTACCCCCTGGCGGTCAAACGCCTGGGTCTCGCCCTGAAACAGGCGCAGGCGGCAGGCCTGCTCGGCCGGAACATCATGGGCACCAGCTTCAGCTTTCAGATCGAGGTCGTGGAGGGAGCAGGTGCCTTCGTCTGCGGCGAAGCCAGCGCCCTGATGTACTCGATAGAAGGCAAGCGCGGCATGCCCAGGGTCAGACCACCTCACTCCACCGAATCCGGCCTCTGGGGAAAGCCCACTCTCCTTAACAACGTGAAGAGCTTCGCCAGCGTGCCGCTGATCATCGAGAAAGGTGCGGATTGGTTTGCCGATATCGGCACAAAGGGCAGCACCGGCACGGCGCTCTTCGCCCTGGCAGGGAAGGTGGCTCACACAGGCTTGGTTGAGGTGCCGATGGGCACCACACTGCGCCAGGTAGTCTTCGACGTTGGCGGAGGCATGCCCAACAAGAAAGCCTTTAAGGGCGTGCAGATCGGCGGCCCCTCCGGCGGCTGCCTGCCCGCCAGCCTGCTGGACACACCTGTTGATTTCGATTCGCTGGCTGAGGCCGGGTCAATGATGGGCTCCGGCGGCATGATCGTGCTGGACGAAGACAACTGCATGGTGGACACCGCCCGTTATTTCATGGATTTCGTTCAGAAGGAGTCCTGCGGGAAGTCAACCATGTGCCGCCTGGGGACAAAGCAGATGCTGGATATCCTGACCGACATCACCACCGGCAAGGGCACCATGGAGGCGCTCAATCTGCTCCTCGAACTTGCCCAGGACGTGAAGAATGGCTCTCTATGCGGTCTGGGCAAATCAGCACCCAATCCGGTTCTGACCACCGTCCGCTACTTCCGGGACGAATACGAAGCCCACATCATCGAGAAGCGCTGCCCGGCGCTCGTTTGCAAGGAGCTGATCGCGTACTATATACTCCCCGAAAAGTGCCGCAGGGGCTGCGACCACTGCGTGCTGTCGTGCCCGGTGGAAGCCATCAGCACCGACGAGAAGAGGGGGATCAAGGTCATCGACCAGACCAAGTGCACCAAGTGCGGGAGCTGCATCCTCATTTGTCCTCCCGAGTACGACGCCATAATCAAGCTCTCGCCGCCCAGCTTGGTGCCGCAGGCCAAGTGACTGGACCGAAGTGATGACTGAATTCAAGATCTACCAGCAGGGATTGGAGGAACACCCCAAGTCAGGCGTGATCCTGGGCAACCTCCTGATGCTCCTGTGGATCGCGCTGGGAACGGCCGGTTGCTGGTTCCTGGAACCCATCGTCGCCTGGATCTACCTGCCCTTCGCTGTCGTGATGGTCTTCGGAGTGCTGCGATGGCTGGTTTGCACGAAATGCTACTACTACGGCAAGTGGTGCCCGATAGGCTGGGGCAAGCTGTCCGCCCTCCTTTTCAAGAAGGACAATATTGAGGACTTTGGCCAGAGTATCGGTGTGAAACTGGCTCCGATGACCTATGGCCTTCTGACCCTGGTTCCTCTCGTCTGCGTCGTGGTTTCCATGATCCAGGACTTCGCTATACCCAAGGTCATAGTGCTGGTGGGACTGCTCCTGCACTCCGTCTACTCCGGCGCGATCAGCAGGCGCAGCTCCTGCAAGAACTGCCGGATGAGGCTGGCTTGTCCGGGATGCGCTGTGAAGAATGAGTGATTGAACATGGCAGTGAAGGAACACCCGGTCAAGGCATTTCCCACCATTGGCTGTTGCGGTATCGACTGCGGCCTCTGTCCGCGGTACTACACGGCAGGCAACTCGAGGTGCCCAGGCTGCGCCGGTCCCAATTTCCCCGAGAAACGCCCCTCCTGCGGATATGTGACCTGCTGCGTAAAGCAGAGGAAGCACGAAGTCTGTGCCCAGTGCGACGAGTTCCCTTGTTCAAGATTCGGATCCTGGCTGGACAACCTGGAGGGCTATGACTCTTTCACGACCCACAGGGCCATGCGGCCAAACCTGGACTTCATCAGGATGCATGGCATAGAGGAATTCGTGGAACAGCAGGCAAAGCGAATAGGCCTGCTGCAGACAATGCTGGAGAGTTTCGACGATGGCAAGTCCAAGAGCTTCTACTGCATTGCCGCGGCGCTGCTTCCCATAGCCGCCGTGGAAGAATCGCTGTTCCGAGCCGAACAGCAGGTCAAGAAGGACAAGGCCAAGTCAGGCGATGCCAAAATCAGAGCCGGTATCCTCAGGGGTCTTCTTGACGATTGCGCTGCCAAGACCGGAGTCGAGTTAAAGCTCAGGCAGAAGCACAAGTAAGGGGGCGCCATGAAGAAACAACCAAGTTCCCTGGATGCCGTATTCAATCCGAAATCGGTGGCTGTCACCGGGGCTTCACCGGGCAAACAGGGGCAACTCTTTCTGGGCAGCTTCCTGGCTTCCGGCTACAAAGGCAAGATCTACGCCATCAACTCCAAGGGCCGGGAGATCTCCGGGCTGAAGGCCTACACCAGCATCAAGGAACTGCCGGAGCCTGTCGATTATGTTGTCTGCTGCATCCCCAATTCAGCGGTACCGCAGTTCATCCGGGACTGCGGGAACAAGGGCGTCAAGGTGGTATCTGTGTTCACGGCGGGCTTCTCCGAGATCGGCACTGAGGAGGGCAAACGACTGGAGAAAGAGGTCGCCAAGGCAGCCCGCGAGACCGGGGTAAGAGTCATCGGCCCCAACTGTCTGGGTGTTTACGCACCCAAGGTCGGCTTTTCCTATACATCCGACTTCCCCAGGCAGAACGGCAGCGTGGCCTTCCTCTGTCAGAGCGGGGGCAACTCGGTCTACACCACACGGTCGGCGGGATATCGGGGCGTCCGCTTCAGCAAGGTCATATCTTATGGCAATGCCTGCGACATCAACGAATGCGAGCTGCTGGAGTACCTCATCCAGGACGACGAAACCGAGATAGTGGCTATCTACATCGAGGGCGTCCGCAACGGTCCGCGCTTCTACCGGGCGCTGGCGGAACTGACCAGGACAAAGCCTGTCGTGGTGCTCAAGGGCGGCTACACACAGGCCGGAGCCAAGGCAGCGGCCTCGCATACCGGATCGCTGGCCGGTTCGGATGAGGTTTGGGACGAGCTTCTGCAGCAGGCCGGCGCTATCCGGGTCTACAGCCTGGAGGAACTGGTGGATGTGCTGGTCACCCTCTATCTGCTGCCAACACCAAAGGGCCGCAGGGTGGGCATATTCGGCGGGGGAGGCGGAGCTACCGTCCTGGGTGCCGATGACTGGTCCAAACACGGGTTTGTTCTGCCCCCGTTGCCCAAGGTAATCAAAGAGGAACTCAGGGCCTCGGTTCCCAACGAAGCGGGCCTGATCCTGCATAATCCTATCGACCTGTCCAACTTCGCCTACAGCGAACGCTTCTATACCCTCATCAAGAGGCTGCTGACCTACGAAGGGTTCGCCGACCTCTCCATAATCCATATCGGCTTCGGACAAGCCGCCTGGTTCTCCACATCCGCTTTCGACGCCGAGATTGGATTCTTCAAGGACGCGGTGATCAAGCTCAAGAGCGAGGCCAACCGGCCGCTGGCGCTGGTGATGCAGTATCTCATCACCGGCTGGGACTGGCAGAAAGGCGTCGACGACCTGCAGCAGGGCTGCGCCAATGCAGGGGTGCCCGTCTACCATTCCATGGCCGGCGCGGCCAAAGCCATAGACCGGGTGCTGCGGTACTATGAGAAGCGCCAGACGGCCGGTGAATCGTGACGGTGCAGCAGGACGCTGCCGGGATTCGGGGTGTCCCCGAATCCTCCCCTCCGGTGCGGAGACCGCAGTCATGCGCTTTCAGGCGATGACTTGCCTCCGCGGTACCTTCTGCGTAGATTGCCCAACAAATCCAGAAATCGCTTGGCTGCCAGCCAAATCAGGATGAAGTACACCCAGGTCAACAGAAAGGTCAAGACAATCATGAGGCGAGTTCCTTGGTCTCCTGACCATGTCTCAGGCAGTTGCACGGCAGCACCTACGCGTAGCACAAGATAGAAGGGGACTATGAACGGCAACAGGAAGTACATGCCTCCGTACCCCGCGGCGATAGCAGCTACGAATTGAAAGGGCAGATAGAGGCCGGATGCGACAAAGAGGGCCATGACGATAAGCACATGTCTGAAACGCATTTGGACAGTAGAGTACTTTCTTGATTTCCTTTTGTCAAAATGACGTGTCAGGTGATCTCATCTGTCAGCGGTCCCCAGATTGCAGTCGCTGATTTCGCACATCACTAATCCCGACCCCGGCAATGCCAACCCCACTACGGAAGAGCGGTGACTACTACGACCAGCTCTATTGGGAGGGGAGCGGTCTTTGTGGTAGAATCCGCCATCCGAGGTCACAGAGACCAATGGAGCAAGCCAGTGGCATCGCGAATTATTATGTGAGGTGGTAAATGACGAAGACGCTTGATCCGGTGTTCTACCCGACCTCCATCGCCATCGCCGGGGCCTCTCCGGGGAAATCTGGCCAGTGGTTCCTGGACAGCATCCGCACCGCCGGCTTCATGGGCACCATCTACGCCATCAACCCCAAAGGCTCCGATGTCTCCGGCCTGGTGGCCTACAAGAGCATCAAGGACATCCCGGGGCCGGTCGATTTCGTCATCTGCTGCATACCGGCTCCGTTCGTGCCGCAACTGATCAGGGACTGCGCCACGAAGGGTGTCAGAACCATCTCTATGTACACGTCCGGATTTTCCGAAGTCGGCACAACCGAAGGCCGCCAACTGGAAAAGGAGATCATCAGCCTGGCGCGAGCTGCCGGAATACGCATCGTCGGCCCGAACTGCCTCGGCGTCTACTCGCCCAAGATCGGGCTGACCTTTGCCTCTGACTTCCCACGACGTGTGGGGAAAGTGGCCCTGATGGGTCAGAGCGGCGGCAACACTTCGTACCTGCTGCGGGCCTCCAGCCAGAGAGGCGTCCGCTTCAGCAAGGCCGTTTCCTACGGGAATGCCGCCGACATCAATGAGACAGACCTGCTGGAGTATTTTGGCCAGGATCCAGAGACGGAGATCATCGCCGCCTACATCGAAGGCACCAAGAATGGTGAGCGCTTCCACCAGGTCCTGAGCGAAGTCTCGGCCAGGAAGCCGGTACTGATTCTCAAAGGCGGCTACACCAAGGCCGGAGGCGAGATAGCCGCCTCACACACTGGCTCACTGGCCGGCTCCTCCGAGATCTGGGACAGCCTCATGCGCCAGACCGGGGCCATCCGCGTCTGCAGCCTGGAGGAGATGGTGGACCTCCTGGTCACATTTGCTCTGATGCCCGTGCCTAAGGGACGCAATGTGGGAGTTTTCGGAGCCGGCGGCGGGGCGAGCGTTCTGGCCACCGACGAGCTGACGTTGGGTGGATTCCAGGTTCCCCGGCTGCCTGAAGGGCTGGTCAAAGAGCTGATGGGAAAGTTCGGCAACACCGCCGGAATGATCTTCAAGAACCCCATCGACCTGTCCATGGTGGGATACAGCGATGGCTTCTACGATGTGATCAAGAGGCTGATGACATACAGGAAGGGCGAGTGGTTCGACTTCGGCCTGATCCACGCCGGTTTCGGGCAGGCCGCCTGGTTCACCTCGTCGGCGTTCGATCAGGAGACCGCCCAGTTCCGCGACTTCGTCCACCGCATCTACCGCGAGACGGACAAGCCGCTGGCACTGGTCCTCCAGTTCCTCATCACCAACTGGGACTGGCAGAGGGCGCTGGACCTGCAGCGCGGCTGCAGCGATGCAGGCATGCCCGTCTATCACTCGATGGGAAGCGCCGCGCGTGCGATCGACCGCTACATCACCTATCACGAAGGTGCAAAAACCTCGGCCAAGTGCGGCTAGGCACTGATGATGTATCAACGTCTCCCGTAGAGGCAGGTTTGAAACCTGCCTCTACAGATAGCCACCAAACTCAGGCCGAGGACCTGACACTCCCACTACGACTGGGAAGGGCAATCACAGAGGGATCACGTCCTCCCCTTTGCCAAGGTCTTTTGGCGTCCCTTCAACCTCACAAATCCCCCAGGTCCCTTTGCCAAAGGGGGATTTAGGGGGTTTCGGAACATAGGGTGTTGAACCGTCCCGTTTTGCCCGTTCACGCCCAAAGCGCTATCATGTTTCTCAGGGATTTCGCATCGCATCGACCTGACTGTGGACAAGAACCAAGCCCTTGACGCTGTTTTCAACCTGAAGTCGGTGGCCATTGTGGGTGTGGCCAAAGAAGGCGAGTTCAACACCGGCCGGCTCTTCTTCAACCAGGTCCTTGAATACGGGTTCAAGGGCCAGATCTATCTGGTCAACCCCAAGGGCGGCGAGGCCTTCGGACGGAGGATATACCAGCAACTCAAAGACATCCCGGGACCGGTGGATCATGTCATCTCCTGCATTCGAGCCCCACTGGTGCCGCAATTGATCAAGGACTCGGCCACCAAAGGGGTGAAGGCCATCTGCGTTTTCACCTCCGGCTTCTCCGAGTTTGGCACTCAGGAAGGGAGAGAGCTTGAACGGGAGATCAAACAACTGGCCGAGGACACCGGCGTGCGCGTCATCGGGCCCAATTGCCTCGGCATATACTCGCCAAAGGCAGGCTTCTCGTTCGTTTCTGATTTTCCCCGCGAGCCCGGCCACGTAGCCCTCATGTGCCAGAGTGGCGGCAACACGGTGTATCCGGTGCGTGCCGGCGGAGGAAGAGGCATCCGTTTCAGCAAGGTCATCTCATATGGCAATGCCGCCGATGTTGACGAATCGGACCTCCTGGACTATTTTCGGACCGATAGCGAGACCAAAATCGTGGCAGCCTACATCGAGGGCGTGAAGGATGGCCGGCGGTTCTATCGGGCTCTGCGGGAGATATCGGCCGTCAAGCCGGTGGTGATCTTGAAGGGTGGGCGCACCCCCACCGGTTCCACCATGGCCGCTTCTCACACTGCGTCGCTTTCCGGCTCCGAGCAGGTCTGGAAGGGCGCAGTGCGCCAGACGGGCGCTGTCTTCGTGGACACTCTGGATGAGATGGTGGACATGCTGGTCACCTTCTCATTCATGCCTCGTCTGAATGGCAGGAGGATAGCGCTTGTAGGGCTGGGTGGAGGGGCGGGTGTCCTGGCTGCAGATGATTGGGATAGATCAGGCTTCGTTCTCCCGCAACTGCCCCAGGAGCTGAGAGAGGCGTTCAGGGTCGCCATAGGCAATGACGCTGGGACCATCCTGAAAAATCCTATCGATCTTCCACACCTGGCCTTTGGTCACGAGGCCTTTTACCAGGCTCTGGACAAGCTGCACTGCTTCGATGGCATCGACCTGCTGGTCTTTCATCTGCCGATCAGAGCCGCCATGCTATCGATAGCCGCCCAGCCGATGATACTCGAGCGAGAGATCGAGAACATTGTCAGGCTGAGTCAGAGACCCGGAAAACCGATGGCAGCTATTCTTCACTATACGGCGACGTGCGAGGAACTGGACGTGCCTGTGAAGCTCGTGAAGCGACTGTCTGCAGCGGGATTGCCTTTGTACTTCTCCATAGCCAGCGCCGCCAGGGCCATCAACCGGTATATGGACTACTCTGGAAACCGGCAGAAGCCCGCCTAGTTCAGCGACCGATGGCGGGGCCGGTGGTGGCACCCTCGCGTTTGAAGTCAGGTCAGTCCCGCAGCTTTGCGTCGCTTGTATCTCAGAATCGCCCCCCAGGTCAGAGCCACGAGTACGGCTACTATCAACACGTCCACCGCGATACTCACGGCCAGATCCATGACCGTTGATGTGCCGCTACGTTGCGCCTCTGCAAGAAGGATGCCGAGAATCGAGGTGACAAGCCAGTACGGAGCAGGGTGCAGGAACACATCCACCGGTGCCTCTGGATGCTTCTTCAGACCCATCCGGTTGTAGAGGCGATTCTCCAGTTCGTAGATGTTGGGCAATTCCTTTCCCTCTAGAGGACAGACGCAGTCAACTGCCTCGGTTGGATCCAGCGGATAAGCCGCGAAGAAAGCCCTCTTCCAGCGGAAACCAAATCTGACCACCAATGGATGGACTACAAACAGCAGAAGCGGCACTAGTGCGATGACCAGCATGATCACTTGGAGGAGACGAATGTCTGTGATTCCAATGACTCCCCATGAGAGCAGCATCCCTACTGCCGGTGCGAATCTGAGCGGCACAATCAGTCGGCTCCAGCCGGTGACCATGCTCTCTGCATAGCCCACCATCCTGATACACTCGTCCAACTGACAGGTGACTGATTCTGACTCCCCAGTCATTCTCAGCCTCTCCTGCTTGAGGAATCGACCTATGTCAGCCGTCTTTGCGTTTATGTGAGTCTCCACAAAGAGTTTGACTATTGGTCGAATTGAGAAGCCCCACCACCAATTTCGCAGCCATCGGAACGGAAGATACAGGCATGAAATCGGAGCGCTCAGAAGACATCGCCCCGGTTCTCCCGAAGGAGCACCATCCTTCACACGGACAGTCTCATTCGGGTGTCGTCGTACCTGGGCCAATGGTTCGTTGCTGACTTGCTCCAGGACAGTGGCATATGCGCCGAGCAAAGCGGACACGCCATCGTTGACCTTGTCAACATCCATGCGGATGTCTTCAGTACGATGCCTGTTCAAAGCCATTTCAGGTACGGGACTCTATCACAGGTGCCAAGCCAGGTCAACAAACAGCGAGGTGCAGACGGACTTCTTCGCAGCGATATTGTGTCCTCTTTGACATCAATCCGCCCATCGAAAACATGTGCTACATGTCTTGACAATCGAGCGACGCTGATCGCTTTATGTCGAGTCTGGAAGTCAATCTAAAGGTTATAATCCCCTGAAGCTTCGGGCTGATACAAGATCTGCTTCACCTTCAGCCTGCGTTTTCCCGCCGGGACTTCCCACTCGAAGACATCCCCTACTTCATAGCCCAGCATGGCTGTCCCGATAGGAGCCAGGACGGAAATCTTCCCCTTCCCCATATCGGCATCCTCAGGAAACACCAGAGTGTACACCTCTTCCTTCCCTGTATTGAGATCGACCAAACACACTCTGGAATTCATGGTGACCACATCGCTTGCCACCTTGTCAGGCTTAACCACCTTCGCCCGGTCCAGCTCCTTTTGCAGCTTTGCCAAGTAGGGACTCCCGCGATAGCTTGTACGCTGCGCGTCTGCAAGCAGCTTCTTCAAACGCTCAAGATCAAATTCTGTAACACAAATTGCTTTCCCGCTCATTTAGCATCTCCTGGCCGATTCACAGGATAACTGACTGCTTCAGACCTTCCTGAAATGAATATCCAATCCTAGGGTGCATCCTGGGAGAATGTCAAGAGCAGGCAAATCGAATCGCCTGCTCCGGCTTGCTCTCCTGTTGCTGTTATTCCCCCTCCAGATGCTTCCGATCGATCTCAGCTGCCTCTTCCAGAGCCTCTTTTGTCATTTTCTTCATCATCTTGCCGCTTACCATGCGGAGGGCTTTTCCCGCCACCCCACCAAATTCAAGCTTGACATCGCTGATGTAGCACACCTTCGTTCCTTCCGGCACCGATTCAAGAACAATGGTTTGCCGCGTTCCCTTGCCCACCCCCGACAACGTCTCCGTGTCAATGCGATCCGGCAGACGAAAGATTGTCTTGGTTTTGTAATTGAACACGCGGCCGCTGATTTCCTGCTTCACATTGACCACAACCTCGTTGTTCTGCTGGCCTGCAATCTCGTATGATGTGTCCTCCCGCGCATGCAGCTTGTTGTAGAGGCCATAATCCCCGAATAACTCGGCTACCTTCTCCCTGGGCACATGAATGACCTTCTGAAGCTCAACCTTGGCCATACCTCACCTCACGATAAGATTGTCTTACACCAAGCAATGTCTCACCCACCTAGCATGCGATTCTACTAGGAACACTTACTGGGTACAACTTGCCCTCTTGTAGAGGCGGGCAGGTCTGCGGAGCACAGTGATGTTACCAACCCGCGTGAAGCGGAACGGTCTGACAGGGAGCGCAGCTCGTGCGGTTTTGTGATGGACGGCACAGAAGCGGTACGCTCAGATGGCGAACAGGTCAGCGTCCGTGGTGATGGCACCCTCCACCATCATATCCGCGACATCATCTTCCGAGTAGCCCAGCATGTCCTTCAAGACCAGCATGTTGTGTTCCCCCATACATGGCGCCGGTCTTTCCATCTTCCAGGGTGTCTTGGACAGGCGGTAGGCGGGAGCATTGTAGGAATGCGGACCCATCTCAGTATGCTTGAGCATCTGATAGTGCTGCCGGTGCTTGAACTGCGGGTCACTCAGCAATTCCTGTCCCCGCTGGACAGCGCCAGCGGGGATGCCGGCATCCTGCAGCATGGTCATCACCTGCTCTGCAGTAAAGCCGCTGGTCCACTCGCCGATCAGCCGGTCCAGCTCGTCCTCGTGCTGCTTTCTAGCCAGAATCGTCTGGAACCTGGCATCCCTGGTCCAGGCCAAGTCACGGAGTACGTGGCAGAAGGACTGCCACTGTTTCTCATCGGCCACCGCGATGGCCACCCACCGGCCCTCCTTGCAGGGGTAGACGCCGTGAGGGGACATATACCGGTCCCGGTTGCCGGTTCGGCTGACGACATGACCGTTGGCCGCATAATCCAGAAGATGGAGGCCCATCATGGTGAGGCCAGTCTCATATTGGGACTGCTCGATGTACATCCCCTTCCCGGCCTCACGTCGCTTCGCCAAGGCTGCCACAATGGCCAGAACCGCATACCAGGGAGCCACATAATCAGAATACTGCGTCCCCATCATTGTGGGATCCGAATCCGGCCATCCGGTGCATTCACAAAAGCCCGCCATGGCATTGGTATGGAAGCCGACCCCCAGAAAGTTGCAGTGAGGCCCCCACTGACCCAGCATGGAAGTACTGAAGTAGATCAGCGACGGATTGATCTTGAGACAGACCTCGTGAGACAGCCCCAGTTTGGCCATCGCTCCCGGTTGCATGCTTTCCAGAAGCACATCGGCCCATTCTGTCAGTCTGTGGGCCACTTCCCTGCCCTTTGGCGTACTCAGATCGATGCTGGCCCCGTACTTGTTGGTATTCACCGAAGCATAGAAAGCGCTGCGGTTCCACCCCGGTCGACCCTCTTTGAACGGTGTAGACATCCTGATTACATCGGGGCGGCGATGGCTTTCAATACGAACTACCGTAGCTCCGTGCGCCGCCAGTTCACGGCCAATCTGCGGGCCTGACGCCACCCACGAGAAATCGGCAACCTTTATTCCTTCCAACGCCCTCTTCGACATCTTCGAATTCCCCATTTCATTTCGTTATATGACGTTGTGACTCTTCAACAGCACAAGGTCCCCAGGCGCTATCCCGAGTTCCTTCTCGTAGATTTCGCTGTTGTGTTCACCTATCAGCGGAGCCCGGGAGCGGATCTGCCAGTGATCGGCGGTCATCTTGAGCGGAGCCCCGGCATAGGTCAGTTCGCGCCCCAATTCCGGATGCGCCACCTTCTGCCAGAAGCCCCTGGCCTCAAGATGGGCATCCCGGCTAACATCCGCCATCGTGTTGCAGGGAGCCATCATTATGCCCCTCTCCAGCGCTCCTCTGAACAGCTCAGCCTTGGTCTTGGTCATCAGGAACTGCATTATGCCCCGCTTCAATCGGTCAACCGTCTCCTGAGGAATGGTCATGACGTTCCAGTTAACCAGGTCGATATCCAGAACATCCTTGCACAGTCCTTCTTCGTTGGCCCAGGCAAGGATGGCTTTGGTCGATTTGATGTATCCCGGATAGCCACCCGTCCACTGCAGCAGCACATGCCCATCCTTGCAGGGCAGGAGATACTGCTGGTAGATGGGTCCGAGCGGCTGAGGTCTGGCGGTGGTCCAATAGGGGCCGGTTCCGGACAGGTTGATCCTCATAAACTCGTAGGTCTCGGCAACGATCGGCGCTGTCAGCACCACCGCCTCCTGCATCGAGACATCCACATGTTGACCTTCTCCCGAAACCTGGCGATGGTAGTGAGCTATCACAGAGGCCATGGCTGCCTGAAGCCCCGCTTGAAGGTAGGCCTGAGGTCCGCTGCTTATCTGCACAGGACGGTTAGATTCGCCCAGTATGCTCATCAAACCACCCATGGCCAGCCCTACAAGGTCAGTGGCCTGGTAGCCTGAGTAGGGTCCGCTTTGACCGAACGGTGTGATGGAAGTGAGGATGATATCAGACCTGACTTTCTCCAGGTCCGAATAGCCAAGCCCGAGGCTCTGCATGAATCCCGGCCTGTGGGACTCCACCACGAAGTGGGCTGTCTTCACCAGCCTCTTGAAGATCTCCCGTCCATCAGTTTGCTCTATGTCCAGAGTTATGCCTCTCTTGCTGGTGTTGAAGGCGAACCAGAAGAGGCTCTTCTCCGGATGGGGAGAATCCTGGTAGAACGGCCCGATGCTGCGGGCGGAGCTGCCGCCCGGCGGCTCAATCTTGATCACATCGGCACCAAAATCACCGAGGACCTTCCCGCAGAAATCGCCTTTCCCGTCCGTCAGATCGAGGACTCTGAAACCTGTCAGCAGACTTTCGTTCTTGGTCATACTCTCCCCCTTGATCGCTTGACGTTCTCTGCGCCAGGGAAGCCTGCGCCGGCACCACAGGCACAGCAGCGGATGTATTGTAGTCTTGAACTTGAAGCTAGTCTGTCAGGCTATGCCTGAATCACATGTCAGGAAAACCCCACTCCGTGATCTCAGCCTCACAAAGATCATCATTACAAAGGGCAGTTCAAGAAAACCTTGTTACTACCATGATCAAAGGAGCTTAAGGGCCGCCTTCGGCCCGAAGCGCCACAACGCCTTCAGAATAAGGCGACCGTGCCAGTCGAAGGAGAAATCCGGGGCATTCAGCAGCGATTCCGTTGCTTTGCCGTTCTGGACCATGCTGAAGAGACGTTCGAGCTGCCGGTCGCTGAGCCTTTCGAACGCCCGGCGGGCCCAGCGCCCTATCCGCAACTCCCCGGCAAGCAGCCTCTTCCACTGCCTCTCGTATTCGGATAGAGCCCGAGCAGAGCAATCATTGCCGGCGATCGCCCGGTCCAGCACATCCACGGCTATTTCGGCGCAGAGCAGACCGTAGTAGATGCCTCCACCGGTGGTCGGCTTGACCTGTCCCGCAGCATCGCCCACCGCGATGGCCCTGTTACCAAAGGTGCGGCGTGGCGGCTTCAGCGGGATGCCTCCGAACCTGATCGGGACATCACGCGACGCGATTCTCTGTTGAACTTCGAGGCTTCTGAGGAACGTCTCCATGTATGCTTTCGTATCATGTCGAGCCAGCAGTCCGGCCAGCGCCCGCCCTTGGTGCGTGGGCACCAGCCAGGCGAAGAACCCGGGTGCAATGCGGTTGCCCAGGTACACTTCCACCTGATCCACGCCGCTCTCGACCTCCGCCTGAGCACCCATTACAAAATCGCCGACCGTGCCGAATCCCAGCTTCTCAGGCAGGCCCGAGTGGAAGCCGTTGGCCAGAACAACCGCCTTGCTCTCGATCTGCGCCGTCCGGTCTCGACTCTCAACCTCGACCTGTGCCGAATCCCCGGTGATGGCGATCCCAAGCGCCTTGGTGCTCAGGAGGTACTCCGCACCTAGCTCCCGGGCATTCCCGGCCATGGCTTCGTCAAAGGCCCGGCGGTCCAGGATGTACGCCTGGGCGGAGTCTTTCTGGAGGACAAATGATGCGCCGGAAGGGGAGAGGAACCTGGCACCTTTGGCCTCTCTGGCCACCGCCGTCCCGGCGACGGGGAAAGCCTCGAGACACTCCCGGCCCACGATGCCGGTGCAACAGGACTTCTTTCCGATGGTGGCGTGTTGCTCCAAAACCACCACCTTGTGTCCCCGGCGGGACAGCTCCCCGGCGATATGGCTGCCGATCGGTCCGGCGCCGATCACAATGGCATCGTACACTTCTTCTCCTCGGCTTGGACTGGGTTAAATGGTAGCACAGATCCCCTGTGCAACCTGGGACATAGTTTACGTTTTGAACCGGGCACATCGTTTACACTTTCCCCCAGTCTTGTTGGCAGGAAGAACCTGCCTGCTCAGCTCATTCAGGACACCAAGTGGGTAGAAGCTGAAGTTGATGCTCCACAGGTGTTCGTCTATCTGTTTCAGAGCTATGGGCTCGTGGGCCAGTACCTTGGAGATGTGAATGAACTGGCCTTTCCAGTAGAGCTCACCGCTATGGCGTACTCTCTTCACCACGACATCACCGTCATACTCTACCTGTGGAACGCGCATCGGGTAGGGTCTGGGCGATGACTGATAGACAGAGGCTGGAGTCTTCTGCCCCAGTGCCTCATGAGGGCGTTCATGGTTGTACTCGTGTTTGAACTCTTCGAAGGCCTGTTGTTGCTCCGACAGGTTACGTTCCGGAGGGTCAACTGTGGCCTCTTTTAGGGTTCGATGCATTCTCTCATGACGTCCGTTCTGTTCAGGATGACCGGCCAGGATCCGCTCCGGCCTGATGCCCAGTTTGATGAACCACACTGATAGCGCGGACAGGCCTCCCAGGGCTGCAGAGGCAAAGGGCGTACCGTTGTCGGTCCTTATAGCATCCGGGAGACCATACTCGCGGAAGGTCCATTCAAACCAAGGCTGGGTTTGTTCATGGGTGGGTTGGTTCAACCCTCGGCACTCCAGGAGGTAGCGGCTGTAGTTGTCACTGATAGTCAGCGGGTAACAGAGCTTTCCGTCACCTGTATTGAACTGGCCTTTGTAATCTGCACTCCACACGCTATTAGGCTTATCGCACCCCAGCAGTGGATCGGTGTAAGGTGTTACCCGGCGTCTTCTCTTTCGGTGTCGAACCAGCCCTCGTCTTTTCAGTATCTCGCCCGCAGTGCTAACAGCAGGCCAACGCACCTGGCTATACTGCTGTTGCAGATTGGCTATGATCTTCTTTGGTCCCATCTTCTGATGCGCCAACTTCACGGCCACGATCTTCTCAGCCAGATCTGCCGGAGTCGCATTAGGGTGATTCACAGGCTGCCTGGCCAGCTCTTCCAGACCCTCCAAGCCTCGCTCTCTGTAGCGGCCGATCCACTTGTAGACCGTAGGTCCCGGTTCATACCCCTTTTATCCCCCACTCTTCGGGGAAGAGAAAGAAACGCAGAGGGGCTTCACCCTCTGCACGCCCCAAACGGTTACGCTCCTTGTCACAATGAGAAGGGATAACGGGTTGTAAACCCAACCAGCGGGTAGAGTGGGTAGAACGAAGCGAAACCCACCAGCACTGCCTGGGATCGCCATCTCAATCCCCTGATCCCTATCTCGGGGGGATAGAATATAAGGAACGCAGAAGGGCTACCCCCTGCACGCCCCAGTGGCAAGAGAACGCCGGTTGTAAACCCTCTCGGTGCGCCATATACTGGCCCTGTCTCCAACACAAATGGAGGTGGCCGCGATGAAAGAGCTGAAGCTCCTCTGCTGGAATGTCAACGGTGTCAGATCTGTAGTCAACAAGGGTTTCTTCGACTGGCTGAACAAGGAGAAGCCGGACGTCCTCTGTCTTCAGGAAACCAAGGCCCAGCCGGATCAATTGAACCAGGCGTTGCGCGAGCCCGAGGGCTATCATGCCTACTGGAGCCACCCGGAGCAGAAGGGCTACGGCGGCGTGGCCACCTTCACCCGGGAGAAGCCGCTGCGGGTGGAGAAGGATTTCGCGTCCCTTGGCATCCAGTTCGACGTTGAAGGCAGAGTCATACTTACCGAGTATCCCGGCTTCGTCCTCCTGAATATCTATTTCCCCAACGGTAAGAAGGACGAGAGCCGGTTGAAGTACAAGATGGATTTCTATGACAGGTTTCTGGATTTTGTGGAGTCACTCAGGAAGAAGCAGAACAGAATCGTCATCTGCGGCGACTTCAACACGGCACACAAGGAGATCGACCTGGCACGGCCGAAGGAAAACGAGAAGGTATCCGGCTTCCTGCCCATGGAGCGGGCCTGGATGGATAAGTTCGTGGCCTGCAACTACGTGGACACGTTCCGCTGGTTCAACCAGCAGCCCGGCCAGTATAGCTGGTGGGACGTGAAAACGAGGGCCCGCGAGAGAAATGTGGGCTGGAGGATCGACTACTTCTTTGTGACCAGGGAGCTTATGCCTTCGGTTGCCAGCGCCTTCATCATGTCAGAAGTGACCGGTTCGGATCACTGCCCGGTGGGGATAACGCTCCGCTTGCCGTAGGTGGTTCAGTCACCACCTTCTCCGATGGATAGGCTTCAAGAGGGTATGCTATGCCGATCCGCATAGCATACCGGGATAGGATGCTGACATCTGGCGGGCCATTCACGCAGGTCAGAGAGTGGGTAACCCCGGGTGCACAAGTCCACAGGCGTCTTGTACGGACTGAAAGAGGGGATTCCGCAGCTTGTGGGGGATCAGTCTAATCACTGTTGTGTTCATTGAGGATGATATGAAAGAATATGATTTTATCATAATTGGCTCAGGGCCAAGTGGAAGCATGGTAGCAAAGCTACTAGGGGAAAAGCACAGAATACTAGTGCTGGAAAAAATGCTTCTACCGAGAGAGAAATCATGTTCAGGTGTATTGATTAATAAGGCAGTAGAACGTGTTGTGGAAGTATTTGGATCGCTACCTGATCATGTTACCGTAGAACCCAAAAGGACTCATGGGATAAATGTTATAACAACTGTAAGCAAGAATGAATTCGATGATGATGGAATAAATGTATATCGAAAGCTGTTTGATCATTGGTTGATAGAGAATCGTAACAGAAGCAATGTTGAATTGGCTTGTGGCGTGAAAATAACGAAATACAACTCAGCAGATATTACAGTTGGGTATGAAAGCAAGAAAAAAACGAATGAATTTGCGAAAGCAAGAGCAGTAATTGCTTGTGACGGAATAAATGGTATTTCAAGAAGCCTTGTGGGACTAAAACAACAACAGAAGGTAGTTACCTATCAACGAATTGTTGAAGCAACTATTGATGCTGATAATAGCAAGTTTTATGCATTTACGTCACCAGAGTTTTCTCGATATGATGCATGGTTTAATAATAAGAACGGGAAGGTCCTTTATGGTGTTAGTGGGTATACGAAGAATGAGTTGGATTGCCATATTGAGAAATTCGAGTCATTTCTGCAGCAGGTCTATTGCTTTCGAAAGACAAGAACAATTGGGGATGAATATTGGTGTTTACCTTTAATTAAAGAGGATTTCAAAATAGAACTAGGAAAGGACAAAATGCTCTTTTGTGGCGAAAGTGCTGGCTTGTTGAGTCCTTTTGGAGAAGGAATGTACTTGGCTTTTGAAAGTGCATATATACTCTCGAAGATCATAAACAGAACATCCTTTATTTCTTCTGAAAGCGTAGCAGAAGAATACAATCATGAAATGAAACCTGCAGTAGGCTATATGAGAAGGCAATGGGAATTGATCAAGAGAATAGCGCCAGAATTCAATGATCAATTAAAGGCTGCTTCAAGAATATGACAGCCTTCCAACGTGACTCCGCGGCCGCCAAAGACCTCTTTGAGGCCCAGCGTGACTTCATCAGGGCACGGCGTCCTCTGCAGGCCCTAGTGCATATAGCGAGCCGTGATTCCGAACCCGTGGCTCCGAAGGGCCAGACACCATAGACCGCAAGCACCCAAATAGTCCAAAGGAATGGCGGTGGCAGTGGGTATTTCCACAGGAGCACCGATGGAAGAATAGCCGGACGGGCGCGCAAGGGCGGCACTATGTGGATGAGACACTGATTCAGAAGGCCGTCAGAGACGCCGTTGTGAAGGCGGGTCTGACAAAGCGGGCTACTTGCCACACTCTCCACCACTCCTTTGCCACTCACTTGCTCGAAGGCGGCTACGATATCCGAACAGTGCAGGAGCTTCTGGACCACAGCGACATAAAGACGACCATGGTCTACACTCACGTTCTCAACCGTGGGCCGGCAGGTATTCGCAGTCCGATGGACAGGCTTTGGGAAGGGATGCTATGCTGACCCGCATAACATGCCCGGATAAAAAGCTGAGAACCGGCGGGCCATTCACGCAAGTGAGAGAGTGGGTAGCCCCTGGTGCAGAAGTCCGCAGGCGTCTTATACGGACAGAAACCGGGGATTCCGCATCTCTGCGGATGATCAGCCTAATTACTGTTATAGCGCGTGAGGGTAATTATGAAGGGCCTTCCAAAAGCATTGCAGCGACAGCTTGAGCGCAACAAGGACAAGAACCTCCTCCATGATCAAATTGAACACTCCATGGAGCTTGACCCTCTATTTCTGGCTTGCCTCGAGGAAATGATCGAAAGTTCTGCCTCTGGAATTGATCGACACATACAAAAGGGAGCAGTTTCCCTTGCTGCCAAGTCTTTGATTGAAAGGCTCTACTCGATTAACCAATACATCCAGGTGAACGCTGACCAAGCGGAAGCTCTCAAGTATATCTACTCAAGTACTTGGGACCGGATAACTGAGACAAGGGATATCCCCAGAGTGCTGAGGAGTTTCCATTATCCAATGCTGAGAACTTGGGTGGTGCAGTTTTATCCTGACCCCATGCGAAAGATACTTCGCTCACGGTTGAGGCTCGGCCATGTCCGAAATGACGAGTATTCGGCAGAGTTCCAAATGAAGCTTCTGAGGCTTGATCTGTTCACAATGAAGCAGCCTGTCCTCGACATCGGGTGTGGCAGACATGCGTACCTGGTTCAGTATCTTCGCTCACACAAAGTGGAAGCCTACGGTATAGACCGAGTGGTCGGGGCGCACGGCTATCATCTTGAGGAAGCAGACTGGCTCACGTATAGGCTGAAACCAGGCTCTTGGGGAACAGTCATTTCAAATCTTGCGTTTTCGAATCACTTTGCCTACGTAGAGCGGTACGAATCGGAGAAAGTGACGGCTTACCATGAGAAGTACAAGGAGATTCTTGCCTCCCTCTTGCCAGGGGGATCCTTCATCTACGCTCCTCAGGCTCTTTCCCTTGAAGCGGAAGTGGATAGAGACATCTACAAGATGGAAGAATGGGAGATTCAGCCGGCGCACAAAGGGGTGAGCGTCACAAAGGACGCGCTATAACAAATCGCTGAAGCTGACTCCTTAGGTGCCAAGCGGAAGCGGCGCCAGAGTTCCGTAGAACTCCGGGCTTTGGTCGGCGGGGCAGCTTAGCTCTATGTTCGGCGTGATCTTCCAGCCCCCGCGACCGCTGAAGACCTCTTTGAGGTCCAGCGTGGTGAGCCGTGATTCCGAACCCGTGGCTCCAAAGGGCCAGAAGCCTAATCCTCTTGATAAACGGGTATAGCGAATATAGAATAAGGTTGCGAGAGCTCTGTGCATTCGTGTGCGGGGCTTAGTATTTGTGCCCTAACGGAGGACTGGATGGAGAAGGGGACCTGGACTGTTAAGACTGGCTTGGCACAGATGCTTAAGGGCGGAGTGATCATGGATGTGGTCACACCGGAGCATGCCAAGATTGCTGAAGAAGCCGGAGCATGTGCGGTAATGGCGCTGGAGAGAGTTCCAGCCGACATCAGGGCCGCCGGCGGTGTGGCCCGCATGGCCGATCCGGACGTCATAGTGGCCATCAAGAAGGCAGTGACTATCCCGGTGATGGCCAAGTGCCGCATCGGGCATTTCGTCGAGGCGCAGGTCCTGGAAGCTCTGGGCGTGGATTTCATAGATGAGTCCGAGGTGCTGACGCCCGCCGACGAGTCCTGTCATGTCTGGAAGCACGATTTCAGAGTCCCATTCGTTTGCGGTTGCCGCGATCTTGGCGAAGCGCTGCGCCGGATCTCTGAGGGCGCGGCTATGATCCGCACCAAGGGTGAAGCCGGCACCGGCAACATCGTGGAAGCAGTCAGGCACATGCGGGCAGTCATGGACAGCATCCGCAGACTGTCGAACATGCCGAAAGAAGAGCTGGTCGCAGAGGCAAAGTCCTTGGGTGCACCGCTGGAGCTGCTGCTGGAGGTTCAAAGGACCGGCAAGCTGCCGGTGGTGAACTTCGCTGCCGGCGGAGTGGCGACTCCCGCTGATGCGGCCCTGATGATGCAACTGGGAGCCGAAGGTGTTTTCGTTGGTTCAGGCATCTTCAAGTCGAGCAACCCTGAGGTCAGGGCAAAGGCCATTGTCAGGGCTACCACACACTACCAGGATGCCGGCATTATCGCTGAGGTCTCAAGAGGTCTGGGCGAAGCCATGCCTGGACTGGATATAAAGACAATTGCCAAGGAGGATCTACTGGCGACACGCGGTTGGTAGAGCCCATGTTATGATACGCTCCTTCATGCCGCTGGATGTTGTTGATCTGGTCTTCGCACGAAAGGCCCTCTCCAACAAGGCCAAGACAAAGGATGGCGTGGGCAGGAAGGACGCGACGCTCAGCAACCTGGCAAACATTATCGGCGATTGGTTCAACCCCCAGCTAAGATCTTCCGTCTGGGTATACACCGAGGGCTTCACCATACGCGGTTTGGTTTCAGTCAGGGACCGCCATGGCCCTCGCTCCTGGGAGATCGACCGCCTGCAGGTCGGTGAACAGGACCGGAACTCCTGCTTGAGACTGCTGGAATACCTCAGCGTGGTTGGTGGAGAGTTGGAGGTCGACAGAATCTTTCTGCGCCTTCCTGCAGATAGTCCGCTCTTGAGAGTCGCTCAGGAGACAGGTTTCCTGCAATATTCCACCGAGCATCTCTACTGGCGGGGAAGCTCTGACAGCCATGCGCCAGGAACTGAAGCTGCGCCTTCGTCTGCAGCCCGCCGCAAGCGGGTTGATGATGAATACCGGCTTTTCGAGCTCTACCTCAGATGCATTCCGGCCTACGTCCGGAGGGTGGAAGGGATGACCTTCAAGGAATGGCAGTCTAACCGGAACAGGAGCGTGGGTCAGGAGTGGGTCTTCGAGAAAGACGGCAGTCTGGTTGGCTGGGCTGCACTGAACAGCACCCGCAGTCTGGGACAACTTGATATGATAGTAGCGGCGAGAGACGAAATGGAGAACATGGTGAACTACGGTTTGACTCACCTCAGCGGGTGCAGCCAGATGTACTGTCTGGCCCCGGACTTTGAGGTGACGCTGCTGCGCCTGCTTGAGGATAGGGGGTTCAGCCGGATATCAACATATTCCGCCTTGGCAAAGGATCTGGTTGTCAGGGTGGTGGAGCCCTATGCCATGCCTGCCGTACCGGCGTGAGGTAGACGAAAGTCATGCAGAGAAGAATAGTCGATGATCTGGATGCTCTCATGGATATACTTCCGGCGTTTGTGTCTGAGCCTCTGCGGCACCGGGAAGACCGCACCGATCTCCTGGAGGTAGTGATGGACCTGGGCCGGCCGCCGGAGGCCCGGTTCATAACTTATGAGGTGGCTCTCTCCGAGAAGGAAGTTGATCAGCAGGACCTCGACTACGTCGCCTCAAGGATTGGCGCTTTTGGTGATGACAATCGAGCCGGCATCGAGCGCACCCTGCATCGGATATCGGCCATCCGCAATCGCAGAGGCCGCATTGTCGGACTGACGTGCCGGGTCGGCAGAGCTGTCTATGGCACGGTAAAGTTCATCGAAGACCTTGTTCAATCAGGCAAGAGCATTCTTCTGCTGGGACGTCCCGGCATCGGCAAGACTACGATGTTGAGGGAAGTGGCCCGTGTCCTGGCCGACGAGCTGAATAAGCGCGTGGTAGTGGTTGACACCTCCAATGAGATCGCCGGCGATGGGGACATCCCTCATCCGGCCATCGGCCACGCCAGGCGAATGCAGGTGGCCACGCCCACCATGCAGCATGCGGTGATGATCGAGGCGGTGGAGAATCATATGCCTCAGGCCATCATTATCGACGAGATCGGCACTGAGCTGGAGGCGGCTGCAGCGCGCACCATCGCCGAGCGCGGTGTCCAGTTGGTAGGCACAGCCCATGGGAACACGCTGGAAAACCTGATCTTGAATCCGACGCTCTCGGACCTGATCGGCGGCGTGCAGAGCGTCACCCTCGGTGACGAAGAGGCCAAGCGTCGCGGTACGCAGAAATCGATACTCGAGCGTAAAGCGCCCCCCACCTTCGATGTGGTGGTGGAGATACAGGATTTCAACAGAGTGGCGGTTCATGCTGATGTGTCCGAGGCGGTTGATGTCTTCCTCAGAGGCCAGCCGCTGGCAAGAGAAGTGCGCTGGATGGATGAGGATGGGACCTTGCGCAGTAAGACGGAAAAGGTATTCCCGTTCGTCACTGCTGAGGAGATGCCTAAGAAGGAAAGAGAACCGAGGGGAGAGGTGGGAGTACCCAGGATATTCATCTTTGGCATCAATCGGATCAAGCTGGAGCAGGCTGCCAGAGAGAGGCAATCTGACATAAGAATTGTCTCTGATCTGAACCAGACCACCGCCTTCGTTACGTGCAAGGCCTACTATCGCCGGAAGCCGCAGATGGTAAGGGACGCTGAGCTGGCCGGAATACCGGTTTATGTGCTCAGACACAATACCATCGGCGAGATGAGAGAATTCCTGAATTCGCTGTTTTCAAACAGGCGAAGACCAGATGACGTAGGGGTGGCCCTGAAAGAGGCTGAGGAGGCCATAGCCCAGGTCATGAATGGAAGGGACTCTGTCCAGCTCAGCCCGCGCAGTTCCTACGTGCGCCGGCTGCAGCACCTGATGGCAGAGCGCTCCAGCCTGGCCTCACGAAGCACCGGAAAAGATCCACAGCGGCGGGTGGAGATATTCAGGGTCATTTAGGGTGAACTCTTGGCTCTGTTCATTGTGTTTGAGGGCGGAGAAGGCTGCGGGAAGAGCACCCAGACCAAAGCTCTCTACCGGCGCTTGTCCAGGTCCGGCATTCCAGCCGTAGTAACGCGCGAACCCGGCGGCACAGGGCTGGGTGAGCGGCTGCGGCGCTATCTGAAGCGAGCAGGAAACTCCCAATTGTCCCCTGCATCGGAGCTTTTCCTGATAGCCGCTGCCCGAGCGCAGCTTGTGAGCGAGATCATCCGACCTGGACTGAAGGAAGGCAAGGTGGTCATCTGCGACCGCTATACTCCCTCCACTCTGGCCTATCAAGGATACGGCCGAGGGCTGAATCTCGGTCACCTTGAGATTGTCAATCATGTTGCCACCGGTGGCCTGTCCCCTGACCTTATCATCCTGCTTGATATGCCCGTCGATGCCGGCTTGTCTCGCAAGAAATCAAGGGGGCAGGATCGCTTCGAAAACGAGAGCCTGGCTTTTCATACACGCGTGCGGCGCGGATATCTGGATATGGCCACGTCCGATCCGGAGCTTTGGGTGATTGTGGACGGTCGACTGTCCAGGAAGGAAATCCAGGAAGCGATCTGGCACAGGGTCGGTCCCCTGCTTCAGCGGGTCAAGAAATGAAGCGGCGGAAGGTGGCTGTGGCCATGAGCGGCGGTGTGGATTCCTCTCTGGCCGCGGCTCTGCTGAAGGAAGCCGGGCGTGAAGTCATCGGCATCCACATGAAGTTATGGGAGAGCGGCTCTAAGGCGGATGAAACCGCGAGGCGCTCCGACGCTGCGGAAGATGCCCGCAGGGTCTGCCGGCTTCTGGACATCCGGTTCGAGATAGTGGACTTCTCTACGGAGTTCCAAGAGCGAGTCATTGACTATTTCTGTCGCGAGTATGCTCAAGGGCGAACCCCCAACCCCTGTGTTGTCTGCAACAAGTTCATCAAGTTCGACCTGCTGCTGCAGGAGGCAATATCGCTTGGAGCAGAGTGCCTGGCTACGGGGCATTATGCCAGGATTGAGGCCACTGGCGGCAAGTATCGTTTGTTGAAGGCTGCCCGACCCTCCGTCGATCAATCGTATTTCCTCTACACCCTGAGGCAGCAAGTGCTTTCCCGCCTGCTGTTTCCCCTGGGCGAGTACAGCAAGGCTGAGGTTCGCCGGATGGCAGCCGAGCGCGGCTTGGCTGTGGCCGAAAAACCGAAGAGCCAGGATATCTGCTTCATTCCTGACGGACGATACCAGAACTTCCTCAAGCAGTGCATCTCTTCCACGCCTGGAGTTGTCATGGACCAGGACGGAAAGGTCCTGGGTCATCACCAGGGGATCGCCTTCTATACCGTCGGGCAGAGGACGGGATTGGGAATCGCCACCGGACAGCGCCTGTTTGTGCTGAAAATCGACCCGGTCAGCAATGCGCTGATCGTAGGCCGGGAGGAGAACCTCTCATCCCCCGGTCTGCGGGCGAAGAGCCTGAGCTTTGTCGGCGAAAGGCCCTGTTGCCCTGCGGACGTGAGAGTCAAGATACGTTTCAGGTCACCCGACGTAGGTGCCAGACTCAGCCTTACTGATGACGAGGCTGAGGTGCTCTTCGACCAGCCGCAGCGGGCGGTTACCCCGGGACAGGCGGTTGTCTTCTACTGTGGTAACGAAGTCCTGGGTGGTGGTATTATCGAGGCGTCATGATGAAGCCCCCCACTTTTGACCATGAGGCCGATCTCCAAGCCCGAGGCTACCAGCTCATCGCCGGGGTGGATGAGGTGGGACGGGGAGCATTGGCTGGGCCAGTGGTGGCGGCAGCGGTCATCTTGCCGTTCAGCACCAAGTTTCGCTGGCTGCGTTCAGTGCGTGACAGCAAACAGCTGACACCCAGGCAGAGAGACCGTGTATTCATGTCGGCACAACACGCTGGCATACCGGTGGGCGTGGGCATGGTCAGCCACACAATCATCGATGAGATCGGTATAGTCCAGGCCACGCGGATGGCCATGGCTCAGGCTATCGAGTCCCTGCCCGCACGGCCGGATTTCCTCCTTATCGACGCATTGTCCTTGCCTGAAGTGGACCTCCCCCAGAAGGGAATCATCCGGGGCGACCAACTCTCGTTCTCGATCGCCTGCGCCTCCATCATGGCTAAAGTCAGCCGGGATCGGCAGATGACGGAATTGGATAGCGTGTACCCCGGCTATGGACTGGCGCGTCACAAAGGCTACGGCACCCGGCAGCACCTGCAGTGCCTGAGACGATTGGGCCCCTGCGCCATCCATCGCCGGTCTTTCGCTCCTGTTGGCGCGATGAGGCTGGAGTGAACCGCAAGACCTTGGGCGAGCAGGGGGAGCGGTGGGCGAAAGAATACCTTGAACGGAACGGTTACCTCATCCGTGAGACAAACTTCCGCTGCCGCGAGGGAGAGATCGACATTGTTGCCGATCATGAAGGTTGCCTGGTTTTTGTAGAGGTGCGCACCAGGACTGGCTCCGCATTCGGCAGCCCGGAGGAGTCAGTCACCTTAGCCAAGCAAGAGAAGCTGGTTGCTGTAGCCATGTCATACCTTCAGACTCACGATGACCTGCCCTCAGAATGGCGCATCGACGTGGTGGCCATTGAGGTCGGCACAAATGGGCGAGTGGTCCGGACTGAACTGATCCAGAACGCTGTGAGTTGATCCGAACCCGATATCCCCGGCTAGGCCGGAGTCCACTTGCCCTTGCTGAACAGCTTGGGCGCTACCACCTTCCTCAGTTCCTCAATCAGGAAGATCGCCGCAGCGGCACCCAATATCACGGCCCAGTCCCTGATGCCCAACGCCACTGTTCCAAAGGCGTCCTGCAGGAACGGCGTGTAGACGACCGCCATCTGCAGCGCGACTGCCAGGGCGATACAGATGAGGAGATAGCGGTTGCGGAAGAGTCCCAGCTTCAAGGCCGTGTGCTCTTCGGACCGGGCGTTGAAGGCAGTGAACCACTGGAAGGCTACCAGAGCGCAGAACGCCATGGTTTGTGCCTTCTCCAGATGACCGGCCTCGCCGCCGTGATAAGACCAGGCGAATATGGCAAAGACGCCGAGGCTCATCATGGTTGCGATGAAGGCGATCCGCAAGATGAGACCCCGGTAGATCAGGCCCACTTTGGGATGACGCGGCGGCTGCTTCAATTCGTCGCCGACCTTGGGCTCCACTCCCAGCGGCAGGGCCACCGCGGTGTCCGTCATCAGGTTGGCCCAGATGATCTGCACCGCCAGCAGAGGGGGCTGCCCGATGAAGATGAGAGACAGAAGAAGGATCAGGAGTTCGCCGATGTTGGTACTCAACAGGAAGAACAGCACGTTGCGCAGGCCGGTGAAGATGGCGCGTCCCTCATCCACCGCGGCCACGATGGAAGCGAAATTGTCATCGGCCAGCACCATATCGGAGGCTTCCTTGGCCACATCCGTCCCGGTGATGCCCATGGCTACCCCGATGTTGGCGGTTCTCAGCGCCGGCGCGTCATTGACACCGTCTCCCGTCATGGCCACCACATGCCCCCGCTTCTTCAACGCGTTGACGATCCTCAGTTTGTGCAGAGGTTCTACCCTGGCGAAGATGGCCACCTCCTCCACCACATTCTCCAGTTCCTCATCGCTCATCTTCGCCAGTTCGGCGCCGAGGACGGCCTTCCCAGGCGGCATGCACAACTGACGGCCCACAGACTCGGCGGTCACCTTGTTGTCGCCGGTGATCATGATCACCTTGATGCCGGCTTCCCGGCATTGGGCTATGGCCTTGACGGCCTCCTGCCGTGGCGGGTCGTCCATCCCTGCCAGCCCCACGAAGACCAGATTGCCTCTCAGGTCCACATTGTCAAGCTCCACGGTGTCGGCAGGCAATTCCAGATAAGCCATGGCGATCACCCGGATAGCCTCGGAGGCCATGGCCTGGTTGGCATCTCTGATGGCTTGGGCGTGGATTTCTTCAAGAGGAACGACCTGTCCGTTGTACAGATAGTGCCGGCTCAACGAGAGAAGCCGTTCGGTGGCACCCTTGACATAGGCCACGCGCCTCCCATCATATGGGTGAAGGGTGGCCATGTAGAGCTTCTCACTCTGGAAAGGTATCTCGTCCACGCGCGGCTGAGCAGCCTGCAGTTTCTCTTTGTCCAGGCGGGCCTTCGCCGCCACTGCCACGAGAGCGCCTTCGGTCGGATCGCCCACGATGTTGATGGCTCCGTCGTCACCAACCGATAGCAGAGCATCATTGCAGAGAGCGCCTATCTTCAAGAGCAGTGTAAGAGACGGGATATCTTCCGGCTTGACCAGCCTGCCGTCCAGGTGGAATTCCCCGGCCAGCGAGCCAGGCTCGCCAGTCACCTCAATGACCTGGCCATTGACCACAATCCGCCTCACCGTCATCCGGTTCTCGGTCAGGGTGCCGGTCTTGTCGGTGCAGATAACGGTGGCCGAACCCAGGGACTCCACCGCCGCCAGCTTGCGGATGATGGCATTGCGGCGGGCCATGGTGCGCATGCCAATGGCCAGCACCACGGTTACTACCGCGGGCAGGCCCTCCGGTATGGCCGAGACTGCGGCGGCCACGGCGACCAGGAAGATGTCCAGGGCAGGCAGCTTCTGCAGCAGTCCCACCACCACCAGCAGAGCGCAGACAGCAAGCAGCGTGATGACCAGGAACTTGCTCAGCCGCTCGATGCTCTTCTGGAGCGGCGTCTTCTCCACCTTCACTTCTTTGATGGCTTGGGCGATCTTTCCCATCTCGGTGGACATGCCGGTGGCGGTGACCACGGCCACAGCCCGCCCGAAACTGACGATGGTGCCCATGTGGACCATGTTCTTTCGTTCAGCCAGCGGGACGTCTTCACGAAGAACGCCGGTATGTTTATCGGCCGCCATCGATTCTCCGGTCAGGACGGACTCGTTCACCTTGAGTTCGCTGACCTCGATCAGCAGGGCATCGGCGGGCACCCTGTCACCGCTTTCCAGGATAATGACGTCGCCGGGCACAATGTCCTTGGCCGGGATCAGGCAGACCGTGCCGCCGCGTCTCACCTTGGCTTGGGGTGCGGCCATCTGCAGCAGGGCCTCCATGGCCGCTTCAGCCTTGGCCTCCTGCACGTAGCCGATGACAGCGTTGGCCATGAGCACCACGAGAATGACGCCGGCATCCAGGTAATGACCTACGACCAGCGTGACAATGCCGGCCGCCAGAAGGACATAGATCAAGGGGCTCATGAACTGCTTCAGGAAGGCTATGATGGGCGAGGTCTTCTTCTTCCTCTGGAGTTCGTTGGGGCCGGATTGGAGTCTCCTTGCCCTGGCATCTTCTTCTGTGAGGCCGGAGCGCCGCGATTTCAGGGTGTCGAAGGCTTCCTGAACCGTAAGCTTGTACCAGGGCTTGATGCCGGCCTCAGGCATAGTTGCTGACCCTCCCTCTCAGCAATTCAACCTTCATCGCGTTTCCACAGACAAAGCTGGTCGGCAGTGGGGTGGAGACCCGGCATGAAGGTGACAGACCAGGGTGGAAAGTCATCAGGACGTCGGCTGTAGGGACAAGGCTGACTAATCTCACTCGGGCATCCGTCTGGGACTGTACCACGTTGAGGAGGGTCTCTCTGTCAGGTTTGGTGCCGAAGGCCGGGCTCGAACCAGCACGGGGGTTGCCCCCCAACAGTTTTTGAGACTGTCGCGTCTGCCTATTCCGCCACTTCGGCTGGAGCGGAAGAAGGGATTCGAACCCTCGACCTCCTCCTTGGCAAGGAGGCATTCTAACCGCTGAACTACTTCCGCTTGCTTCCCCGTGAGCCATAAGGCTCGTGAACTATTCGCCCTGGTGCTCTAGGTACAATATAAAGGCCGACGGACTGCAGGTACCTCTCCCAGCACCTTGTCATTATTTTACAGACTTTGTCCAGTGTCTTCAACGTCGCTTTTGGTTCATGAACAAACGATCGCGGCCCCACCTTGAGTCTCCCTCACTGGCGGGGCCGTTCAAAAGGTAACTACTCTGGTTCTCTAAAAGAACGGGAGATCGATACTACCGGTCGTGGCATTCTGCGCTTCGGCAGGTAGCTGTATCGCAAGGGTCTGGTTGAAGTCTGAAGCATCGGCTGTGAACTTCAGGGTAATGGTCAGCTTGTCACTGCTGTCTGTCGACAGGCCGAATGTCTGCGGGGTGATCTCCGCGTTTAACTCTATCTCAACCTTGGTCAGGAAGGACGTATCTTTAGCTATCCACACTTTGAAAGAGATCTGTTTGACCAGGTTCTTCAGTTCGGGCAACTGAATCCCCGAATCAGCCACCATGGGCTGCTTGGTCATCATTTGCTGCAGCGCACTGATGTCCGGCGTGAGTTCCAGCAGATAGCAGTTAACGCCATTGACCTTCTGCTCTTTAACATATTTTGCATCCACAGAGCTAAGGATCTGGGTTTGGAAGTTATCACTGGTTAGAGCCCCCAGGGACTGGCTGAGGGATGCCCAGAAGTCCTCCTCGATTACCTGCTTCATCCAAGAAGAATCCCCCGCCTTCATGTACGTGTAGTTGTCGATCACGTATATCTCAATATCTTCTGCCTTTGGCTCCTCACCAGTGGCAGTCACATCAAGACTGACGCTCGCATGTATTCTCTTGTTTGTTTGATCGATGGCACTGTTGACGGAAGCCTCCACAGAGGCCTCGAAGGCCGAACCATTCACGTTGCCTTGCGCGGTGCCTTCGAGATCCAGCACTATGCGTGTCGTCTTCAAGTTCGCCTGAGCCGCCAGCGCTTTCTGGACAACTTCGTCGGCATTTACTTTGGTCTCAGAGCCGCCGCACCCGACCAGCGCCAGAACGGCCAGCAGCACCAGTAGAAGTACAGACGATCTTCCTACCTTCTTTAACAATTCCCTTTCCTCCTGATATGCATTCAGGCCGTTCGAATCGAGGCACGCACTCCATGGCCAACCTTTCAACCGTCGGGATCGGAGCGCTCCTCTCGTGGCCTTTTGATAGAGAATACACTGCGGGAATTACGCGGGTATCTCAAGGCTCGTAATGATTCTCACAAATCCCTCTCCGACCGAATCAGAGTTGATTCCTTAGGGACCAACGCTGTTTGCCAGGGAAGGCTCCGCTGTCAAAACCTGATCAGTCTTCTCGAAGGAGGGGCATCAACCCGACTCGTCTATTCATCGACGGTCAGAGACCAGATCAGTGCTATTATCCAGCCGATGACAGTCCAGCCCGCCAAGACATTGACCAGGATCGGGCCCAGTACTTTCTTCTTCCGTCTCGCCAGCACGATGATGGTGGGTAGAAAGTACAAAGCCAAGCCAAGCAACCCGGGGAGGATGTAATATCCTGGAAACCACGGGTAGGGAACGTCCCAATGAACGTGGCCGGGAACCATCACACAGCCGCTTACAAGCACTGTGCAGGCTGTGACAATCAGCAGCACCAGCAATCTTCTCATGCTATCCTCACGATTGGCTGACTCATAACCACCTGTCTTGAGTATAGCATCCTCCATCCACCACCTTGCCCTACTGACTTGGCATGCTCAGAATTGATTGAGGGATTTACTGTTTGGGCATGCGAATACTGCCGGAGACCTTGATTGTAAAGGCGCCAGTAAGAGGATTACCAAGATCCGCCAGGAACGTAACCTCTCTGCCGTCCGCCATTCTCAGGACCAGGGGCCCCATTCCTCTCAGCTGCCTTTCTCCCTCTTTGATGGTTATGTGGCCATCGACAAGCTTCCGGCCTTCTTGCCGGGCCTCTGCACTGGTCAATTCCTGCCTGGTGCGCAGGGTGTACTCTACCTCCGCAATGCACTTCCCTCGGCTGAGCACCTCACCGACTCCTTCAACAGTATCGATGGTCTTGTATCTTGGACTGGTCATCTGCACATACTCCCGATCTTAATAACCAACTGTCGCCTCCTGACCCGCATCCGGCCTGTTTGCCTACCGCTTGATCATGTCCCATTCTTCCAGAAGATTAGTCAATCTGGTGCTCTTCTTCTTCCACTTGCCATTGGATTTGACATACTCGTCTTCGTAGAAGGCGTAACCTCTGCGCTTGACGTTTGGCTGCATCACAATGAAGTCGTTGAGCCACCATGTGCCGGTTGCATTTGAGTCGCTGGTCAATTCGATCTCCGGCCTTTGGCCTACGTGCGATGTGACCACTTTCGCTGCTCCCAGGCTGCCCTTGAGGAAATCGACTATGGCCTCTCTCCCCTTCAGTTTGATGTCAGGTCCATAGTCGGCTGCCGCGTCTTCTGTGAAGCATTCAGCCAATTCATCCCACAGCTTCCTGTCGATACAGCGCCAGTATTTTGCCTTCAGCTTCTTGATAGCCTCAAGGTCTTCAAGCCTCCTGACTCGCGCTTCGATTTCTTCCAAATTATTCACGCCTACCTCCGCATGGCTTAGCTTCCCGGTGATTATACTCTCTCGAAGTTAACGATTGCATTAATGGGAGGTCGCCGGTTGGATGAAGCTGTTGTCGGTCAGCCATGCTATCATTTTCAAAGTGCTCTCAGCTGCCAGTTAGGGATTTGCAGACATGCTCGGCCTGATCTCATTTTGATAGCGACACGAGAAAAGACTCCACATGGTTGTATCTGTGGTTAAGCTTCGGGAACTGCCTGGTTCTCTCAGACAAGCGATAGATTTGTGCAGAGGTTTTGAGGGGCTGGGAAGAAATGACAGGATACTGATCAAACCGAATATCTGCCTCTCTGAATGGGTGCCGCTTTTTGGTCTGGTCACCACAACCACCATGCTTGAGGCACTGGTGCAGTTGCTGCTTGAGCGGGGTTGCCGGGATATCACGATCGGCGAAGGACCGGTCAGCATAGATGGTCTGAGCGTCTGGAGAGGCTACAAACGAATGGGGATCGATGCCCTGGCCAGAAAGTATGGAGTGAAGCTCGTCGATCTCAACCAGGGCCCGTTCGAGGAGATAGATCTGGAGGGGCACAACGCGCAGATCGCCAAGGCAGCTTTTGAGACTGACTTCCTGATCAATGTTCCCGTCCTCAAGACACACAACCAGGTCAAAGTTTCCCTCGGCTTCAAGAACCTGAAGGGCTTTCTCAGCCCTAAATCCAAGATCAAGTTTCATGGCACGAATCGGCTTAACCGCCACATCCGCCTGCTGAATGAAGCCGTCCAGAGTGATCTGACAATAATTGACGGTACATATGCCCTCGAGAGCGGTCCGGACACTGTGCTGGGCAAAGCCCACCGCTTCAACCTGATCGTTGCCGGCCGGGATGCATTTGCCTGCGACGTGATAGGCACGACGCTGATGGGCATTGACCCATCAGAGGTCGGCTACCTGAAAGAGTTTGCGGAAGTGCATGGGCTTCCTCTCACAGCGACTGCGATCGAGGTCGAAGGTGAAGACATGGAGTCCTTGACCCGAAAACTGGATTGGGAGGTGAATCTTGCAGAGGAACTCTTCACTCCCATGGGGATCAAGGGACTATCGGCGCCCTATCCGGGCGAGACACTTTGCTCTCGCTGCTATGCGGCGCTGGGTTACTCGCTTATTGCTCTTGCCAGAGACAACGCTGGATTCGATTTTGGAAAAGTGGTCATATGTTGTGGCAGAGAGACAAAACCCGGTGGCGATGCCCAGAGGGTTATCTTATATGGTGACTGTGCTGTAAAGGCGAACAATGGCTTGATGGGTGCTTGCAGAGTGTCGGGGTGTCCACCGAAGCTGACAGATAGCCTCTTCGCGCTGTGGGCCGCGCTTCTCAGCAAACCAAGGATGTTGCAGATCATGCCGGCTAGGTTAGCGAGATTGGCCGGAATGAAGATGGGGATATACAGTGATTCTTTGCCCAAGTGGGAGCGTTACCGGTCAGGGGAGTTCGACAGGAAGCACTTTCGGCTCAAGCGTAAATAACGCCCTCGGATCTGAGCGAGTGCACCCGAGACTGCACCGTCTGCTCCACCGAAGCCAACTCTGCCGGTACTTGGTCTGCTCCTACCACTTCTCTATCAGGAGGCCATTACTGTCATTCGTTCTGCCAGCAACAATGAATGCGAAATCAACGATTGTCCATATACCCAGGGCCACAAAGATCGGAATGCCGACAATGAACCAGACGGTGGCCCATGCTACCACGCTCAGGATGATCATTGTGATTCCGGTACCGATCTTTCCAATGTAGAGTCGATGAATGCCACATAGCCCAAAAAGAGCAGGAATCACACATCCATGCCCGGCTCACTCGAAGGCTGGGCCTTGAACATCTTGATGCCTTGTGCTGTCACTCTCCCGGCGATACTCACCATCACCATGAGCAGCCCTATCGCTATCGCATAGCCCGCCGCCTTCAATACTCCCTGCCAGTCCCCTTCCGGTGCCGGAATCAGCTTGCCGAATTCGGCTATCCAGCTTGGGTTGAGGAGCACAATGAAGGCAGCTACAAAAGTAAAGATCAGCAGGGTTATACCCAAGAAGAAGACAACTAAACCAGAGATGCTTGCTTTCTTTGCCATAATAGCCAGTCTCCTATTCTTCTGTTCTTGCGAAGCTCCTCCGGCAAACGATGAGATTCTGCCTTTTTAGTGTTTCTTTCGCTTCCTCTGCTTCGCCGTCTCAGGCTTGCCGACCTTGGCCTTAGCCTGTTTCAGTTCGACGTTCCGCTTGGCGCGGAACCAGGACGGAGTTCGAAAACTAGTCATGATGAAATTCCTAAGCAAGAGCCAATTCTGGCCGTGAACCCTACTTGCTGCGAAATTATACCACTGTCAGCCCGGCTATGCCGGCACATCTGTGGTATCACAGTCTGGCCTGGGCATACTCGGGAGAGTTCCCAGGCCTTGGGCGACTCATGGCTGGTTGGAAGTCACTTCTTCCACATATCCTGCGCCCAGTCCGGCAGCCATGAAGGAGGTGACATCCGTGAAGCCTCCTCGATTGAAGACTTCTGGAGGCCATCGATCTTCTCAACCAACCATGCATGGGGTTGCAGCCTGATGGCGAAGATGGGATTCGCAACGTCGTAGCCACCACTGGCAGTCTTGGGCGAGACTGTTATCTCGAAGAGGTTGGACCTGTCGCGCACCTGTATATAGACGGAGCTGTCTTCGAAAACCCGTACTCGATCGGATGGATTTCGACTGAGGTCGTCCCTCCTCTCCTTAGTTGCCAAATTCATGGCGGCATCGATGATGTTGATGATTTGCTTGTACATGTCGTTGTACACGGCTAATTTCACCCCCACTTCCTGGCGCAGGACACTGTTCGGGTGCTGGCCATTGGAGAATCACTACGACCAGAAAAACAGAAACCGACCCAGTTGGGTCGGTTTCACTATTAGCTCCCCTCTGCCCAAGTGACCAAGTACAGGCAGTGGTTCGTTGCTCCCTCTAAGTGTGATTGCTGACTATATCTGCCTAGTGATGTCTCCTTATTCAGTTAGTCGTCTGGGCAGGCCGAAATCCTACGTACCAGTGCCCCTTAGGGGCATTGCCTTATGTGGCGTCCCAAAAAGGAGAGGCCCGTCAAGTGAACTTGGCGGGCCGCAGGTTAGAAAGGGGGGTGACCTATCTAGCCTGATTTTGATTATTGCAGAAACTAAAGAATGTGTCAAGCAAAATATTGCTTAAAATAGAATAACAGGGCTACACGCTCTAAAATATGATGTTCTACCTCTTCCCTCAACCCGTTTGTCAGAAAGGTCAGAACCTCCACTTTCCTCTCGATATTACCTCTTGGATGCCAACTGCTGATATACGTGCCTCAGTCCTTTGATGTAGGCATCCCACTCTTGCAGGGGATAGGTCTCCATCTCGACGTAATCGCGTATGGGATTCTCGATACTCAGGCGTGCAGCCTCCTCAGGGGATTCGACGTCGAGAATGGACATGGTTCTATTCCATCCCGGCATCATGTACACCTCCTTAAGCTTGTGCTCTTTGACGAGCTTCTCCGTGAAAGCTATGGCCGCAGCCGTCATGACCATTCGCCTCTCGTCGTGTAGCATGTAGAAGGAGTCCTTGATCTTCTGGATTACGAGGTACTTCATGATATTCCTCCCTTTTTGTGTTGTTGAATGACACGTTTAGATCGTACCAGACTTGTTTTCAGCCTATTACGGGAATTGGGGTATGTCAATCTGCGCCCGCGTCAATCCGGCAAGTTTAGCAATGCCGTCTAGCTAAAACGCGGGTCGCAATTATGCCAGATTGGAAACAGTTCAGTCGAAACGGCCGTGACGATGTAGAAAAGCGTTTGACCAACCGACAATCTGATCGTCGGCGACTTGACAAACGAGCACGCGACCTGATATCTTGAAACTTGCCATCGACCAGGTTGGCGGTGAGCACCTGCAGTCTTAGAGAACTTAAAAACCAGATCGCTTGGATCGGCAACGACCGAGACGGTAAATAGAGAACAAACCGACTCTGAAGCCTTCTTGGCCGTGCCAAGAAGGCTTTCTTGTTATGGCCGGGGGAGAAGTGCCAAACATAGGTTTCATAGGCGCAGGAACCGTAGGAACCGCTCTCGCGGTAAGGCTGAGGGGTAAGGGCTACGGTGTAGTGGCAGTTAGCAGCCGTACTTATGCATCAGCCGAGCGGTTGGCTGACATGGTGAATGGGTGTTGCGTCTACCAAACAAGTCAGGAAGTAGCTGATGCAGCAGACATGGTCTTCATTACCACGCCGGACGGTGTTATCCCCCAGATAGCGGCAGAGGTCAAGTGGCACCAGGGGCAGGGTGTGATCCACTGCAGCGGAGCGGATTCCCTGGACATTCTGGCTCCGGCTGCACAGATTGGTGCACTGAGAGGCGGATTCCACCCCCTGCAGACCTTTGCCACCATCGCCTACGCCATTGAGAATATCCCCGGTTCCACTTTCGCATTGGAAGCAGAGGAGCCTCTGCTCAGCAGACTGAAGGAAATGGTCACCGCACTGGAGGGGCGCTGGATAGTGCTCAAACCGGGCGACAAGGTCATCTATCACGCCGCGGCAGTGATGGCCTGTAACTACATGGTCACTCTAGCCAAGCTAGCCACCGATCTCTGGAAGACTTTTGGCGTCTCCACGCCGGAGGCCACACAAGCTCTACTCCCACTATTGAGAGGCTCCCTGAACAACCTCAGCAACGTTGGATTGCCGAACAGCCTCACCGGTCCCATTGCCCGGGGAGACACGGGAACGGTTCGGAAGCACATAGCAGCTCTGGATGAAAGAGCGCCGGAATTGTTGCCTGCTTATGAAGAGCTGGGGCGACAGACGATTCCCATTGCCCTGGCCAAAGGAAAAATCGACAACGAGAAAGCCAGCGAACTCTATGCTATTCTCAGCCAGTCTATTCACTGAATGGCTTGGACGCTGACTCAGGAGGAGAACTATGAGGACGATGTTGCGAAGCAAGATTCACAGAGCCAGAGTCACGGGCGGCAACGTCAGCTACGAAGGAAGCATTACCATAGACAGGCTGCTTCTTGAAGCGGCGGATATCCTTCCTTATGAGATGGTCCATATACTTGACGTCAACAATGGATCTCGGTTCCAGACATACGCCATCGAAGGAGAGGCAGGTTCGGGCGATATCGTTCTCAATGGAGCAGCCGCCCGAATGGTAGCCAAAGGCGACATCGTCATTATTCTCACATACAGCACCGTCACGGATGAAGAAGCTCGGCACATCCAACCCCGGCTCGTCTATGTTGACGCCAACAACGCCATCCGCGAACAGAAGATCGGCGGCCACGGATGGATGGACGACCTGACAGAATCGCTGAAAGCCCTCTGAATTCCGTCAGACTATAAGCGAGCAGACTGCTAGCCAGCGGTCCCGGCAGGCAGTATCATAAGGCGACCGGAGACAGGCCGCCGGTTTATTTGCTATTGATCCTCCGGGCGCAGGAAGGTGGGGAAGATGCGTACTACCATCATTCAAATCAAAGAAATGAAGCAGAAGGGCAAGAGGATTCCCATGCTTACCGCCTATGATTATGCTACGGCCAAGCTGATTGACCAGGTTGGCATCCCTCTCATCCTGGTCGGAGACACCCTGGGCATGGTAGTGCTGGGGTACGAGTCCACCATCCCGGTCACCATGGACGAGATGATCCATCACACCAAAGCCGTGGTGCGAGGCACAGAACAGGCACTGGTTATTGGAGATATGCCCTTCATGACCTATCAGACCGGCGTCAGCGAAGCCCTTCACAACGCCGCACGCTTCATCCAGGAGGGCGGAGCCCAGGCGGTGAAGCTGGAAGGCGGCGAAGTCATGGCGGAGACAGTGCGCCGCATAGTGGATTGCGGCATTCCGGTGATGGGGCACATCGGACTGACCCCGCAATCCATACACCAACTGGGTGGTTTCAAGGTGCAGGGAAAAACCCAGGAGGCTGCCATCCGCCTGGTGAAAGATGCCTGCGCATTGGAAGAGGCAGGCGCTTTTGCCATTGTTCTGGAATTATTGCCCGCACCCCTGTCCAAGATAATCACCAAGAAGTCAGGAATTCCCACCATCGGCATCGGAGCCGGACCCCATTGCGACGGACAAGTCCAGGTGGTCAGCGACCTCCTGGGGCTGTACACCGATTTCGTCCCCAGACATGCCAAGCAATATGCTAGACTATCAGACATAATCAAGCAGGCGGTGTCCGACTACATGAATGAGGTTCAGGAGGGTGCTTTCCCCACTGAAAAGCAGAGTTCCACCATGGATGAAAGCCTGCTGGCTGGATTGGAACAGGAGTACAGCTGGTGAAACTGCCGCCCCCGAAGAAAAAAGGAGCTGTCTCAGTCGAAGAGGCGCTGGAGCGCCGCAGGTCCAAACGCAGCTACCTGCCCCGAAAAATAACTCTGGAACAGATGTCACAGCTTCTTTGGGCTGCCCAAGGCATGCTCCAACGGGGATTGCGGACAGCCCCTTCCGCCGGAGCAATCTATCCCCTGGAGATCTATGTGGTGACCAAGGAAGGTATCCAACACTACGTGCCACAGAACAATGAACTGGTGGAGACATTTCGTGGTGACGTACTGGCTAAACTCTGCCAAGCCGCCCTTGGACAAGAATTCCTGCGGGAAGCGCCGGTCAACATCGTCATTGCCGCCGACAAGAGGGGTATGGAAGGACGATATGGCAGACGCGCAGAGCGCTACGTTTTCATGGAAGCGGGCCACACGGCCCAGAACATTCATCTGCAGGCCGTGGCCCTCGGACTGGGATCAGTTGCCGTCGGGGCCTTTGACGACGAGCAAGTGCATACAGCCCTGCAGCTCCCTGAA
>CAYYWI010000007.1:38296-54884 GCA_964475375.1 uncultured Dehalococcoidia bacterium
TTCCCGTGGGATACCCGGCATGATGAAAGTCATATCGACAGTCGCTGAATTCAAAGAGGCCAGACGCAAGACAAAAGGCACTGTCGGCTTCGTGCCCACCATGGGCTACCTTCACGAGGGGCATCTGTTCCTGGCCCGGCGGGCAAAGGCTGAGAACGATATCTGTGTGGTCAGCATCTTCGTCAATCCCACCCAGTTTGGTCCCAAAGAGGACTTCGCCCGCTACCCGCGTGACCCGGAACGCGACTTGGCCTTGCTGGAGAAGGATAAGACCGACCTGGTGATCATACCTGCTGTTGAGGAAATGTACCCCATCGGCGCCAGCACCTGGGTGGACGTGGAAAACGTCACGAAGACGCTCGAAGGTGCTGCCCGTCCCGGTCATTTCCGCGGAGTGGCCACTGTGGTAGCCAAGCTGTTCAACATCGTCGAACCGACTAAGGCCTACTTCGGGCAAAAGGATGCCCAGCAAGTGGTGGTCATCAAGAAGATGGTGGCGGACCTGAATATGAACCTGGAAGTGGTCGTGGTGCCCACACGGCGCGAACCCGACGGTCTGGCCATGAGCAGCCGCAATGTCTACCTCAACCCCCAAGAACGGCAAGCGGCTGTGGTGCTCTGGAGGTCACTCAACCTGGCTCAAGGTCTCTGGCAGGAAGGCGAGCGAGATGCCGGGAAGATCCGCAGCCAGATGGTGGCCCTCATCAAGAAGGAGCCTTTGGCCAGGATAGATTATGTCAGCATAGCCGATCCGGCAACCCTGGAAGAGCTAACCGCCATCAAAGGGCAGGCGCTGGTCTCCATGGCCGTTTACTTTGGAAAGACCAGGTTGATAGACAACATGACGCTGGGTGGATGAGGGGCGGCGCAGGTATAGCAGCACAGACATTTCCCTCCTTACAACGCGACTCGAATCTATTAAAATCCGAGGCACAATATGTCCGAATTCAACTTAGAAGAGTTTGCCCGAACCGCTGAACGAATCAGAGGCGAGGCGGCCGCAGAAGGCCGGCTGCTGGGAAATCCCTCCGATCAGGAACTGGAGACGATCGTGGAGGCGGAGCCGGGTATCAAGAAGACCATCTACGGCAGCATGGTGGCCAGAAGTGAGCCCATGTCCAGAGCGGCCATGTTCACCCGCAACAGTGTTGACCATCGCTTCGGCAAAGCGGAGCAGGCCCTGCTGGTCCAGTGCGAGAAGGTGCTGAGCACCAAAAGGCTGATCTGCATAGACCGGCTGGTGGGCAACCAGGGCAGCCGCACAGTAGTTCGGTTGATAGTCCCGCAAGAATTCGCCCATGTCGCATTCGGCGGCAAGAACCTGTTCACCGAAGTGAAGCATACTTACGAGCAGCCCGACTACACCATCATCATGTTTGCCGATGAAGCCTTTGAAGCCAACAAGTCAAAACCCCTGCCTGAAAAAGACATCACCATCAGGCTGGCTATGCTGAGCGACGGCCGGGTGATCAAGGTGATCAGGAACTCCAACTACATCGGCGAATACAAGAAAGGGGTTTTTGCGGCGGAAGACTGGATTGCCAAGACCAGGAAAGGCGGCATCTTTATTCATGCCGGTTGCCGGGAGGATTATCTTCAGTCGTCACGCGGCGACTACCGAACTATCAGAACCCTCCTGGCCTCGCTGAGCGCCAACGGTAAGACGACGACCTCCGGCAGGGTCCTGGCTCGAAAGGGCAAAGAGAAGTCCTGGCTGGTGCAGGATGACGGCGGCACGCTGATGCCGGACGGGTCATTTCACGGATTTGAGGCAGGGGGCATATTCGTGAAGACTGAGGGTGTAAACCCCGGAGAACAGGCCGAGATATACTATGGGCTGCTCAATCCAGAGACATTCGGCGAGAATATCCACGTGACACCGGATGGTGATCTCGACTTCTACAATCTCAGCCTGACCTCCAACGGCAGAGCGGTCATACCTCGGCGGGACCTCATGCATGCCAGCCGTCACATCGATGTTGAGAAAGTAGACAACCTGATTCTGCTGACTAGAGGGCCACTTATTCCGGCGATAGCCAAATTGACGCAGGAACAGGCGGTTGCCCTCATGATCCTGGGGCAGGCTATGGAGTCTTCAGCCGGCGATCCTACCAGAGCCGGGAGGATCAGAACGGAGTTCTTCTACGACCCATTCATGGCCGGCAACAAGGCGGAGCACGCCAACATCTTCTACGAGATAGTCAGGAATCTTCCCCACCTGCAGTGCTACCTCATCAATACCGGCGGCATAGGAGAGGGAGAACGCTACAGGCAGATCCGGCTGGAGCACACCCTGGCAATTCTGGACTCTCTGTTGAGGGGAGGTCTCGAGGATTGGGTGGATTCACCGTCCGGCTTCAAGGTGCCGGCAGCGGTCAGGCTGGTCGATGATATCTATTTCCATCCGGAGTTGCTTTACTCCGGTGACAGGTTCGATTCCAAGCAGGAAGATCTTGACACGCTGAGGCACGAGACCATCGAGCAACTTGGCAGCGCACTGCACTCGAAGATAAGGAGGATATTCTAGGGGAGCATCTCCCATACCCAAGTCTTCGGCACGTATCGACGAGGCGTTCCATAAGAGCTTGAATGAGCCGGGGAATCTTGTGTTCCGGTGCTATAATCGGCGAAGATGCTGGGAAGCCAGCCACTCAAGAGAGTGCGAGAGAAACAGGATGACCAGCCAAAGCATCGACAGCCCTTCAACCAAAGCCACACCCACGAAGAATCCGCGGTGCTCCCGCTGCGGCGCTTGTTGTCTGAGGGAAGGCTCCGGCTTCACCATGACCCCTGCCGACTTCAGGCGTTGGAAGAGTGAAAAACGGCAGGACATTCTCCGATACATTCCCCTCCACCATACGGAAGCTCTGGACCACGACGTCTGGGTAGAATGGATGGACCCTGACACTCATGAATCCTTGCCCTACTGCCCATTCTTGACGATGGTGGATTTCAGGGCGTATGCGTGTTCGATCAACGAGACCAAGCCGGATATCTGCCGGGCTTTCTGGTGTGAGTGGTCCCATGGGGTGGGACGGAGAGGCAAGCCGCTGCGGTCATCAAGCCGGTCCGGTGTGAAGGCTGCACCGCTGGTCTGAATTCTTCAACCGTTTCATCCCCGATAAAGGACTCTATCCCCATTGCCATGTCCCAGACTCGATGCAGCCTCAGCAGGAATCTCCCGTAATATCCCAGGCCAGACCGCTTCTATCAACTGCGCCATGGTGATGTTTTTCCCCCCCACAGCTCACGCCAGATACCGGCCTGTTCTTCATTCAGTGTCATCTTCCACCAGTGCCCCGGCTCAACCAGTTCCGCATTCGCGTCCCCGGAAGAGCTCCCGAACAGCCTGGGAACAAGAAGCGCTGCTGTGGCTATCAGCACCACCGCGCAGGCCCCGGCTATGATAGCCCACTTGTACGTTCGCATTTTGCCCTCCTCCGAATCCTGCCGCTCTGCCAACCGATTCTTTCAACCCTTCTATCCCTCACCTGAAGACTATGAGCCATGAGCTGATAGCTCGTAGCCCGAGGCTTCGCCTCCCGCACTTGTTTCCGACATGCCATATAATTGAATTGCGCAGGGGTGCGGGGAAGGTCGCCAGCCTTTCCCACACCCCTCGTCCCAGCTATCTGTTCAGCATCAGAGAATGGCTGTCATGAGCTGAAGGTTACTTGTGAGCCATAGATATCCGCCTCGAGGGTTATGGATCCACTTACTGCCCTGTGAAAACTGTGGTTACGGAAAGTGCCCGCACCATGCCTGAATCCATTCGTTTGAGCAGTAATATCATCCACACCGTGACCTTCGCTATAGGCTTCTTTGTAATTACAGTCCATCCACTCACCATCCGATAGTTCTTGGAGTGTGGCACAAGCATAGATGCTATCTGGAGTGCTGTCTGTATAGGTCCTGGCCTTACAGTAGACATACCAGTGTGCGAATCCGCCTTTCCACGGAGTATAGTTCTCCCAAGTCATGCCAAAGGCCGATACTACCGCCGGGACCAGCATGACGGCAACCAACGCAACAGCAAACAGAGCCATACCAACGCGCTTCTTTGTCATTGTCACTTCCGTCTACTCCTTTCTGTGATTTGTTCATTCGGTTCGTTTGATCAATATGTATCACTCCATGCTATCGTCGGTGGCGTACATCACCTCCTCTCAATCTCACCTACAACTACCATGGACTAGCAAGAACTTCATCGGTATACATAGAGACGCGATAGCGGCTTTCCTCTTTGATTCCATCACTTGCCCAAACGCGGAAGGAGCTATTATCCTCACATTTCGTGCAGCCAACATAGATATCAAACATCGCTCCCTTCTGTGAAAGTGACAAGCGCAGGTACTGAATACCTTTCCATTTATCAAATGTCTGAGACGGCCACTGTATATCCTGGTTTTCCCAGAGAGTTATCGCTTCTGCTGGCAACTCCTTAAGCACACTAGGCCACAGTGCCTCAACCAACTGCCTTATGTTCACATCTGTTCCCCACATGTCGTGCAAGATCTCGATTTGCTGTTGGTCTAGAGACGTCTTCCACCAGTGCCCCGGCATTACTACCACCCAGTTGGTGTTCTCGGCGGGAGGAGTAGAGGGATTACTGAACAGCCTAGGGATAAAGACAGCGCCCACCACTATGACGGCTACGACACAGACTCCAGCTATGATCGCCCATTTGTGCTTTTTCATATTTCCTCCTCAAAATCCAGCCGCTCTGCCAAGCGATCCTTTCAACCCCGGTCCCGAACTCGAGACTATGAGCCATGAGCTGACAGCTCATAGCTGACAGCTCATAGCTGATAGCTCGTAGCCGAGGCTTCGCCTCCCGCACTTGTTTCCAACATGCCGTATAATCAAATTGCGCAGGGGTGCGGGGAAGGTCGCCAGCCTTTCCCACACCCCTCGTCCCATGCCCAACGGCGAGCTAGGCTGTGTCTAGAAGTACTCCCAGTCCGTCTCCCCGTGGTCTTCACCAAAGCTCTGGCCGTCGTAGTCCCAGTAGTGGTCGCTCATTGTCTTAAAGGTCCCGTGATTCGAATAGCCGATGTTGAATCGGGCCTTTGCAATCAGAAGCTGGGCAGGTTCGCCCCCGTTTACTCCTGAGGCCTGTAGGCGGGGGCCATCGCTTTTTAGTTGATATAAGTGGGCGTGCACCTCCATCCAGTCAAAGGACTCATTGGCATCATTCCAGGCTTTGCCCCACACAAGATAGTAATAGAATCCAGTATCTCTTAATGTGTCGCGGGCGCGTACTTCCGGGTCGTAACCCAAAGTGGCGTATGGCAGGATAATGGTTGCCAGAGCCACCAGACAGAACGCTGCGATGAACATGACCCTGGCCTTCTTGGCTCCTGATGTCATTCTTCTTCCTCTCCTTTCTGTATCCTGTCTAGGCACCCTATACTGGCTTTTCTCTCCACTGTTCCGCTTTGGCGCTCATCACCTCCTTCCGAATCCGACTCATGGTCACCTACGTCGAACGATCAGCCGTGTAGATGGAGATCCGGTATATCCTGTCCTCTGTGAGGCCCCTGTCACGTGTTTCGAATGTGTATTCTTCGGACTCATGGGAACCTATGTATATGCAGCACATTGTTGGTCCCGTTTCGCTGAACAATCCTCGGCAATTGCACAGCATCTCGCCCTTCCACTCTTCATATGTCTCCACTGGCCAAGCGATTTTTCCTTTCTCGCATGCACTCACTGTCTCTTGAGGGAGTTGCGGCAAGACGTCAAGCCACAGCTCCTTCAGCAGCTCAGCTGCACTGATATCCCTTCCCCACAAGGTGGCCAACGAGCTGCGCTGCTGCTCGGTGATTTCCATCTTCCACCAGTGCCCCGGTTTCAAGATCACGTAGCCTTCGGGCACCTCAGTCGGAGGGCTACTATTGAATAGCGGGGGAACGAAGATGACCCCGACGGCTATGAGCGCCACTACGCAGACCCCGGCTATAATAGCCCACTTGTGCTTTCGCATCCTGCCTCCTCAGATCATGACTGAATGGTGAGCTGATAGCTCGTAGCCGAGGCTTCGCCTCCCGCACTTGTTTCCAACATGCCATATAATTGAAATGCGCAGGGGTGCGGGGAAGGTCGCCAGCCTTTCCCACACCCCTCGTCCCAGCTAGTTACCTAGCATTCGTCGATTCACTGTGGTACTTGAAGCCTACGCGGCATCAACAAAACTGTACTGTGCTCTCAGTCCATTCGTCGTCGTAGGACTCTCCGTCCAAGTCCCACTCGTGATAGCCCATGACCTTGAAGTAGTCATAGAAATATTCAAAGCTTCTGGTAGTGGTGAAACAGTAGCTCTTGTTTTCCTCCCCATTCACAGCTTCCGATCTTAGGGAGCAATTATTGTAGGGTCAGATGTTAATCTGTATGTAAAGATATGAGTGCACCTCCATCCAAGAATAGGGTTCGCTGGCTGTGTTGTAGGCCTTGCCATAGACATAACGATTGGCGAGCCCAGAGCCTCTCCAGGGATCGTTGCTATGCGTATAGGGTTTAGCAAAAGCCTCGGTCGGCATGATTGCAGTCACAAGCGCCACCATCAACAGTATTGCCAGGATAAGACCTTTGCGTCTTTGGATTCTTGCTGTCATTCGTCCTCCTCTTTCATCTTCTTTGTTCTTCAATCGGATTGGATCCCATAACCTTCATTCTCCATCTTTCGTAGGCGTTGGCTTTGGCCACCTCCTTTCCGATATTACTTACGGTCGATTCCAGCCCTCCAGCCGGATGCCCGTGTACAAGGAGACTCGATACGTCCTTTCCTCGGCGAAGCCCCTGTCGCCCGCGATCTCAAACGTACCCTCTTCGGATTCATGGGTACCTAAGTAGATGCAGCACGTTATCGGGCCCTCGTCGTCGAATACTGATGTCCCATTGCAGATCATCTGGCCCTCCCACTCCTCATACGTCTCCGTCGGCCAGAAGATCCGCCGCTTCTCATAGCCGGTTGCGACTTCCTGAGGCATCTGCTGCAGGACGTCCGGCCACAATTCCTGTAGAAGCTGAGCTGCGGAAACGTCCTGACCCCACACAGCTCTTAGCGAGCCAAACTGTTGCTCGGTCATTTCCATCTTCCACCAGTGCGCCGGCATCAAGACCACGTGACCTTTGGATACGGCAGGCGGACGGCTGCGGAAGAGAAGGGGACTATAGATCACTCCCGCAGCCGCTAGGAGCGCCACTACACAAACCCCGGCGATGATGGCCCACTTGTGTTTTCTCATCTTGCCTCCTTAGAATCCAGACCCCCGCTCTGGCAAACGATCCTTTCAACCCCGAACTCCCTCAGTCCCTCTTTGCCAAAGAGGGATTCAGGGAGTTGAAGGACACTGAGGGGCTTCGCCCCTCTGCCCCCCCACCACTTGTTTCCGACATGCCCTATAATTGAAATGCGCAGGGGTGCGGGGAAGGTCGCCAGCCTTTCCCACACCCCTCGTCCCATCTGGTTGCCTAGCGTTTCCTCAGTGAGATGGTGTGCTCAGAGACTCACCAAGACTTCCAGTCCACCAGACATCACAACCATTTCGCGGGGCTCGCGGTATGTAGGTGGTCGCTTACGCCATCAGTTGTTTCCCACTCGTGAAGGCACTTGACTTTGAATTCGTTATAGACTTCTGAGACCACGGCAGTCGCGTCACATTCGTATACGTTGCCGTTCCTTTCATTGACTTCCGACGCACATTCGTACCACCAGAACCCGATCCTTTCGTAGAGTTTGACGGTCACGCGCATCATATTATAGGGTACACTGTCTGACGTCACGCCCTTGCCATAGACGAACACGGATGCGGCGCCTTCGCCCCTCCATGGGCCCCTATACTCGACGTGTGGCGGCGCGGCAGAAGCCACGGTCGGCACTATCAGAGTAAGAGCCAGCGCCAGGAGCATCGTGGTAACGAACACTTTGGTTCCCTTGCCTTTTGGCATGATCTTTCCTCCTTCTTTTTCATTCTTAAACCGGACTGCAATCCATCGCTTCATTCTTCCTTCTTGGCGTTAACCACCTCCTTCCGAATCTGACTCATGGTCGATTACTTAAGCCGGATGTCCGTGTACAAAGAGACTCGATATGCCCTGTCCTCTGTGTAGCCCCGGTCGCCACGGATCTCGAGTGTATCTCCTTCGGATTCAGGCATGCCCACGTAGATCTCGCATACTATCGGGCCCTCTTCGCCAGGTACGGCGGTCGAGGTGTTGAACATATCCCTATTCCACTCCTCATATGTCTCCGTAGGCCAGTACATCCTCATCCTTGACCGCTCATAGCAGGTTACGGCTTCCTGCGGCATTTCGGACAAGGCGTCAGGCCACAACTCCTGTAGAAGTTCGGCTGCGGTGATGTCCTTTCCCCACAAGGCGGCAAATGAGCCAAGCTGCTGCTCGGTGATTTCCGCCTGCCACCAGTGCCCCGGCTTCAAGATCATGTAGCCTTTTGATGGGATACCTTCTCTGCGGGACAGCCTGGGGGCGTAAATGGCCCCCACGACTATGAACAGAGCTAGAACGCAGACCCCGGCTATAATGGCCCATTTGTGCTTTCTCATAGTTCCTCCTCAATTCATGACCAATAGTCTACATGCTTGAATGCTTTAGCTATCTACGCACATAGCATTGCTGTTCCTTCTTCTGAAACGCATCAATGCACTTCTCTCGCATTCTTGCCTGGCTTCTAGTGGATCTCTTTCCGCTGCATAGCCCACATGGCCAAGCCGGTAGCCCCCAAGGCGATGACCACTAGCACCGCAGCGGAGATGACAGGACTCACATGGCCAACCGGGCCGACAGGGTACATAAGGCCGCTGCCGCCGAGGTCGCCCGCCTCGCCGGGCATAGCCACGATACCCTGTGAGCCGAACCCCCACGCGTACTGTGGCACGAGACTCCCACCGGCGGCGCGCTCCTGGAAGAGCACGAAACTGTTGTGGATGTGGTACGAGGGATCGATATAGTACAGATGGTGCTCTATATAGGGACCGCTCGAATCGGCCATCATGGAGCGGACCATAGGTCCCAGAAGGAAACAGAACGTGATGAGGCAGGACATGATCACCATGATGGCCACCAGGTTCTTGGTGAGAACGGACAGGGCCAGCGAGATGGCCCCGAAGAAGGCGATGATCAGCAGTGAGTACAGGACCACCCAGGGCACGGCCTTCAGCAGGGCTACCAGGGCATCCTCCTCCAGACCCAGAGCAAAGCGGAAGAGCACGGCCACCAAGGTGAGGAGCACGGCTTCCAGCAGCACAGTTCTGACTACCAGGGCAGCCAGTTTGCCCAGCACGATCTGGCGGCGGCTGACCGGCTTGCTTGATAGAATGAGCAAAGTGCCCTCGCTTTCCTCCTTGGCCACGAACCCCGCCGCATTGGCCGCCGCCAGGAAAGCCAGGAAGAAGCCGGCTATCCAGAGAAAGGACACGGCCAGGAACTGGTTGACGGCGTTGTCGATCGCCGCCTGGTGCGTTTGATACCCGGCATGAAACATGAAGTAGCAGGGCAGCACGGCCATCAGAGTCACCAGAGGGATGGCGAAGAGGAGCAGGGTTTTCCATCCAGTGAGGTCGGTCAGGGTCTTCCAGAAAACCGAGCGGAATCCCATGCTACTTCTCCTTTCCCATGGTCCGGCGGTAGACATCCTGCAGGCTGGCCTGCTCCCGGCCGAAGTGCTCAATCAGGGCCCCCGATCTCGTGACGGCTTCTATGACCTTGTTCTGCAGCGCCGCCAGATCGCCGCTGGTCAGGTGAATGAAGCCTTCCTCATCAAGTTGCATCTCCTGCACACAGGCCTCGCCCTGCAAAGCCTTCAGGATGGCCTCGTTGTTGGATGTCTTGAGCAGGTAGTGATCCAAGGTCACCGACTGCTTCAGGTTCTGAATGCTGTCCTCGGCCACCGTCCGGCCCTTCTCGATCAGGGTGACGGCGTCGACCAGTTGCTCCAACTCAGGCAAGATGTGGCTGCTGATGAAGATGGTCAGGTTTTGCTCGCGGCTGAGCTGCTTGAGCTTGTCCATGAGCGACATCCTTCCGTCGGGGTCGAGATTGGCCGTCGGCTCATCCAGAATGAGCAACTGGGGCTGGTGGGCCATGGCCTGGGCCAGACTCAGCCTCTGCTTCATGCCGGCGCTGAATCCGCCCACCTTGGCATCATAGAAGCGCCCCAGGTCCAGCCAGATCAAAAGCTCTTTGGTTCTCTTCTCCGCAGCATCCAGGTTCATGCCGCTCAACCTCGACATGTAGACCAGGTAGTCCCAGGCCGTCATGTCCCAGTAGAAAGAGGGACGTTCGGGGGAATAGCCCAGCGATCTCCTGGCCTCGACAGAGCCGACGGGGTGGCCGTTGATGAACGCCTCGCCCTCCGTCCCCCGTATGGAGCCGATGAGCATTTTCATGGTAGTGGTCTTCCCCGCCCCATTCGGACCGACGAAACCGTGAATGCGGCCCTTCTTGACACTGAGGTCCAGCCCGTTCACGGCCACCAGGTCGCCGAAGGCCTTGGTCAATCCTTTGGTTTCAATCATCAGATCGCTGGCTATACTAACCTCCCTTTCCCCCCACCCCGAGGGAAAGAACGCAGAGGGGCTGCGCCCCTCTGCACGCCCCATCGTCATTTATCCTCCCTTGGGTATAGATTTCCGAGGGACACCCTCAAACTCCCGGCAGCGTTGCGCTGCACCGCAACCTGTCATTCTCGTGCCTTCGGAGGGACGCGCTCCTTCGCGTCCGCAGCCCCAAAACAGTTCCGCACAGGCGCATTGCCGTGCCCTTCCCCTGGGATGAAAAGGAGTCTGGGTTGGCTGTGCCCACCAGCATCCGTCCCCTATGGTTCTCCCTGTCAGGAGTCTCGTTTCAAACCCCTGTGTCCCCCAACCTTGTGGGAAGAATAAAAGAGGATTCTGGGGGACACCCCCAGTTCCCCCGGCAGGAGCTTCTCCTGCACCTCTTCCACCCCTCACCCTTCACCCTTCCTCAGGTCCCTCTGGGCGCGGCGATTGCGGAGCACCCTGGCACATCTGGCATAGGAGTAGACCAGGATCAGGATGGCCAAGCCTAAGATGCCGACGATGCTGGCCAGAGGCAGCTGCCTCACCTTGAAGGTGGTCGTGGCGTAGGATACCTTTCCATATTCATCGATAGACCTGACCACTACCTCATGCTCGCCTGAGTCCAATGGCAGCCGAATGCTGGCGCCGAGGATGGCCCCGCTACTGACGCCATCCACAAAGACGTCGGCAAAGTCGGATTCGCCGGCTCCGTCCCAGGCAATCCTGGCGGGAGAGCCCACCGTGCTGCCCAAGCCGGGGGAAGTCACCTGGATGGCCTCTCCTATCCTGAGAACATATGCTCCGCCGTACTCCGCGACGCCTAATGAGCCGGACTCACTGGGCTTGAAGAACTGAGGGATCGAGAATGGGAAATAGGCCAGGAGCCTCCCCCCGTTCAAGTCGACCAGCACCAGGGGTTTTCCGGGGGGGCCGGCGCCCATGGGGTAGTTGCTAACGGTCGCCAGTTCCGGCTGGGCGTCCCCGTTGAGGTCCTCGATGGGGTACACTGTCCCCCCCGGCCCTTGTACGGCTGTACCATACCGCATTCCCTTCTGCTCCAGAGGCGGAATGGAGATTTGCTTGACCAGGGAGTTACGGGCTATGTCATAAACCGAGATACGCATCCGGGAGTAAGTCAGAGATTCGCTCAAAGCCAGGTCAGCCATGCCATCGCCGGTAATGTCGCCGATGGGCGCCGCGGACATCTCCACAGTCTGCCGTGACGACTCGCCCTCGTACCGGAACGTCCAAAGGCTGCTGCCGTCCTTGCCCGAGAAGACCTCTACCTTTGGCTTGTCTGAACCGCCTTGCTTTCTCCCCCAGCAGACCAGAGAATCGAGGACCCCGTCGCCGTTGAAATCGGCACATGCCAGGTCAACGGTCGCCTCCCTGTCCAGATTCAAGCGGAGCAAGACATTCCCGCTGGAAGGCGACACCACCATGAGCGAGTTGTTCTTCCTGGTGCCTTTGTCCAGGAACGTCTGTCTGTCATACTCGAAGAAGGCAATCTCACTAACGCCGTCGCCATCGATATCGGCGGTCGTTTCCAGGAACTCGATGGTCTTGTTGTCACTGGCTGGAATAGTGCGGATCGGCTCATAACCGAGGGTGGCAGCGGCATCGCTTTTTGCGATGATGATGCCATCAGGCCAGAGCATCACCAAATCGCTGATATTGTCGCCATTGAGTTCGCCCAGAGCACGCACCACTGCCGGCTCATCGCTCCACCAATCAGCAAAGACACTGCTCCAAAGCTCACCATCGCTGATGCCGACGGCTTTCATTCCCTCTTCGGTGCCGATCAAGAAGGCGTTCGAGCCTGAGCCAACCGTCACAATCTCCAGATGCGTGATGTTGGTGTCAGTCTCAAACTCAGTCCGCGAACCGTTTGCGGCGTTGAAAAGAAAGACTCGGGTCCCTCGATAGGCCAATATGTCTTGAAGGCCGTCGCCCGTCATGTCCGGAGCCACCTGTACGCCGCTCAGGCCACCCAACGTCATGAACTCAGTGCAGGGCACCTCGTAGCGCCACTTCTCCCGGTGGCCGGCTCCATCAATCACGCTCAGCAGTCTGACGCTTACTGACTGGTCCGTCGGCTGCTCAGAATAGGCACAAAGAAGAATGTCAGAAGTGGTGTCAGCCAGGAAGTGGCCGGTTTTGACGGTGCTTTCGGCTACCCTGGGATAGTACCATTGCTGCGTGCCTGAAGAAGAGACAACGGCCAGATCGCTGCTATCGGAGGCCACCACGTAGCTGTCACCGCTGATCTGTCTGACGAGTATCGCGGCCCCATCCAGTGTCTTCACGCACAGACGGCCAAGTGAATCGCCACCCCTGAGGCTCACCAGCCGCACCGCTGACTCATTCTGCGGCTCAAGAATCACCGGCTGATCCTGGTAACAGGCCAGTTCCATGCCGGCCCCCTTCCGGGCATAAATGTACCTCTGCCAGAGCTCGCTACCGTCGCTGCCGCTCAGAAGCAAGGCCGCCGCCTGGTCGGGAGCTGAGCCACCGGCACGGGAGGAACCTCTCCCGGATTCGCTGGTAAAGTCCGTTACCAGAACCTCAGGTTCGTCATCGTCGGTCACATCGGGCACCACCGTCACAAACAGCAGGGACGCCGGCAGTTTGTCGAGAGATACCAGGGGCTGTTCCCATTCGCAGCGCTTGGTCTTCAGATTCAACAGCCGAACCCCGCCATCTCCGGCGACCACCACCACCTTGCCTGCATCACGATCGTACGTGACCACGTCAATCACTTCGGTCTGCTGAGGGGCACCGTGCTCCGGCCGGTACTTCTGGGCAATCTTCTTCGACCATTTCGCCTCACCGGTCTTGCCGCTGATCAGGTGAACCAGCCCGTTCTTGTCTCCCGCCACTACGTCATCAACTCCGTCGCCGCCTATGTCCGAGACGGCAGCCATGCCTTGCAGGGTATCCCTCGCTGCAAATGTCCAGAGATGGCGTCCTTCATTGGCGCTGATGCCAAAGACAGAACATCCGCTGCTGACCGCTATGATCTGAGAATCCCGGGCGGCCAGTATCTCCAGGCCTGTGGCAGGCAATTGCAGATCACTCCAACCCATGTTCCGGGCGTACAAGGGCTGCCTTACGGCGGATCGCCACAGCCTCTCCCAGGTGGCTCCGTCATAGCACTGGATCGAAGGCACATCGGCATCTTTGAGAGAGAAGACAAGCTCCCGAACACCGTCGCCCGTGACGTCATCGATGAGCGCAATATGGGACACGCCAAAAGGCGTGTAGATGTAGGTCTGCAGAGCGCCATTGGAGACGGCATACAAACCGTCGGTGGTGCCCAGGAAGACCATATCCGGGCCGCTGTCGGTGAGTCTGCCCACGACGATATCGCTGGTAATAGCGCCGCTGATGCCCAATTTCTCGATGCAAGTCACCGACGCCGCCGGCTGGTCATCCGCCGCCTCTGTCGGGACAGAGGAAGAACAGGCCGGACACACTCCAATTGAACAAATGACGAGAGCAAGAATGAGTACAGTGATGGCTCTTACAGCCTTGGAGGGAATGAATTCAGCCGCCATATGTGCAGTTGCGTCCGAGAAGAAGTTCAACATATGCCTTTCTTGCGCCCCGAACTGCTGCGCGACCGGCTACCATCCTACTGTCTGGAGCTGGATAGGTCAACGGACTTTTATATACAGGCTTGGTTCTTCTGGGCTATTTCTCACCGAATTCTAATCTAACCCTGTTTCCGCGACTTTGCCGCCGGTAAGCTAGTGAATTTCCTTGCGTCCGATTGCTCTCAGGGCCACACCCAAAGCAAGGCCTGTGATCACCAGGATTACCACAATGGAGACAGCCGGGCTGACGTAGCCGATCGGTTGAATGGGGTCATAGGGACCGCCGTCGGAATACGGCACTATCCACCGAAAGCCAAACCAGTTTGAGTATTGCGGGATGATCTCCCCACCGCTCGCCTGGGCCCAGAAGGGAACAAAGGCATTCTGGAGATGATACGAGAGGTCCGGATAGTAGAGATGCCAGCGAATGTATAGCCCGCCATCCTCGGGCAGCATGAAGCGGATCAGCGGGCCGACGATGAAACAAAGCATGACCAGCACGGACATGACCACCATTATGACCACCAGGTTCCTGGTCAGGGTGGACAGCATCGTGGCGATCGCCCCGAAGAACATTATCGTCAGAACTGAATACAAGAGCAGCCAGAGTACTGCTCTCAGGAAAGCGACTTGTCCGTCCTCATTTAGATGGAGCATCCAGCGTGACAACACGGCAACCAGAACAAGGAGGACAGCCTCCAGCAGAATCGTCCTGACCACCATGGCCGTGAACTTCCCCAGGAGGATGTCCCGCCTTCTGATCGGCTTGCTGGCCAGAATGAGCAGAGTGCCGTCATTCTCCTCCCTGGCCACGAAGCCGGCCGCACTGGCCGACACCAGAAGGGAGATGAAGAACCCCGACAGTATGAAATAAGCCAGCAACAGGAACTGGCTGGCGGTGAAATAGATTCGCATCTGAAGCGATACCTGTTGGTCCATGCAACTCATCCACACAAAGGCGGCCATGATCAGAGGCACTATGGGGAACATCCATACCGCGCTTTTCCAGCCGGTAAGATCGGTAAGGGTCTTCTCAAATACGGAGCGGAAGCCCATCCTATTTGTCCCTCCCCATCGTCTTGCGGTACACATCCTGCAGGCTGGCCTGCTCCTTGCCGAAGTACTCCATCTCAGCACCGGCTCCGGTTACAGCCTCGATTACTTTGTTCTGCAGAGCCACAGAGTCAGAGCTGGTCAGGTGGATCGTGCCATCGGCATCGACAAATACACCCTGCACGCATGCCTGATCCTGTAACGCCTTGAGGATCACTTCCCGCTTGGACACCTTCAGCACGTAGCGATTCAGGGTGACCTTCTGCTTCAGATCACGGACGCTGTCCTCCGCAACCATTCTGCCCTTTTCGATGAAAGTGACGGTATCCACCAGTTGCTCCAGTTCCGGCAGGATGTGACTGCTGACAAAGATGGTGATGCCCTGCTCCTGACGTAGCTGCCTCAACTTCTCCATGAGGGACATCCGTCCATCGGGGTCAAGGTTGGCGGTCGGCTCATCAAGGATGAGGAGTCTGGGCTGGTGCGTCATAGCCTGGCCCAGGCTGAGCCGCTGCTTCATGCCGGCGCTGAACCCGCCCACCTTCGAGTTGCGTACCTCATCCAGTTCCAACCAGACCAGCAGTTCCTTCACCCGCTTCTGGGCCGCGTCAGTCTTCATGCCGGTCAGCCGCGCCATGTAGACCAGATAGTCCCGGGCAGTCATGTCTCCGTAGAAGCAAGGGCGCTCCGAAGAGAACCCCAGCGACCTCCTGGCTTCCAGAGAACCGATGGGGTGGCCATTGATCGTCCCTTCGCCCCTGGTGCTCCTGATGGAGCCGATGAGCATCTTCATGGTGGTGGTCTTGCCTGCCCCGTTCGGCCCCACAAAACCATGTATGGAGCCTTTGCGCACGTTGAGGTTCAGCCCGTTCACAGCCACCAGTTTGCCGAACGACTTGGTCAGTTCTTTCGTCTCGATCATGAGGTCGCCAATCATGCCGCTTCCCTCTCTGCACGGCGGTTGCGCATCATTCTGATCCATCTGGCGGAGAAGTAGACCAGGAGCAAAGCTATCAATCCCGCAACGGCCAGCATCGATGCCCAGGGCGTCTCCTTCACCTTGAAGTCCACCGCGGCATACGTCACAATACCGAACCCGTCTACGGAGCGGATGACGACTTCGTGCTTTCCCGGCTTCAGGGGCAAGGTGACTTCGCTGTCGTTCGTTCGAGCGTTCTCGTAGCCGTCAACAAAGACGGTAACGGTAGAGGATTCACCCATGCCCTCCCAGGCGATCCTTGCTGGAGAGCCAACGGTGGCACCTTCACCAGGCCACGTCACCTGCAATCCGCTGATCACTTCCGCGAGGTAGACAGAGCTTCCGGAGGTGAACCCCACGGTGTAATTCTCATTGGTCTCGAAAAAGTCCAGAGTGCT
>CAYYWI010000008.1:0-35113 GCA_964475375.1 uncultured Dehalococcoidia bacterium
AGAGGCCTTTCACGATTCCTCCGCCCTTGATAGCGCTCTTGAAGACACCGAACTCAGAGCCACCCACGATATCAGTCAAGTCCCTCAGTTCGAGGCCGAACCTGATATCCGGCTTGTCGGTCCCGTAGCGTTCCATCACTTCTTCATAGGAGAGCCTTGGGAAGGGTTTCAGCAACCTCATCGAAGGCTTGACCGCCTCCACGACCGATACAAACATATCCTCCATAAGCTTGAGGATGTCGCCCTCTTCCACAAAGCTCATCTCAATATCCAACTGAGTGAACTCCAACTGGCGATCCGCCCGCAAGTCTTCGTCGCGGAAACATCGGGCCACCTGGTAGTACTTTTCGAAACCGGCTACCATCAAGAGTTGCTTGAGCTGTTGGGGAGACTGTGGCAGCGCATAGAACTTGCCTGCTTGAAGGCGGCTGGGAACCAGGAAATCCCTGGCGCCCTCCGGAGTGCTCTTGATCAGTATCGGCGTCTCGATCTCAATGAATCCCCTGGCATCGAGGAACTCCCGCAGGCACTTGACCACCTTGTGCCGGAGAATGATGTTCTCTTTCATCTTCTGGCGGCGTAGATCAAGGTAGCGATACTTGAGGCGAAGACTCTCGTCCACCTCCATCTCTTCATTAATATAGAAAGGAGGGATCTTCGCCGCATTGAGAATGCGGCAAGTCTCGGCAACCAACTCAATCTGACCGGTCGGCATGTTTGGATTCTCAGTCCCTTTCGGGCGTCGGCTGATCTTGCCTGAAACCTGAAAGACGTACTCGTTCCGCAGAGTCTCCGCTACGCGGTGCCCTGCGGTGGACACCTGGGGATCGAAGAGAACCTGGACGAGGCCTTCCCTGTCCCTGAGATCTATGAATATCAGCCCCCCGTGGTCCCTCCGCCTGTGCACCCAGCCTGCCAGTGTCACCGTCTGGCCGATGTCGGCTATGGTCAGATCACTGGAACTATGAGTTCTAAGCAATATTTCCCTCTTTGTTACCGAAAGGATTATAATAGAAACCGAACGTGCTTTTCAACCGAAACCTGAACGAAATCAATCTCCGGCAACAACGGCGTTCTATGTGAGGTATTGGTGAATTTAGGAAAACGGCTCTACGAGCTGCAGCAGCTTGATCTCCGCCTCGAAAAGACAGCGGAGATGCTTTCCAAAGTGGAGCATCAGATCAACCACAACGAGACACTCGAGAAAGCTAAAGCTGACCTGGAAGCAGTGCTGAAAGAGCAGTCTGTTTTGCAGGAGAAGCAGCGAGCCATCGAATGGACGGTTGATGATCTTCAGGCCAAGCTCAAGCCCATACAGCAGAAACTCTTCGCCGGCTCGGTCAGCAACCCCAAGGAACTGGGCAATCTGCAGCAGCAGGCCGCCCAGATGAAGAACCGCATCAGAGACGAAGAGGACAAGCTCCTCGAAATGATGGGAAAATCCGAGGAGATTCAGGATGCAGCCGCGGCCAGGCGCGCTTCCGTTGATAAGATCGAGCGGGAATGGTCGGAAGAGAAAGGCCGGTTACTATCCCAGCAGGCAGAACTCCAGACGACCGCGGAATTCGATACGCAGAGGAGAGATGAAATTCTGAGCCAAGTTGACCCCGCTCATGTCCAGCTCTACAACAAACTGCGCCAGAAGAAACAGGGCAGCGCCGTGGCCAAGATCGAGCAGGGAAGGTGCCAGGGCTGCAGGATAACTGTTCCGGTGAGCGAGCTCAGTCAAGCCAGGGCGGGCGAACTGGTGCAATGCGGCAGCTGCAGCCGTGTCCTTTGTGTACCCTAGTCGTGCGCCGAACCGCGGTATCGTTCACTAATCCCAAGAATTATGTACAGGAAAATCTCCTGCCGGGAGTCTGTGGGTGTCCTCCAATGCTCGTAATAACAGGTTGGTCAATGGTTGACAGGAGCGGTGCAGCGAATGCTGCCAGTTACGAACTCCCCGTAATCCCCCTTTGTCAAAGAAGGACCGAGGGAGTTGGTTGAAAGCCTGATATGGACAAACCGCCAAGGCGGCTGACTCTATACGTGGATGGTGCTTCACGCGGCAACCCCGGCCCGGCTGCCATTGGCGTAGTCATTAAGAACCATGAGGACACCACCATATTAAAGGTATCCTCATACATCGGAAAGACGACCAACAACCAGGCTGAATATATGGCTCTGGCCGCGGCACTGCGAGAGGCTGACAAGCTGGGAGCCACGCACGTGGATATCTGGACTGACTCCCAGCTCATGGCACAGCAGATTCTGGGCAACTACAAAGTGCGCAATGCCAACATAAGACCCTTGTTTGAGGAAGTAAAGCAGCTTCTGACCGCTTTCAACAGCCACAGTATTGGCCATATCCCGCGCTACTGCAACACCGAGGCTGATGCCTTGGCCAATAAGGCCCTTGACAAGTTGAAATCCGCTTGAATTCACTCGCGAAAGTGATAGACTGGGTCTGAATCAAGTAGGCCGGGTGACCGCCGTTTCAGGGGATGACCCCTGGAAGGGAGGAAAGTCCGGGCTCCATCGGGCAAGGTGCTGGGTAACGCCCAGGAGGGGCAACCCTACGGAAAGTGCCACAGAAACATACCGCCCCGACTCTGTCGGGGTAAGGGTGAAAAGGCGAGGTAAGAGCTCACCAGCCATTGGGTGACCAGTGGGCTATGCAAACCCCACCCGGAGCAAGACCGAATAGGAGGACGCAAGGCTGCCCGACCACTGTCCTCGGGTTGGTTGCTGGACCCTGCAGGTAACTGCAGGGCTAGATAGATGGTCACCGGTCCGGCTAGGCAGGATCACAGAACCCGGCTTACAGGTCTACTTGATCCACCGGGGGCGCTTTCAGCGCCCCCGGCCTTTTTCGCTCTCCGCACTTATGCCAGCGGCGGCAGAAGTCTATTCCCACCCACCGCTATCAGGGCCACTTAACAATACACATTATCTTTATATTGCTAGTGTTATGTACTCCCCAGATATGACCAGCAGTCCCCCTCCCATTTGCGGGCCATGAAAAAGTGAGACACAAAGCCTGTAAAAAGGTTAACAGAGATTTGCCTGCCAAAGCCCGCAAAGCCACTCAACCCCCACCAGTCACTTTGATTTTGCCCAGTCGCCAGACTATATTTTGTTCGGCATGGAACTAGATCCCAGAGTCACCGGATTCATCCTCTACTGCACCAGCCAGAAGAAGCAATGGCCCGATTTATATGATGAGATGTGTCGGGTCGCAAGTGAGGGCTCATACCAGGGCCTTAGATATGGTGACTTGAGGAAGATGGGGCTTTCCTTCAGTCTGAACCACCTCGGAAACACCATCCAGATGATAGAGTCCGTCACCGATTCAAGAATCGAACCCAGGTCCTGGGGTCATATCTAGCAGCGCCTTGGTTCAGTGTTCTTCAGTCCTCGGGCAACCAACTCCAGACTGTACTTCCTCTGATCTGAACGCATCAGATGCCGCCTCAAATTGCCCCGGTGTGTAGCGCATGCTACAATATCTTCCGACCTCGCCGAACGGTCCCGCAGAGTAAACAATGCAGAAAAGATGCAAGGGTAATCGTGACCTGTTGCCTCAGGACATGGCCGGATTCCGCCATGTTGAGGATGTCTTCCGTTCCTGCTGCCTGAAGTGGGGTTACGACGAGATACGCACGCCCACACTGGAATATCTGCACCTCTTCACTTCTACCGGTACCCTGACGCCGAGTATGCTCAGCAGGGTTTATTCTTTCCTCGACTGGGATGGCTGGAGCGGAGAGAGAGTGGTGCTCCGGCCGGATGGCACTATTCCTACAGCCAGGCTGTACATCGAAAGCTTGTCCCAGACCTCGCCCGCCAAACTCTTCTACATTGAGAACACCTTCAGCTTCGAGGAAACGGGCAGGGAATCCAGAGAGCGCTGGCAATGCGGCGCCGAGATGCTGGGCAGCAGCAGCCCTTCTGCGGATGTGGAGTTGATAATGCTGGCTCAAGAGGTGCTGGTGAAACTGGGCATCACCGGGGCAGGACTTTACCTGTCTCATGCCGGCCTGATCCGGTCTTTGCTGCGAGAGATGGATCTTGGACCGGCTGAGCAGAGCCGGATCTTCGATGAAATCATGGATGGAAACGCGGCAGACATAATGAAAAGCATGGGGACCCTGAACCCCAAGTTGAAGGACTCTCTGTCTCTGCTGTTCGATCTGAAGGGAAGCTCACCGGGCTTCATACACAACGTGAAGGCGACCCTGACGAGAGATTTCCCCAGGCTGGAGGCCAGTGCAGACGATTTTCTGGCAATTGCCCAACTCCTGTCCGATATGGGCTGCAACTACCAGGTGGATATGGCGCTGGGGAAGGGCTTTGAGTACTACACGGGGGTCATCTTCCGCTTCCAGCTTGGCAACCAGAAGCTGGGTGGTGGCGGTCGATACGATGACTTGATACCCCTGATGGGTGGCGGAGATATCGCTGCTTCCGGCTTTGCCCTCGACCTTGACCAACTCATGAGCTTGTCCAAGGGACTCGACGGTTACGCATCAACAATCTTGGTGCGCACCGAAGAACCTGGTACAGCAGACAAAACCATATTCGAGATCGCAGGCATCCTGAGAGAAGCCGGCTACAGGGCTGACATCGACCAAGGTTATACTGGCACCACAAAGCACAGATGGCTTCTATCTGTGCGCAGTGTCAAATGCAAGCCGGGCTTCGTACTTACCGACCAGTCCAGCGGTAAGACAACTGAGCTCGACTCAATATCCGAGATCATAGGCATACTACAGGTCGCCAATGCAACTGAAACTGGCCCTTCCTAAAGGGCAACTTCTTCAACCAACCAGCATCCTGCTAAACAGATCCGGTCTGGAGCTCAGCGGCTACGATGAACAGTCCCGCTCTTACCGCCCGGAGTGCAGGAGCATGCCGAACGCATTCTTCAAGGTTTTCAACGAGAAGGATATCCCAATACAGGTGGCTGTGGGCAACTACGACCTGGGGATATGCGGGCAGGAGTGGGTGGAAGAGCTCCTGGCCAAATATCCCAGCAGCGCCCTGGTGAAGGTACGAGACCTGGGATACGGCAGAAGAGACATATGTATTGCCTCAAGCAAGATTACCGGCATCAAGTCCATCGAAGATCTCGGCCGGCGGACGGACACCATCCGCATAGCCACCGAGTACCCTAATCTGGCCGAAGCCTTTGCTTTGAGCCGGAGGTTCAGGAGATTCGCCATCTTCCCGCTCTGGGGAGGAGCTGAGGCCTATCCGCCCGAGAGCGCTGACCTGGCTCTGATATCGGCGACGCCGGAAAACCCAATCAACCACGACCTGGCACCTCTCGCAACGGTGCTCCGGTCTCACGTCTGCCTCATCGCCTACCGCCCGAGCTGGGAATCCAAAGACTTGAGTCCACTGCTCGACCGAATATGTGCTTGTGTCAGCAATGAGGAAAGCCCTGCCGAAGTGAACAAAGTCGGCACATCGCAGCCTCGAATCCCCGGGAGGTTCGACGAGCCGGGTTTTGTCCAGCTGGCACTTGCGGACGGACACCAGCAGAAACCTACCATCGAGTTCCTGGCCAAGGCCGGTATCACCGTCTTCCCCGACCCGCAGAACCCCCGCCGACCCCAGATCAGCCTTGATGGAGTCAACGTCAAAATCATCCGACCTCAGGACATGCCGCTACAGGTAGCCAACGGGAATTTTGACGTGGCCATCACCGGAGAGGACTGGCTGGCCGATCATCTTTACAAGTTCCCCTCCAGCCCTGTCAAGAAGCTGCTGACTCTGGATTTCGGCAAGGTTCGCATCGTGGCGGTGGTGAGCAAGAAATTGCCCTTCCAGAGCCCCCAGGACTTCAGGGCGCCGTTGTGCAGACAGGAGATCACCAGCCTTCGGATAGCCTCGGAGTACATCAACATCGCCGACAAGTATGCCAGAGACAACCATCTCAGCCCGTGCCGGCTTATCCCCACCTGGGGGGCCACCGAGGCCTTCCTGCCCGAAGACGCCGACCTCCTCATCGAGAACACTCAGACCGGAAAGACGTTGGCACAACACGACCTCAGGATCATCGACACCCTCTTCGAATCCTCAGCATGCGTCATCGGAAGCACAAGCACCGCTGATGGTCCCAAGCAGAAGAGAATCGATGAGATAATCCAACTGCTGCACCGAACGCTGAAAGAAAGCTAGGAAGAAGGAGGAACAATGGAATTCAAGACCATTACCCTGAAGAGAGAGGAGCGGATCGCTACCATCACGTTGAACCGCCCCGAAGTCCTCAACGGTGTGAACGAAGAGATGGGGCTGGAACTGGCCGCAGCGGTAGACAGCCTGGCCGAGGACGACGAGACCAGGGTGGTTCTGGTGACCGGCGCCGGACGCGCCTTCTGCGCCGGCGGCGACCTGGACTTCAGCAAGTTCAAGGACAAGGAAGTGCTTACCCAGCAGGACATCGCTTTCTGGCCCAAAACCACGGGCGAGGTAAGAAAGGGCATCCTGCCTCCCAGGGTTCAGAAGAAGGTCATGCTCGGCCTGCAGAATCTCCCGATACCCACCATTGCCGTAGTCAACGGCGTGGCCGCCGGCTTCGGCTTCGACCTGGCATTGTCTTGCGATATCAGAATAGGCTGCCCCAAGTCAACCTTCGTCATCGGCTACACCGGCGCCGGCGTGGCCCCGGACAGCGGCGGGACCTGGTTCATGCCGCGTATCATGGGCATCGCCAAGACCCTCGAGTTCATCTACACCGGCGAGCCGTGCCTGGCCGATGAGGCCCACCGGATAGGCCTCCTGAACCGGATCATACCGATGGAGCAGCTCCAGGAGGAATCGCTGAAGATGGCCCGCAAGATCACCAACGGAGCGCCGATTGCCTTCAGGCTGTCCAAGTTCCAGGTATACAAGGGTCTCCAAATGGACCTGGAGACGGCCCTGGGCGTGGCCATGGCCTGCGTGACCATTGCCACCGATTCCGCAGATCACAGGGAGGCCTTGAAGTCCTTCGCCCACAAACGGGCCCCCAAGTTCCAGGATAAGTGAAAAAGATCGGAAACAAATCACCGGCACCGCCGCTCATTGCCATCGATGGACTGGGAGCGGTAGGTAAGAGCACGGTCGGAAAGATCGTGGCGCGCAAGCTCGGCTATCGATTCATCGATACCGGAGAGATGTATCGTGCGCTGACTTGGCTGGCTATTCACCTGGGAGTCAATACAGGGGATGAGCCGACGCTCAGCAAGCTGGCTTCTGAAGCCAAGATAGAGATCGGCTCTTCTTCCTGCGGCGAGCGCCAGCCGGTGACAATCAACGGGATCGATATCACCGAGGAGGTCTACAGCTCCGAAGTGGAGGCTGAGGTCTCCAAGGTCTCCAAGGTCGCAGGTGTGCGGACAACCATGGTTGCTCATCAGCGCCGCATGGCGGAAAGTGGAAAGCTGGTTATGGCGGGGCGGGACATCGGTACTGTTGTCCTGCCCCACGCCGGGCTTAAGGTCTTCCTTGAAGCTTCTGCCGAGGAGAGGGCCAAACGGCGCTACCAAGAAGAGCGCGGCATGAGCAAGGTCACCTACGATGACATACTGGCAGAACTGAGGAGACGGGACACGATCGACAGCAGCCGTGCCTTGTCCCCGACCAAACCCGCTCCAGACGCTAAGAAAGTGGATACCGAAGGTCTCGGCCCACAGGAGGTTGCCGAGAGGATACTCGCTCTGGCAAAGGAGGCCAGGTGAAGCTTATTTACGAGTGCACCAGACCCATCGCGGCTATCGGACTCAGGTTCATCTGCTCATATGAGTTCAGGAACAGGAAGAGAAAATTGCCTGATGGGCCGATGATAATCGTGTCTAACCACCTCAGTTGGTTTGACATACCGCTGATAGGCCTGGCCATACCCAGACAGATAGCCTTCGTAGCCAAGAAAGAATACTTCCACTCGCCATTCCACAGGCGACTCATCGATCTCTACGGCAGCTTCACCGTAGAACGGGGAGCCGTGGACGGAACGGCGCTGAAGATGGCATACAAGGTGCTTGACAACGGCGGCTGTCTGGGGATATTCCCTGAAGGAACCAGGAGCAAGAGCCTCCAACTGCAGCAGGGGCAGGTCGGCACGGCCTTCATCGCTCTCCACAAGAACGCCTACATACTGCCCATCGGCATCTCAGGAACGGAGAAGCTTAGAGGCAAATCCCACGGCATCGCCGGCATCTTCTATCGGCCAAAAGTTGTTGTGAACATCGGCGAGCCATTCAAACTGCCGGACATGAACAGCCATCCCAGCCGGCAAGACAGGGCTCGCTACACAGAAATCATAATGCGCAGCATAGCTGCCCTTCTGCCCGAAAGCTATCGCGGCGTCTACCGTGAAAATGCAGATCACAAAGACTGAAGAGACCGGCTTCTGCTTCGGAGTGAAGAGAGCGCTGAAGACCCTGGAGGAGGCGGCTCAGAAACACGGCGGGGTGGAAACCGTCGGGCCCGTCGTCCACAACCAGCAAGTGGTGGACCAGTTCGCACGGCTTGGAGTCAAGGTGGTCACCGACCCTGACGAGGTCAAAGGCAATGTGGCCGTCATATCTTCGCACGGCCTGCCACCCCAGGCGGCAAAGAAGCTCAGAGACAGGACGCTCACCATAATCGATACCACATGCCCCAATGTTCATCGAGCCCAACTGGCCGCAAAGCGGCTCTCCGAAGGCGGGTTCTGGCTGGTGATATTCGGTGACCCAGCCCATCCGGAGGTCAAGGCCATACTCGGGTGGGCAAACGGTCAGGGGCTGGCCACTCTGGAGAGTTCCGACATCTCTCGATTGGACAAGTTCCCCAAGCGTGTGGGGGTGCTCTCCCAGACCACACGCACTGAGTCGGACTTCACCAGGTTTGTGAACGACCTTGTGTGTCTGCTCCTGCCCCATGTGCAGGAGTTGAGCGTGCTCAATACGCTTTGCGATGTGACCAGGCGACGCCAGGCTGCGGCGCTGGAACTGGCCAGGAAAGTGGACCTCATGATAGTGGTCGGCGGACGCAACAGCGCCAACACCCGTATCCTTGCCGAGATCTGTTCTTCGGCAGGAACAGAGACCCATCATATCGAGACGGCGGCGGAGATCAAGGAGTCCTGGCTTCAGCGCGACAAGTCCGTAGGAGTGACCAGCGGCACCTCCATACCCGACAACGTCATAGATGAAGTTATGTTAAAATTGATGGAGATGAAGAGGCGGTTTGATGCCGGGAACTAGCAGGTTGCTCTCTGGATTCGACACTATTGGAAGCCCGGAATGTGCGGTGTCAATTTTCTCGACCGGATACTTGCAGCGAAGCGGGTGCCCAAGGAGACGGTTCTAGCTCCGGCACCGGCTATTCCGCTGGCAGGTAAAATCAGTCATTCCATCCGACAAATTTGATGTACAGTTTCATTTTGTGAACAAAGCGAGAAGGACTCATGCAGATAAACGTAGCTCAACTATTGAAAGAGGGCACCGGCGCCACCCGGGTCTACGATGTGAAGGGCACAGTCTGTGCAGACAACCAGGAGCACCGCGTGGAGGGAAAGGTTACCTTCACTCGAGCCGCACGGGGTATCCTGGTGAAAGGTGCTTTCTCCTGTCACGGCCAACTTACTTGCGGACGCTGCCTGAACATCTTTGCCAGCTTGTCTGCGTTCGATGTAGAAGACATGTTCTACCCATCGATAGACATCCTGAGCGGCCTGCCCTTGCTTTTACCGGACGAGGATAGCGGCAGTTTCACCATTGATGAACATCACATACTTGACATGAGCGAGATGATTCGCCAATATTGTCTCCTAGCAATTCCTATGAAGCCTCTGTGTCGCGCGGATTGTGCCGGGCTTTGTCCCGAGTGTGGCACCAATCTCAACGAGAATAAGTGCCACTGTTCACGACGCCCCAGGACAGCTTTGGCTGCGGCACTTGAGGAAGCAGAATCTAAAAGAAAGTCGGGGTAATCAAATGCCACCACTACCAAAACGGAAGACTTCCAAGGCTCGTCACGGTGAAAGACGCAGCCATCTCTCGGCAAATGCACCGGCCACGCAGCCTTGTCCAAAATGCCACAGCTTGAAGCTGCCGCATGCTGTTTGCCCTACCTGCGGAACCTACGCCGGAGAAGAAATCATAGAGGGCAAGGCGAAGAAGAAATAACAACCAGCCCCATCTGATGATAGTTCTGGCTGGTTCCATTTCTTAACCCTCGCATTATCCCGGAATCACTTCTACTTAACTCAAAGGTCAGCTACCGCAGTACCTGAAGGAGGTTGCCGGTGACAGAGCGGAAGGTTGCGTATGTCTTCCCTGGCCAGGGTTCTCAGTCGGTAGGCATGGGCCAAGACTTGTACGCCAGCCTGCCAAAGGCAAGGGCCGTCTTCGAAGAGGCTGATTCCGTTCTAGGACTCGCCCTCTCGCGACTCTGTTTCGAAGGCCCTGAAGATACCCTCCGCCAGACGATCAATGCACAGCCGGCAATAATGACTGTGAGCATAGCCTGCCTCAGAGCCAGTCCCCAATTCGACACGATGCCCAAGCCATCCTTTGTGGCTGGACACAGCTTAGGCGAGTACACAGCCCTCGTGGCTGCGGGCACGTTGAGCTTCGCTGACGCCGTCAGGCTCGCCCGTGAGAGGGGCCGTCTGATGCAGGAGGCCGGTGACCGCACTTCGGGCGGCATGCTGGCAGTCATCGGGCTGGATGAGGCTGCTGTGGAGAGTGTCTGTAAAGATGCGGGGACTCAGATTGCTAACATCAACTGTCCGGGACAGATAGCCATCAGCGGCCCGACACAGGTTCTGGACAAGGCAACGGAACTGGCCAAGGCAAAGGGTGCGCAGCGGGTGATGCCACTGAAAGTCAGCGGGGCATTCCACTCAAGGTTGATGCAGACGGCTGCCGATGGAATGGCCCAGGCCATTTCCAGGCTTGAGTTCCGTGATGCTGCGATTCCGATCGTGGCCAATACCACTGCTCAGCCACTGACCAGCGGCACTGATCTGAAAGCAGAGTTGCTCAACCAACTCTGCCATTGCGTGCAATGGCAAAAATCCGTGGATTGGATGATCCGACAAGGCGTCTCCGAATTCGTGGAGATCGGCCCCGGCCAGGTTCTGACCGGCCTCATCAAGCGCATCAGCAAAGAGGTGGTGGCAACCAGCACGGACACCAAGAGATAGCCGTTCGGAGCAAACACTCTCTTGCTCTTGCATCATGCCTTCACTTGCCTGCTAACCAATGCTATACTTATGTGCCGGATTAACAACCGACAGATTCGCCAGCGGTGATTGGACGAAGTGAACAGCACTATGAGCAAAGCACCTGTAGCTTCCCGACGTAAGGGGAGAGCTATTGCATTACAGGCGCTCTTCGAGGTAGACTGCGCCGGGCACGATTATGTGTATGCACTGGATAGACTGATCGAGCAATCCTCATTGCCGGATGACACGGCCTCATTCACACGGGAGTTGGTATCCGCCGTACTTGAGAATAGGAGCCGTGTCGATGAGCTCATCGCCAAGTATGCGCCGGCTTGGCCCCTGGACCAGATCGCTATTGTTGACCGAAATATCCTGCGTCTGGGAATCTGCGAGATCATCTTCGACTTGGTCCCCGTGAAGGTAGCCATCAATGAAGCGGTGGAGCTGGCCAAGACCTACGGAGGGGAGAACTCCTCGAAGTTTGTCAACGGCGTCCTGGGCTCGTTCTATACGGAATTTTGCCGATCCAAAACCAAGTGAGGAGGTTAGGTTATAGTGGCTACAGTATTTGAGAGGGTAAAACACATTATCGTGGAGCAACTCGGAGTAAAAGACGAAGAGGTACATCCGAAAGCCTCCTTTATTGAGGATTTCAATGCCGACTCGCTCGACCTCGTCGAGCTGATGATGGCGCTGGAAGAGGAATTCAGCAAAGGTGGCAAGAAGGTTGAGATCCCTGACGAGGACGCTCGCAGGATAGTGACGGTTCAAGACGCCGTCGACTACATTACCGACCTCGGTGCAGCCGACGACTGATGGTGGATGTCGTTGAGTGGAATACGGAGACAGACTGCCCAAACTGACCCTCTTCCCGCAGACCGCGGGAGTGAATGACAAGGGACACCTAACCATCGGTGGCTGTGATACCACCGCATTGGTCAATACCTACGGTACGCCCCTCTACATATTCGACGAGGCAACCCTCCGAGCCAAGTGCTCCGAATACCGTCGAGAGTTCTGCCGATGCTACCCGAACACCGTGGTCATCTACGCGTGCAAAGCCTTCATCTGCAAATCACTGATCCGGATGCTTCACGAAGAAGCTATCGGGCTCGATGTTGTTTCCGGCGGTGAAATGTACGTCGCCCAATCCGTGGGTTTCCCGCCTGGCAAAGTCTACTTTCACGGCAACAACAAGGGACAGGATGAGCTTAGACAGGCTCTGCAGTGGGGAACCGGCCGCATTGTGGTTGACAACTTTCATGAGCTCGCACTGCTGGGTAAACTGACCAAAGAACTGGGCAAAAGACAGGACATCCTTCTTCGTCTGTCTCCCGGCGTTGATCCTCACACCCATGCATACATCTCCACCGGTATCCTGGACAGTAAGTTCGGTTTTCCGATAACCACCGGGCAGGCTGAAGAAGCCGTAACAAAGGCAATGTCAACGCCCGGCATCAACCTGGTCGGTCTCCATTTCCACCTGGGTTCTTCCCTCTTTGAAGTCAAACCTTACGCGCAGGCGATCGAGATCGTTCTTCGGTTCGCTGCGCAAATGAAACAGGAGCATCGTCTGGACCTGCAGGAATTGAATGTAGGCGGAGGGTTTGCCGCACAGTACCTGATGGATACGCCGGCCCCACCCATCAGCCAATACGCTGAGTCTATTGCATCGGCGCTGGTTGAGGAGACCCGGAAACACGGACTGGACCAGCCACGCTTGGTGATTGAGCCGGGAAGAAGCATAGTGGCCCAGGCCGGAACCGCCATCTACACGGTAGGCGGGGCAAAGGATATCCCCGGACTGCGCCGGTATGTCTTTGTCGACGGCGGCATGGCAGACAACATCCGCCCTGCTCTGTACGACTCAAGATACGAGGCCATCGTGGCCAACAAGGTCGGCGAACCGGAAACCGAATCGGTCACGATAGCGGGCAAATTCTGCGAGTCCGGTGACATCCTCATGAAGGACGTCCGACTTCCCCGCCTGGAAGCAGGCGACATCCTCGCCATGCCGACGTCCGGCGCTTATGCCATCTCCATGGCCAGCAATTACAACGCCTCGCTCAGACCAGCTATCGTCATGGTCAAGGATCGCCAGGCTCATCTCATCAGACGAAGAGAGACGTTCGATGACCTTTTGCAGCGCGACCTTCCCTAGAACCGGCCGGTACGGACTGAAGTCATGTGGCAGATAGTCGGACATACCAGGGCCACCACACTCCTTCAGCAGAGCATGAAGAACGGCCAGCTTTCGCATGCGTATCTGCTCGTTGGACCACCTCACGTGGGCAAGTTCACCCTGGCTGTCAACCTGGCACAGGCAGTCAACTGCGAATCCGAGGCTGCGCCATGCCAGCAATGCACCTCGTGCCGCCGCATTGCGGCCTTCAAACACACAGACCTCCATATCATTGAGCTGGCCTCTCCCGAGAAGAAAGAGGTCGGCATCCGTCAGATCGCAGAAATGCAGTCCGCCGCCCACCTGCCCCCCTTCGAAGGGAAGTACAAGGTATTCATCTTCGACCAGGCGGAGATGCTTTCCAACGAGGCAGCCAACTCACTTCTCAAGATACTGGAGGAGCCGCCGCCAAACACTCTCATGGTGCTGCTCACAGCGAAGGAGTGCAGCCTGCTGCCTACCATCGCATCCCGCTGCCAGCTTGTAGAACTGAGGCCGCTGCCACTTGACTTGGTCAAAAACACGCTCACCAGAGAACACCAGGTGTCGCAGGAGAAAGCGGAGTTGCTCTCCCGGCTGTCCGCCGGCTGCATCGGCTGGGCGCTCCTGGCCCTTCGGGACCCGGCCCTTCTCGCCCAGAGAGAGCAAAGGCTTGCGGATTTTGACAACCTTTGCAGTGCAACCACCCGCGACCGCCTCAACTACGCCGCCGACCTGGCGGCTCAGTTCGGCAAAGGTCGAGACAAGGTGGCAGAGATTCTTTCAGCGTGGCTTCAGTGGTGGCGCGATGTTCTGCTCATCAAATGCGGCAACGGGAAATGGATCGTAAACATCGACCAGGAAGCTGCGCTGTGCAGGCAGGCAGAGAAATACACAGCAGGTAGCATCACCGACTTCATGCAGCACATCAGAGCCGGCGGTGAGCAGCTTGACCGCAATGCCAACCCCCGTCTGGCGCTCGAGGTGCTCATGCTGAAGATGCCATAGAGAGGACGGCCGGATTTTGAAATCGGATGAAGCATCGCAGAGATTGATTAGAGCCCATCTCTTAGGCATGAAGCCATACGCCTACGTTGCCCCGCTGGAGGCGGCCACCGAGGACAGCGGGGTTCCCCCGGAGCGCATCATTAAGCTCGACGGGAATGAGAATCCGTACGGCTGCTCTCCGAAGGTGAAGAAGGCACTCTCAGAGTACCCCTACTATCACATCTATCCGGATTCCGAGCAGCATGAACTGAGAAAAGCCCTGGAGAGATACGTTGGTGCACCCGCTGAATCCATCATCGCGGGCAGCGGCAGCGACGAATTGATCGAGTTCGTCATGCGCCTTTTCATCGATCCGGGAGACAGCGTCATCAACTGCGTGCCAACTTTCGGCATGTACCAGTTCAGCACCGACGCCTGGGGCGGAAAGATAGTCAGCATCCCCCGTAATGCTGAGTTCGCCATAGACATCTCAAGGGTAAGAGAGGCAGCCACGAACGGCGCTAAGGTCATCTTCATCGCCTCTCCCAATAATCCCACCGGGAATATCACGCCCAAAGAGGACATCCTCAAGCTGCTGGAATTGCCCGTGATCGTGGTGCTGGATGAGGCCTACTACGAGTTCAGCCGGCAGACGCTGGTCCCGCTGGTCCACGAACACGACAACCTCATCGTACTGCGCACGTTCAGTAAATGGGCGGGCCTGGCCGGCTTGAGGGTCGGCTACGGCGTTTTTCCCGGGAAGCTGGCTCAGCATCTCTTGAGGATCAAGCCGCCCTACAACGTCAATGCCGCCGCTCAGATAGCTGCGCTGGAATCACTCAACGATCTGGAATACCTCCAGACTACAATCACAGCCATCATCGCGGAGCGCCAACGCCTGTTTGAAAGGCTGTCCGGCTTCAAGGACCTCAAGCCATGGCCATCGCAGGCCAACTTCATATTGTGCTCCGTTGCCAACCATCCGGCCAAAGAAGTCTTTCGAGAATTGAAGCGACGGGGTATCCTCATACGGTACTTTGACAACCCCTTGCTCAAGGACTACATCCGCATCAGCGTCGGAAAACCGGAACACACCGAGGCCCTGGTTGCAGCAATGAAGGACATTTTGATAAAATAATGCAACTAGTTATTTCGAAAAAGAGGAGGATTACAGAGGTAATATGGCGGTAAAGAAGTTCTTCGGTGTAAACATAGTGGTGAAGGATCTTGATGCAGCGGTCAAGAAGTATGCATTCCTCGGCGTTAAGCCGGAGTGGACCCCACCCGAGAAGTTCGCATTCCCGGGAATGAGGGGCGCTTCATTCGTACTGCCCGATGGCGTGATGATCAACCTTATCACTTCCTCCAATCCGGACACCTCGGTCTCCAAGTTCCTCGAGAAGAACGGCGAAGGCGTGTTCCTGATCTCTCTCCGAATGGAAGACTTGGTAAAGGACTCGGAGTCTCTCGCCGCTGCAGGCGTGAAGCTCACCAGCCCCACCCCGTTGGCCTACGAAGGCGGCAAGGTCAACTTCGGTCACCCCAAGTCGCTGCACGGCGTGCAGATCGAGTTCATCCAGCCCGATAAATAATCGTCAATTGGAGTCGGTACCCGCAGAAGGGTGCCATGGTAAGACGGACACTGAAGCGGCCAGATCAGTCTGGCCGCTTTACTTTTCAGTAGCATAGAACCGGAGTCCCTTCATGATCACACGCTTCATAGACGTCGGCATAGCAGTCAGAGATCTGGATGCTGCCATACGCACCTACTCCGCCATCCTTGGTTCGAAGCCGCGACTACTGTCTTCTAACCACTACGCTTATCCGGGCTTGAAGGGAGCCCGATTCTACATGGCAAACGCCACCATCAGCCTGGTTGCCAGTGACGATCCCCGGAGCACCATAGCCAGATTTCTCGAAACGAGAGGCGAAGGCGTCAACCATCTCACCCTGGAAATCACCAACATAGACGAGGACATCAGCGATCTGGCCGGAAGCGGAGTGGAATTCCTCACCAAGGAACCCTTGGACTTCCCCGAAGGCAGGGTCATCTTCGCACATCCGAGATCGCTGCACGGCGTTCAGATAGCTTTCGTTCAATCAAATGAAGGGGTTGAACTGTTGCAGCAGCCGCCCGCGGCATCCCGCATCTGAATGGCCAAAGCTCTTCAGTACTCAACACCTGATCGCGCGAGACTGCGTCTCTACGAATCCGGCCGCTGAGGCAGCCTGTGCGTTCGATTGACTTTGCTTCTCCGATTTCTCCAAGAACGAAACAGGGGATGATTTCTCATCCCCTGTCCGGTCTCACCTATTGTGATTCAAGCTTTGCTTACATTTGCCTTGGCACTCTCGCAGCCACCAGGCGCGAGTAGGCCCAAAGGATACCACCGATCCCTGCCAGGAGTGTAGCCACACCAAACAGGATCATGAACACACCAAGGTTCTTGCTGAAGCTGGCTTCCGCGTTAAGCTTGTTCGCTTCGGCCTTGGTTGTATCGGTAATGTGCTTTGCCTCAGCGTTCAGCTTCGCACCGTAGGCGTCAACTACGCCACCGGCGCCGGTAAGAAGCCCAGCCACGCCATTCTCAAGGGTCGTGTTCAAGCCTGTAGTGGCCGTATATGCGGCATTCAGCTTGTCTACGGCAGCCTGATAGTCAGCTTTTGCACCAGCAAAATCGCCGGCGGCATACTTGGTCGCCGCCTGCGCTGCCAGCACGTCTGACTCTGCCTTGGCTTGCGCACCGGCTGTGCTCGTCGGCAGCCAAGCATCTGGCTCATTGGCGTCCAGGTTGGCCCACTGCACCGAAAGGGCCTGAGCGTCTGCCTGGTCGGCAGAATACACTGCGAAGTCGTTACCGGTCTGAGTCCAGGTCGGATAGTAGGTATAAGAGACGTAAACATCCTGCCAATCCTGAGGTGCTGTCGCGAGGATAACCTCGCCGGTGTCTAGGTTAACGGAGTACGCCTCACTAGCTACCGAGTTGTGCTGTTGTGCCAAGCTATCCCTCAAGAATGGAGCATCGCATGAAACAGCAGGCAGATTATTCAGATAGCCCGTCTTCAGAGACCCGTCGCCATTGAACAGCAACTCGCCGTATTTGTAGTAGATGGTGATGTTCTGACCTGCGGTAACTGCAGTCGTAAAAGTGACTGAATGGTTGTAGAGATTCACACTGTATCCAGACGTCCAAAGGCCACCATTCACATAGACCACCACGGAATCAGGCGCAACAGGGATGTTTGTTAAGTTGACGACTTGGTTCGCAACTCCGGTGCCTGATGCGGTATCTATGGCACGTGTTACGATGGCTGGAGCATCCTGACTCTCATAGGCTATCTTCATTTCCCAGGAGTGTACTACTGCGTTAATGGCATCCGTTGATGGCACAGCAAACTCAAATCTAACAATGGAACTTTCCCCAGCCTTGAGTTCCGTCGGAGCGCTTGTGGCGGCGTATTCCTCGCCCCAATCGAACTTGATCTTCACGCTCTTGATATTCACGTCATAGGCAAAAGTGTTCTGTATGTTGAACGCAACCTTGGCCGTGGACCCGGCCCTAAAGGCATTGACATTTGCTCCACCGTAGTAGGTATCAGTACCTTCATAGGTAGTACCATACCAATTCGGAGTGCCCACCACTATCGCAGCACTCGCCGCCATTGGCGCAGCCATGAGTATGACCATTAGAACTGACAGGCAAGCCAGTATTGCAACGCTTACCTTACGTTTGGACACCTTTTCCTAGTCCTCCTTATTTTTTTCTGACCCGACTATTCCACGACGTACACTAATTGCCCCCCCAACAAAGAGCAACTATTCAGCGTACCTTCATTATCACCCCCTTTATCCTCCGCCTTTCTTTTCCTTCACAACCCGTGTTCATTTTGTGCTCGATTTCCGAGTTTAGCACGAGATTCCCTTTTGTCAATAGGAATGTTACAATTCCGTGGTATCGATTTGCAGCAGATCGCGACTTTGATGAGAGATTTCTCGCGCTAGATGGAGTCCCGGACTGGACCAGGGGTCACAATTTCCATACATTTCGCATCGGCCACGCTCGAAAGCAACCAGAAGTCTACTCAAGGAGAGAGCCACAATGTCAAAACGAATGGCTACCATAAAGCGAGAGACAGGCGAGACCAGCGTCAGTGTAGAAATCGACCTGGATGGAAAGGGCGATTTCGAGGTAACCTCGGGCATAAGGATGCTTGATCACCTGCTGACCCAACTGGCACGGCACGGGGCCTTCAACATCAGGCTGGCCGCCACCGGCGCCGATCCTCATCACCTGGTCGAAGACGTTGCCATATGCCTGGGGCGGACTTTCGCCCAGGCGCTTGGCGACAAGCGCGGCATAGTAAGAATGGCACACGCCGTCGTCCCCATGGACGATGCGCTTGCGCTTGTGGCAGTGGATATCAGCGGCAGGGGCTACTGTGTCTTGGACCTGCCGTTCAAAGAACGGAACATCGCCGACCTGCCGTCCGGCCTCGTCTGCCACTTCCTGGAGAGCTTTGCCTCCGAAGCCCGCTTGAATCTGCACGCCAGGATAATCTGCGGAACTGATGATCACCACAAGGCCGAGGCCACCTTCAAGGCACTCGCCAGGGCTCTCGATGCGGCCACACGGCTCGATCCAAGGATCGCCGGCAGGATCCCAAGCACCAAAGACGTCATCGATTGAAGCCGGGGACCGGGAAACCGGGCTTTTCCCGGCTTCGTCCCTTACGCAGCCAGGAATCCCGCGTCTATCGCCATGGCGTGCCCCGTCACAAACGAAGCCTTGTCCGAGCAGAGCCAGACGACCGCCTCGCCCACCTCGTGCGGCTTGCCCCACCGCTTCATGGCGTTGCCCCGGGTCTCGGTCATCATCGGCTGTCCCACCAGCCGCTTGCCCATGGGCGTGTTGATCCCGCCGGGACACACGGCGTTGATGCGGATGCCTGACCGCGCATACTCCAGGGCCGCGGTGCGGGTCAGCAGGATGATCCCGCCCTTGGAGGCACAGTAGTTGCTCATGCCTCCCAGTCCACGCATCCCTCCAATGGAGGCTGTGTTGACGATAGCGCCGCTGCCTTGCTTGAGCATCTGCGGGATCTCATGCTTCATGCAGAGCCACACCCCCTTCAGGTTGACCGCGATCACCCGATCCCAGTCCTCCTCAGCGTGGTCCGCCGTCTTCGCCATGGCACTCTCGATCCCGGCGTTGTTGAAGCCGCAATCCAGCCGCCCGTACGTCTCCACAACTTTCTCCATAGCAGCCTTGACTTCGGCGGCTATCGAGACATCGCACTTGACGAACATGGCCTCACCACCGGCTTCACGGACCATGCGTACCGTCTCATGACCTTGCTCAACCTGTATATCGGCTATGGCTACCTTCGCTCCCTCTCGAGCAAAGACCAACGCCGTTCCTCTGCCAATTCCCGAAGACCCACCGGTGATCAGAGCCACTTTGCCTTGAACCAATCCGGACAACTTCACTCCTCCTTCTCAGACCACGATTCCACCGGAACGAGGATTCTCCGCCCTCACAACATGGGATCGAGTCCGCTCATGGTATCTTAACAATTGGCGCTCGCGGCGCGCAAATGGATTCTCCTTTTCCATCCCTGGCAAGTGACGGCCAAAGCACCGCGCTGGTGTGATATCATTGCAGCCAGGAGAGCCGTCATTCAATGCGGGTCACCGAAGTCGCAGAGAGAGTCTATCTACTCGATTGCTCGCAGGACGTACCTTTTTCCCTGAGCGAGATTGCCTACCTCCTGGTAGACGACGCCAGCGTGCTCGTTGAGCCCGGCTCTACGACAACAGCCTCCGCGCTATTGAGGCTGTGCGAAGACACGCGAGTGGATTTGCGTAAGGTTACTCATGTCATACCGACCCATATTCACGTCGACCATGGCGGCGGTTCAGGTTACCTGGCTAAGCATCTCCCGAATGCAAGGGTGGTTGTCCATCCCCGCGGGGCCGCCCACATGATGGAGCCATCACGACTGATCGGCGCTACCGGGCTCGTCTTCGGCAAAGACTTCGAGCAGACGTTCGGCCCAATCATGGCTATAGACGGCGACCGACTCCACGAAGTCAAAGACGGCGAGACGCTCCGCCTTGGCAGGCGGGACCTCACAATACTGCACACTCCGGGACATGCTTCGCATCACATCTCGATTTGGGACAACCTCACAGAGGGCATCTTCCCTGGGGAAGCCCTGGGATACATCGCCACCGATATGCCGGATTTCCCGCTGCCGGCCTGCGTACCGCCGTTCGATTTGCCGCTCTATGTCCAGAGCATAGACAGGCTGGCAAGCATTTCACCGAAGATTGTCTACTACTCTCACTCCGGAGCGCGCCGGAACCCCAAAGCCTTGATCAATGTGGTCAGGGAGAACACCCTGGCCTTCGGAAAGATCGTGGAGAGGGCATTCAAGGATGGTAAGAGCCAGCAGGAGATCTGGAACCTGCTTTCCGACTATGTCAGAGAACGCCAGCCACAGGCGGAACTACCCCCGGAATTCCAGTTGACTGTATCAGCCTACCTCTCCTACTTCAGCCAGCAGAAATAGACTCCAGGCAACATTCTGAAGCTAGCCGACCTGCAGCCGGCCTATGGCTGATCTGATCCGTCTGAGCGACCTGTCCTTGCCCAGCACCGACATCGTCTGGAAAAGCGGAGGGGCGGCCGTGCGCCCCGTGACGGCAACACGCAGCAGCCCGAACAAGTCCCCGGTCTTGACGGACAACTCCTCAGAGAGAGCACGCAGTGCAGCCTCCAGGCCGGCCACGTCGAAAGGCTCCTGGGATTCCAGCTTGCCGAGAACCGCACCCAGCCACTTCGCTGCCTGCTCAAGACTCAAGCCGCCCTTCAGCATAAGGTCCACCGGATATTCCACATCTTCCACGAAGAAGTATCCGCTGTTAGCCGGAAACTCGCAGAGGGTCTTGGACCGTTCCTGCAGGAGAGCGACGACCTGACTTATGTAGCCGGGATCAAGTGGACGCATCACCTCGGGCGGGAGGTGCTTGTCGAAATAGGGCATCGCACGCTGAGCCAGTTCGGCCGGGCTGAGCTTGCGAATGTAGAAGCCATTCATCCACTGCAGCTTCTTTATGTCGAAAATGGCCGCCGTCTTGCTGATACGCTCAATAGTGAAGCTCTTGATCAAGTCTTCAGAACCGATGACATCGGTCTTGTCATCCAGGGACCAACCAAGCAAAGCCAGGAAATTGAAAATGGCTTCCGGCAGATAACCTTCGTCCCGGTAGTCAAGCAGAGCGGTAGCGCCATGACGCTTGCTCAGCTTCGACTTGTCAGGCCCCAGGATCATGGGCAAATGGGCATAGAGCGGCGGCTGCCAGCCGAACGCGTCGTAGAGAAGAACGTGTCTGGGCGTCGATGAAAGCCACTCATCAGCCCGCATGACATGGGTAATCTTCATGGTGTGATCATCGACAATGTTGGCCAGGTGATAGGTCGGGTAGCCGTCGGACTTCAGGAGCACCAGATCATCAAGTTCGGCGTTGTTGAAGGTGATGTCACCGCGAATGAGGTCATGGAACGTAGTCTGTCCGTCAAGGGGCACCTTGAAGCGTATCACAGGCACGATGCCCTGAGACTCGGCCTTCGCCTTTTCCTCCGCGCTGAGATCGCGGCAATGGCGATCGTAGGTGCGCACGGATTCCTTTCGTTCAGCCATCTGGGTGCGCATCCGGGCAAGCCGTTCCGACGAGCAATAACATCTGTACGCACGGCCACTCCGAACCAACTCCTCCGCATACTGTTTGTAAAGGCTCAGCCGCTCCGATTGGAAGTATGGCCCATAATTTCCCCCGACCTCAGGCCCCTCGTCCCAATCCAAACCCAACCAGCGCAGGCTCTCCAGTATCTGCCCCACCGCACCTTCAACCTTGCGTGACTGATCGGTGTCCTCGATGCGAACGATAAACTTGCCGCCCGTGTGGCGGGCGAACAGCCAGTTGAACAGGGCGGTCCGGATGTTCCCGATATGGGGAAAACCGGTTGGACTTGGTGCATATCTGACGCGGACATTATCTGTGCTCATTTTTCTCCAGTAATCAGGCGATTCCATTCGGATTTCGCGACTCGATGGGGCTTATCCATTCTAGCATCAGCAATATTGACAGTCCACGCAGCCGCCTAAACGGTAATGTCGTGTCACAGGCCGCTTGACTATTTGAGGGAATGGATATAAAATGCGGCCAAGCAGCTTCTCCTACAAGGCTGTTTTCACTTTTTTCTGATAGCCAGCAGAGTTTCTTTTTTGTCACATGTCACAGCCCTGGATGGTGCAATACACGAGGAGATAGTCAAATGGCGACCACGCATAGTCAGCTTCATCAAAAGTTGAAGGAAGAACGGGATCGGCTGATCAGACAACTTGACCAGGTCCGTGCCTCTGCTCCTGCTGTGGGGGAGATGAAGGAGGGCAGCCCCTACGGCAAGAAGGAGGAAGGAGCCTCCGAAGCCTTCGAATTGGAGAAGCGGCTGGCGCTGGAGAAGCGGTTGATGGGAACACTGGCTGAGATAGAGCATGCTCTCCGGAAGTTTGAGAAAGGCACCTACGGCGTGTGCGACGTGTGTGGTCGGCCTGTGGAGACAGCGCGTCTCGAAGTTTTACCCCAAGCGAACCTCTGCCTGAGCTGCAAAGCGCAGCAGTCCAAGAATGCCAAGGGGAGGTTTCCTGCCAGGTAGGCCGCTCAGGAGAGTTCGAGTCTATCTTGCCCTCTGCAAGTTCTACTTCTGGTGGTATTGGTTGCTTCCCTTCTTATCCATTCGACGTGACAAACGTGCCCAGATACTGCTCTTCAGCGTTGCATTCTTCGTGCTGCTCGCTGACCAGTTGAGCAAGGAGTGGGTCAGACAGAACCTTTTCCTGGGCGAATCTGTGCCTCAACATGGTATCTTCCGGCTGACGTACTCAGCCAACAGCGGTATCATCTTTGGAATTGAAGCGCCGACGGCCGTGGCCATTATCATGCCCATCTTGCTGGTTGGAGCCGCCCTTCTGGTCTACTACTGGTACGGGCCGATCAGCGGCAAGCTGGTGAATGTGTGCCTGGGACTCTTCGTGGGCGGCAGCTTGGGCAATCTACTGGATAGAATCAGGCTCGGTGCCGTGACCGATTTCATTGACGTCCGGCTTTGGAGCAATGTCCACTGGTTCACCTTCAACCTGGCTGATGTCTGTATTCTTGTGAGCGTCGTCCTTTTTGCGATCCTCATCTCCGGCTTGCGCCTGACGAGGGGTACCAAGCAACGGTAATGGGTGCGGACAAGCATTACTCTCTTGCAGCAGATAGATCAGGCATTCGTCTTGATCTCTACATCTGCCAGTCCACTGAAGGGCTATCCCGGTCCTTCGTTCAGAAGCTCATCGAAGATGGCCACGTTACGGTAAGCGGGGAACCGGCGAAGCCCAGCCGGAAGGTGAAAATCGGCGATGTGATCCTGATAGACGTACCACCACCCGAGCCCTCTCCGGAGCTTGTTCCTGAGGAACTACCCCTGGCCATCATTTATGAAGACAACGATATCCTGGTTGTCGACAAACCTGCCGGCCTGACGGTCTATCCTGCTCCCGGTCATCCCCGTCATACCCTCATGAACGCGATCCTTTCGCATTGTCCCGAGATATCCGGCATCGAGAGTTCGGTCAGACCCGGAGTGGTACATCGGCTGGACAAGGACACTTCGGGAGTGATGGTGGTCGCCAAGACCAAGGTTGCCCAATTGAATCTGGTGTCACAGCTTAGGGGCCGCCGCGTGCTCAAGAAGTACCTGGTGCTGGTCAGGGGACCTGTGATCCCTGAGGAGGGCACTATTGAAGCCCCCATCGGCCGACATCCAAAGGACCGCAAGAGGATGGCTGTGCTGGAGTCTGGAAGGGAATCGCGAACCCTCTACAGGGTCACCAGGCGCTTTAATGGTTACTCTCTGGTGGAGGCTACACTCCAGACCGGGCGCACTCACCAGATCCGAGTACACTTCTCTCACAAAGGTTGGCCAGTGGTGGGTGATGCAGTTTACGGTGTCAAGGTTCCCTGGCTGGGCAGGCAGTTCGTACATGCCTGGACTCTGGGTTTCAAGCTTCCGAGCAGCGGCGAGTATCTTGAGTTCAAAGCGGAGCTGCCGGATGATCTCAGACAGGCCTTGGAGGCCGCTTCGCGTCTGTAGGGTCTGTTGGCTGCAACGACCGGGCGAGCCGCAGCATTCAGAGCTGTTTCTCGATCTTGGCCCACGAGTCACGCAAAGCCACCGTCCGGTTGAACACCAGGTGTTGAGCCGAGGAGTCTGCCATGTCCGTGCAGAAATAGCCGAGGCGTTCAAACTGGTAGCGGCTCAAAGAACCAGCGCCGGCCAGGCTGGGCTCGACATAGCCTTTAACGATCTCAAGCGATTTCGGATTCAGGACGCTCTCGCAGCCGCCTTCAGCGTCGCCGGGGTTCTCCACGGTGAACAACCGATCATAGAGGCGAACCTCGGCCTTGAGCGCCTGCGGCGCTGAAACCCAGTGGATGGTGCCTTTGACCTTTCGCCCATCAGGGGTGTTGCCACCCCGTGTCGCCGGGTCGTAGGTGCAATGAAGCTCGGTGATCTCCCCGGTGCGCTGATCCTTCACCACTCCAACACAGGCGATGAGATAGGCATATCGCAGCCTCACCTCGCGGCCAGGAGCCAGGCGGAAGAACCTGTTCGGCGGGTTCTCGCGGAAGTCGTCCTGCTCGATGTAGAGCACGCGTGAGAAGGGAACCTTCCGTGTGCCCGCATTGGGGTCTTCCGGATTGTTGATGGCATCCAGCTCTTCGGTCTGCCCCTCAGGGTAGTTGTCGATCACCACCCGCAGCGGATTCAGCACAGCCATGACGCGGGGAGCAGTCTTGTTCAAGTCCTCGCGGATGCAGTGTTCGAGCAGGGCGATGTCTATGGTGCTGTCTGTCTTGGCAACGCCGATGCGCTCACAGAAGTCACGGATCGACTTGGGCGTGTATCCGCGTCTGCGCAGGCCGGCAATCGTGGGCATTCGTGGATCATCCCACCCGGACACTTGCCCCTTCTCCACCAACTGGAGCAGCTTCCGCTTGCTCATCACGGTGTAGGTGAGGTTGAGGCGGGCGAACTCGATCTGCTGCGGGTGATAGGCACCCAACTGGTCGAGGAACCAGTCGTACAACGGCCGGTGATCTTCGAACTCCAGCGTGCAGATGGAATGGGTGATCCGTTCGATGGAATCCTCTATGCCGTGGGCCCAGTCGTACATGGGATAGATACACCACTTGCTCCCGGTGCGGTGGTGATCCGCATGCAGTATCCGGTACATGACCGGGTCGCGCATGTTGAGATTGGGCGATGCCATGTCGATCCTGGCGCGGAGGACTCGTGCGCCGTCCGGGAACTCCCCCGCCTCCATCCGCTGGAACAGGTCAAGGTTCTCTTCTACGGAACGGTTCCGGTACGGGCTGTCCTTGCCGGGCTGGGTGAGGGTGCCGCGGTAGTCCCTGATTTCGTCACCAGTGAGGTCATCAACATAAGCCTTGCCGGCTTTGACTAACTGAATGGCGTAGTCGTACATCTGCTGAAAGTAGTCAGACGCGTAGAACAGCCTGTCTTCCCAGTCGAAACCAAGCCAGCGAACGCTGTCCAGGATGGAATCGACGTACTCCTGCTCTTCCTTCGTGGGGTTGGTATCGTCGAAGCGGAGGTTGCACAGTCCTTTGTACTGGGCGGCGATGCCGAAATTGAGACATATCGACTTGGCGTGCCCAATGTGCAGGTAGCCATTCGGCTCAGGCGGGAACCGAGTGTGAACGCGTCCACCGTATTTGCCGGTCCTGATGTCTTCCTCGATGATGTCCCGGATGAAGTCGGTGGGAGCTGGCTGGTTGGATGCTGTCATATGATTTCACCTGCAAGCGTGGACTCTATGTAGGTTCTCTCTGTCTCTAGCAATGGGGCTGGTTTTAAGGCTTAGCAGTCCCAATTAAGCAAGGTACAGTTTCTCACAGGTCTTGTCAACGACACAGCAGGTTCAGGTGTCGGTTTTCTACGATTATGACAGGGGTTAAGTGTTCAGCGAAAATAGGAGGGCCGGTGGGCTAGCCGCGGATGGGATGTTTCGCGGGCATGCCGGACCGGCGGGGGTAGATGTGCGGCGTGGCAGAAACCTTTTCCATGATCACCAGAACATGCTGATCGAGTCCTTCGATGGCTACTTCTTTCAGCCCATTCATTCTGCCGCCAAGGATGTCTATGGCTCGTGATGCGCGGGTCACTTCGTCATCAATGCTGCCGCTCTTGAATGCTATCGCCAGTCCGCCGACCTTGGAGAATGGCAGGGCCAGCTCGGCAACGGTGGCCAGTTGGCTGACCGCACGGCAAACGACCAGGTCGAATTTCTCCCGGTACTGCGGCTGTTGCGCAACGTCTTCGGCTCGGCCGGTGATTACCTTAACCCCATTCAGGCCCAGCTTGCCGACGATGTGCCGGAGGAAGGCCGTTTTCTTGGCTACGGAGTCCAGGAGGATCAGCCTTGTTTCGGGGCGAAGTATTTTCCAGGGAATCCCAGGCAATCCGGCTCCTGTGCCGATGTCTATCATGGCGATGCCGTCATATGCCAATCTGGTGCTGTCCAACGCCAGAGTGATGGTAAGGGAATCCAGGAAATGTTTGACCTGCGCATCTTCGTAGCTGGTGATGGCTGTGAGGTTCACCTTCCGGTTCCATTCAACCATCTGCTCGTAGTACGTTTGAAACTGTTCGAGCTGATGTGCAGTGAGCGGCAGGTTCAACTGCCGCGCTCCTTCGACGAGTTTCTCCATCATGGCAGGTACATGATAACACAGACATTGATAGGCGCAGATTGGGCTGGCCCCGTTCGATTTCAATCGGTATGATAAGTGATCAGGATTCAGTTATGGATATGCGACTGGTTCTGGAGCAGGCCGGAAGACTGGATTTCGACTCATGCGTTGAATTTGACCCGGCTCTGCTTGCGCCGGAGCAGAGGATCAGAGCCTACTGCATCGAGAACCGCTGCGGCAGCTACGATGCCAACCACATGTGTCCGCCCCGGGTAGGGTCGCTGGAGGAGATCGCCCAAGGATTGAATGGTTTCACTCAAGGTGTGCTCTTGCAGTCTGTCAGGCCCCTGGATGTGGCCAACGACAGAGAAGGCGTTATCAGAACCAAGCTGGAGTTCCATCACAGCATTCTGCGGTTGGAGCGACGTCTCGAGAGAAGAGGAGCTGATCGGATTTGGGGCCTGATCGGTGGGAACTGCGAGCTATGCCGCACCTGCAGAGCGACTGAGGGCAAGCCATGCCATCATCCCGAAAAAGCCAGGACTTCTCTGGAGGCGATTGGCATCGATGTGGTGGGGCTACTGAAGCGGCTTGGACTTGATAGCGAGTTTCATCCGGACAGGATTACCTGGACAGGTTGCATTCTTCTGGGCGAGGAGTAGGCCCCACCCGATAGCCTGGAACATGGGAGGATACACCCTCTCCAACCCGCTCCCATCGAGGGAGAGGATATTACTCCTCCCCTTGTGGGAGGGAGGGGGAGGAAGGATATGAGATACTTCCGCGCAGCTTGTCCCGGCGGAGGCGGGGAGCGGGAATCCAGGAGCGGAACACCCTAGAGGGTCGGTAACCGACCCTTCTGCACCAACGAACGCAAAACCCCTCAGTCCCCCTTTGCCAAAGGGGGATTCAGGGGGTTAGGGGGACAATCCAGGATCGATCACGCTGCTGAAACAAAGGAGGAAGGGAGAATCTGGGAGACAATCGGATTCGTGGTGGCACGGAATTATATTGCCAGCCTAGTAGATGACCTTCTCGGCTTCAAGTTGGGCCATTTCCTCATCTGACATGTGCAGCAGCTCTTTGAAGACATGCTTGTTGTGCTCGCCAAGCAGTGGGGAGCGCTGGCGAATCTCAGTGGGATTGTCAGACAGCACCCAAGCCGAGTTGGCTATGAAGTCGGTGCCCGTGGTGGGATGATCGACTTCCAGGTAGGTTTTTCTGTCCTGCAGATGTGGATCGAAGAACCTGCCTTCAGTGTCCAGACAGGGAGCAGCAGCCACGCCATGCTTCTGAAGGATTTCGGTGACTTCGTAGTATGAAAGCTTGGAAGTCCACTCAGTGATGAGCTTGTCCAACTCTTTCACATTTATCTGGCGGCTGTACTTATCGGCAAACTTCTCATCCTTCGTCCAGTCGGGATCACCGATGGCCTGGCAGAAGGACTTCCATTCGTCCTCGGTCTTGACGGCTATGGAGACCCACTTGTCCTCGTCGCTGCAGCGATAGTTGTTGTGGGGGCACATGGTCGGGTAGCGATTGCCCAGCGTTCCCAGAACCTTGCCGTTCATGACGTATTCCATGACCGCTTCACCGGCTATGCCGACTACCGCCTCAAGCTGTGCCATCTCGATGAACTGGCCTTTGCCGGTTCTCTTGCGATAGTAGAGAGCAGCCAGAACGTCGAAGGCTCCGTGCAGAGCGCTGTTGACATCGGCATATGCCTGCTGCAGGCCCAGAACGCGTTCGCCATAGTAGCCTACCAGCCCATCGACTCCGGCGAGGCCGGTGAGGGACGGTCCATATGTCTGAGCATCGCGCAACGGCCCCGAGTGGCCGGTGGCCGGCAGGGAGACCATGATGATATCGGGCTTTATCTTCTTCAGCTCCGGGTAGTCCAGGCCGTGGTTCTTCATCACCCGGGGCGCGAAGTTCTCGATGACGATGTCACTGATCTTGATGAGGTCCTTGATCACCGGGATGGCTTTGGGCTGCTCCATATCCAGGGTGATACTGAATTGATTGCGAACGCCGCTGTGGAACCACGGGTCTTTGTCGGGTTCCTTGTCCACATTGTCAGGGCTGAGTCTCATCGAGTCAATGCGGCTTCGGGTCTCGATCTTGATGACCTCGGCTCCAAGGTCGCCAAGCATAGTCGCCAGATACGGTCCGGCAAACACCCAGCCGAAGTTGATGACGCGATATCCCTGTAGAGGGTACTTCTTGTCGGCGCTCAGATTACCCCTCCCGTGCGAAGTGATTCCAAGTCTTCCTTGGAATAGCCAAGGCGCTTGCAGTAGATTTCCTCATTGTGCTGACCCAGCAGCGGTGCGGGGCTGTCTATCGTCCATGGCGTTTCTGAGAGTCTGCCCGGCGCACCCGGATACTTGAACTTGCCGGCTGCCGGATGGTCGATCTCAACAAAATATTCCCTGACCTTGAGATGAGCGTCGTTAACTACCTCTTCCATGTTCCGGACCGGTGCGAAGGGAACTCGCTTCTCAAGGCAGAGCTTATAAATTTCCTGCTTCGTGTGTGCATTCAGCCACGGTGCCAAGCGCCCGTCCATCTCATCTGCATACTTCAGACTTATCTCGCGGCGATCCTGGAACCTGGGGTCGCTGGAATACCATTCGGGCACCTGGCCATCGCCGAGCATCTCCAGGAACCTCTTCCATTGGTAGCCTTGGATGGCGATCATGCTCATAAAGCCGTCTTTGCAGGGCAGGATGGTGTAAGGATAAACACCTGGGGTCCGGTGTCCCCAGCGCATCCTCTTCATGCCATGCATGATAAAGGACGATTCCTGGTTGCCGGTGTGGAGTGTTGCCCATACCTGGGATTCGGAAACATCGACATGCTGCCCTTTGCCGCTGTTCTCCCGGGCGAAGACGGCCCCCATGGCGGCAGTAGCTCCCACAGCGCCGCTCTGGTAGTGGCCAAGGCACAACGGAGGCGTCAGAGGCTCGCGGCCCATCTGGCCGGCGCAGACGGTCTGTCCTCCAAGGGCGCTGGCATTGATGGCATATCCCTTGTAGTCTCTGTAGGGGCCTGACTGGCCAAAGGCAGTGATGGAGACCACGATAAGCGACGGGTTCACTTTCTGCAGGCTGGTATAGTCCAGCCCCAGAGCTTCCATTTGAGCCGGCGGATGATCTTCTATCAGGATATCGGTGGTCTTCAGGATTTTCTTAAGTATGCTCTGGCCGGTGACAGTTTCTATATTCAGGGTGACGCCCAGCTTATTCGTATTGAGATAAAGGAACAGGCCGCTCTTCTCTGGATCGGGCACATGGCCGGGGAAGGGGCCTCGTTCTCTGGCTTCGTCACCGGTACCGGGTTTCTCGACCTTGAGTACTTCAGCGCCGAGATCGGCCAGGAGTTTGCCACAGTATGGACCGGCGATGAAGTCAGCTAGTTCGACTACTTTCAGACCGGAGAGGGCTTTGTCGCTCATCGTGCTGTGAAAGATTATAGCCCACTACGAGCATGCGGTGCAAGGTTGATGGGTGGAAGACGTTCGATTTTGTGAGATGCACAAGTTTGCCTCAAAGCTGTGTAGATATGCGTTCCGGCTCTTTGCGCCCTCGCCGGGACGAATCATATAATGAAGCTGCTATGAGAGCGATGGTAATGCTTCCAACGTACAACGAGAAGGACAATATTGAGAACATGGTGGGGCAGATCCTGAAGCACGAAGGTGTCAGTATCGTGGTCGTGGACGACAGCTCACCTGATGGAACGGGCGAAATCGCCGACAGGCTGGCTTCGGAGAACAAAGGCAGGATTCACGTAATACACAGGAAGGAAAGGGGCAGGGGCACGGCGGGGATTGCCGGGCTCAAGTATGCCAGAGAGCAGGATGTGGACTGTGTCATCGAGATGGACGCTGACTTCTCGCATGATCCGAAAGATATCCCCAGGTTCCTTGAGAAGATTGGACAAGCCGATGTGGTCATCGGCTCCCGACTGATCCGGGGGAGCAAGGCGCTCAGGAATCCGATAAGAAGGGTGATCAGCAACGGCGCCAACCTCTATGCAAGCATCATGATGGGCTGGCACATCAGGGACTGGTGCGGCGGCTACAAGTGCTATCGGCGCTCAGCCCTGAAGAGCCTGGATTTCGACAGGTTCCGATCGAAGGGCTATTCCATTGGCATGGAGACCCTTTACCGGCTGACCAGGAACGGCTGCAGTTTCGTGGAGATCCCCATTGAGTTCACAGACAAGAGGCAAGGGAAGTCCAAGTTCTCCATCCGGGAGATTACGGGCTACGCGGCGAATGTCCTCTGGCTCAGGCTGGGCGGCTAACCCCAGCGCATCTTCCTTAGTCCCCACAGGCCGATGGTGAGAGGAAGCTGCAGAGCCGGCATGAACACTTTTCCTACGAAGAAGGCGGTGAGGATCCCCAGAACAGCTCCGCCGATTATGTCCGAGGGGTAGTAGACGGCGGCATAGATCTTGGCCAGCGGCATCAGAATTGCCGGGACAAGAAAGATGAGGCCCCACTTCCGGTTCCACAGCCATACGCCGGCGGCTGCTGCGAAAACCATGGCCGACGTGTTGCTGGGGAAAGACGGATCGTGAATCGGGTAGAAGATGTGGTTTGTGACAGGATGCAGCAACTGGGGCATGTCCTGGAATGGGTGAGGATGACGCCAGATGCTGTTGGTGACCAGGACGAAACCGCAACCGATGCCGATGCTTATGGCGGCGCAGACGGCGGCCCTCTGGTAGTTGTCACGCTGGGCGAAATCCTTGCCCTGGAACCACAGGAAAAGCAGCATCAAGGAGATGGAGACGGGCACGAAGTAGTCACTGGCCAGAATCGTCATGACCCAATCCAGGAAGGCACTCTTGCCGACCAGGTGGCTGATCGTGAGGACTACGCTCTGGTCAATCCGGTAGATAAGGTCAAGCATCGCCTTCGTTCTTCCGTCTGAAGCTCTCCCTGAGGGCCTTGAAGTAGCTCATATACCTCAGCTGGTAAGCTCCCTCTGTTCGCTCTTCCTGCCTGCACCCTCCCTTGCCGCGATACACCAGCATCTGGATCAAGGATGACAGAACAAGGGTCGCTATGAGTGCTGTGAATGTTGTCCAGCAGAAGACCGTGAATTGCTGCGCACCCTCCAGTCCGGTGCGCCGCATCACGGTGTCAATCTGGTTGTCTCTGAAGAAGAACCACCAGAAGGCGAACACAATGGCCGCAATCGATAAAACCAGGGTGACGGGCCTGTTGCGGATGAAGAACATTCCCTTTATCTGGCTCCAGGCTGCTATCATTTGGAGCATGCCCATAGCAGCTATGAATACAAATATGCAGTATTGCCAGGCCCGTACTATTTCCACGCTGTTTCCTAGGCGGCCTTCTTGCTGCGGTACGCCGGCGTGCACCACTCCGTGTACCTGGAGTTCTTGCCCCTGATCACTTCGCCGTACAGGTTCAACAGCTTCCGTGTGATGGGGCCAACCTTGCCATCTCCAACCGGCCGGTGGTCCACTTCCACCACTGGGGTGACGTTGGCGGCCGTTCCGGTCATGAAGCACTCATCGGCGATATAGAGCTCGCTACGGTCGATGGCTCTCTCAATCGTGTCCATCCCGAGCTCGTTCTTGGCCAGCTTTATCACGGTGTCGCGGGTTATCCCTTTCAGGATGTTGTCACAGGAAGCCGGTGTCACCAGTTGGCCATCAATGATGACGAAGATATTCTCACCGCTGCCCTCTGACACGTGGCCATCGTGTGAAAGCATGATAGCCTCGTCGAATCCGTTCTCATGGGCCTCGGTCTTGGCCAGCGCGCTGTTGACGTAGATGCCGGTCACCTTGCCCCTCGGCGGAATACTGGTGTCATCAACTCGGCGCCAACTGGACACACCGCATTTCGCTCCCTTGTCAGCATCGAGGTAGGGGCCGAATGGGGTCACGAATATGAAGAAGTCGTCCTCAAGGTTATGGAGTCTCACGCCGACTACCTGTGAGCTCTTGTAGGCGATGGGACGCACGTAGATGTCCTCGCGGTAGCCGTTCTTCTTGACGAGGTCCACGGTAATCTGGCACATCTTCTCGACATCGAAGGCGGGTTTGATCTTCAGAATACGGCAGCTCTTGTGCAGCCTCTCGTAGTGCTCTTTGAGCCGGAAAAGGTACATCTGGCCATCATCGCTGTTCCAGTTGCCGCGGATGCCTTCGAAGCAGGCTGTGCCATAGTTCAAGGCGTGTGTCATAATGCCGACCTTGGCTTCGGAAAGCGGCACTATTTTCTTCTCAAAGAATGCTAGTTGAGGCATGCGTCAGTCTCCTTTCCAGCGGCATACTCTGTTGAATTCTGCTTTACGAGAGCCGCCAGCGACGGAGATAGCGATTGCGGTGCAGGAACCAGGCAGAGCTCGCTTTCTTCCGTCCAACTAGCGTTACATTATAGAGCTTGAAGCTGGATGGGCACAACAAAGCGGCATAGCACACGGCAGGCACATCTCGCCGATCATAATGCACATGTGACGGGTATTGTTTCTTCAGTCCCTTGACTCGTGTTCACGCTGCGGATTATGTTGACACTGCGTGGCAACTCCGCTGATAATCGTAGATGTGCATTTGGGCGTGAGGATGAATCCGGGGCTGGCACAAGCAGACGAGGACTAGCAGGGTGGAGTTTCCGAAGACAGTCTTAAACAAGGGAATACTCAGACTGCCGTCTCTAGACAAAGAAATTCAGCAGATTGAGTTCAGAGAGGATCCGCTGACCGGGAGGCCCTGCCGGATCAACGGCAGGAGGGCAATGAGAATCGAACATGCCCGGTCAAGCGCCGTCCCGGAAGAGATCACCGGAAATCGGGATAGCTGCCCATTCTGTCCGGAGAATATCGACCGCATCACTACAGGGTTCGAGCAGGGTTTCTATTCAGAGCGCCAGATCAGGGTGGGTGAATGCCACCTTTTCCCTAACATGTTTCCTCTCGCCAGGCATCACGCAGCTGCCACAATCTCCAGCAGCCACTTCCTGGATCTGGACGAATTCAAGCCACAGATGATTGTGGACTTCATGATGGCGTCCAGGCAGTTTCTGACGCTGGTCCGCCAGCATGATGCTGAGGCTGGATATCCGATCCTGGTCTGGAATCATCTTTCGCCGAGCGCTGCCAGCATGGTGCATCCTCACATTCAGGTCCTGGCTGATGACAGACCGACTCCATACCAGCTCAGTTTGCTGGAAGCCAGCCATAGGTACTACAGCAGGATGGGGCACAGTTTCTGGACTGACCTGGTGCGTGAGGAGAGGCAGGCAGGAGAGCGATACATTACAGAGAGCGATTCTGTAGCTGCTGTCGCCAGCTTCGCTCCTCAGGGCAACAGAGAGGCTCAGATCATATTCAAATCGGCGAGCAACCTGGAGGACTTGCGTGAGCAGGATGCAGAGGAGTTCGCGGATTGTCTCATCAGGCTGCTGAAGAGCTACAAAGGGATGGGCGTGAACTCCTTCAATCTGTCCACGTTCTCAGCACCTCTGGGGGAGAAACTCGAACATTACTCTCTGCATGCCAAGCTGATTTCCAGGCCGGTGCTGCAGCCTTACTATCGGAATGACACCGGCATTCTGGAGAGATTCCATCATGAAACTGATATAGAGGTGATGCCGGAAGCCTTTGCCCAAAATGCCAGGAGGTTCTTCAGGAGCTAGTGAAATGGGACGTTTGAATTTCTACAAAATAATACCGGGCGGGCTGAGACAGATACTTCTGGCATTAGGCAGGCTGCTGAGGACGGTGCCGACGGGTTGGCTCATCTTGATGGGGATACTGGCGGTTCCCATCGCGATTCTTTCTGCGCTAATTGCCATCGTTTTCTTCCTGTTACTGGCGCTTCTGGCCATCATCGGTTTGATCTTTTACTTGTTTGTATGGAGGCCGGTGTTCGGGCCGGTGAGAAGACGGGAAAAGGTGATTGAGGCTGAATA
>CAYYWI010000008.1:35149-46294 GCA_964475375.1 uncultured Dehalococcoidia bacterium
TGTCTTGCCGGAAGACGACCAATGACGGCGTCGCGGATTCAGGATCGCTCTGTCTGTGAGGCAAGCTTGGTTTCGATAGCTAAGGTTATCTCCTGCACGTCCTGAACGGACAATCCATATCTGGCGGCCACCCGCTCCGGTGATACCTTCTTACCCGTGACGAAGCCCCTTCGCAGCAAGTGTAAATCCTGATCTCTCAGGCTGACTCCGATCCGGTCCAGAAGCATAAGCTGTACGACCTCATCATGTTGCCTGGCCTGGACCCGAACGAGGCCGGCCTCATCACGCAACGCAACCGCGTAGTCGGCCTCTGCTGCCGTTCTGTTCCCCATGTTCTCGAAGGCTATGGCTCGATTGAAGTAGAATCTGGCGTTCTGGGGATAAAGACCAATGGACTTCGTATAGCAGCCAACGGCTCTGTCCAGTTCGGACTTGTCAGACTGACGGATTCCCTGGTCAAGATGGCGGTTGCCGATCATGTAGAGGGTTATGGCGTCGATGCAGCGCGCCGGCAGCCCTTGATGTCGCTGAACTTGCGCAGTTCTTTTCGATCGGCATCGACCACCCGCCAACGGCCGCGCTGCTTGACTGCCAGGCCCAGCCTGCGATGGCTGACATCACATGAGCCGTACCAGAGATCGACGAACCGTTTGCAGCCGTTTGACAGCCTGATGATGTTGGCCACGTGCGGGACGAATCTACCCGCATTGTCCACCACTACCTCAACAATGCCTGTATCCAGGGCAAGCCTCTCGCCAAGGAGAAGAAATAGCTTGGAATATCCGAGGCAGTCGGCTTGTCTTTCTTCCAGCACTCGATTGATTTCAAAGAGACGGCCGCGCTTGATGTTCTGCCTTATCGTTTGATAGAGCCAATCGACGATAGCGAGTTCGATTCCTGTCTTGACCTGATCATCCCTGGTTGCGGCGATCCGCGCCCTTGCCGATCTGCCAAGGTGTCTGAGCAGTGGGCAGCTGGCGGGCTTCTGCGGAAGCGCCGGCAGTTGCCATTCCTCCAGCGCGCTGCTCAGGGCCTCCATGCCTATCTCGGGATGTTCGCTGAAGTCTTCTTGGGCGGCCGGCATGCCCTAATGGTATTCCGAGTTGATCGCAGAAAACAACCATCTGCGGGCAGGGCACCACCATCTCCACCGACAGTCTCAATTTCAGCAGCATCCAGGCCGCCGGCACATAGCCGAAACAGGCAAGTCAATTGTCTTGTTAAATGAGCCCTCTTGTTCTAGTATGTGAAGCAGGGGGCGTGCGACTGCTCAGAGACGCTGACAGCGAAAAGTAACAAGATGGGTATCTTCAGAATCGAGTCCGACCTCACACCGACAGGTAACCAGCCGCAGGCTATTGCCGGACTGGTGAAAGGCCTGGAGGTTGGGCACACACAGCAGACGCTGCTCGGCGTCACCGGCAGCGGAAAAACATTCATCATGGCCAATGTCATCGAGAAGGTACAGAAGCCGACGCTGGTGATGTGCCACAACAAGACCCTGGCAGCCCAACTCTACGCGGAATTCAAGGAGTTCTTCCCTCACAATGCGGTCGAGTACTTTGTCAGCTACTACGATTACTACCAGCCCGAGGCATACGTTCCCAGCACCGACACTTACATAGAGAAAGAAACGGATATCAACGAGGAGATCGACAAGCTGCGCCATGCCGCCACACGCGCTCTTTTCGAGAGAAGAGATGTGGTCATCGTGGCCTCCGTGTCCTGCATCTACGGTCTGGGATCACCGGAGGAGTACTACAGCTTTGTGGAAAGACTGAAGAGGGGCGAGAAGCACAACCGCAACAGGGTGGCCCGCCGTCTGGTGGAGATGCAGTATCAAAGAAACGACATCGACTTTACTCGTGGCAAGTTCCGCATTCGCGGCGACGTCCTGGAAATCCAGCCAGCATACGAAGAGCGGGCCGTGCGCATCGAGTTCTTCGGTGACGAGATCGAGAGGATTGTGGAGGTCGATACCCTGACCGGCGAACTGCTGGCGGAGCACGCTGAAATCGACATCTATCCGGCCAAGCACTTCGTTACTTCGGGTGACAAACTGACGGCGGCCATGGCGGACATCCGTGTCGAGTTAGCCGAAAGGCTGGAGGAGCTTCGGGGCCGCGGCAAGGTGCTGGAGGCAGCCAGACTGGAGAGCCGCACAAATTACGATCTTGAGATGCTCCAGGAAATGGGGTACTGCACGGGCGTTGAGAACTACTCCCGCCATCTGTCGCGGCGGCCTCCCGGCAGCCCTCCCTCCACGTTGCTGGACTACTTTCCGGATGACTTTCTGCTGTTCATCGACGAATCGCACATGACGCTGCCCCAGATCAGAGGCATGTACCACGGCGACCGCAGTCGGAAGGAAGTCCTGGTGGACTACGGTTTTCGGCTGCCATCGGCCCTGGATAATCGCCCCCTGACATTCGAGGAATTCTCCGGCCGGATCAACCAGTCAATCTATGTCTCAGCCACCCCCGGGCCCTACGAGTACGAGCACAGCAGGCAAGTGGTGGAGCAACTGGTGCGGCCCACCGGACTCCTGGAGCCAACCATTGAGGTCAAGACGACGAAGGGTCAGATCGATGACCTTCTGGATCAGATCAAAGCCCGCGTCGATCGCGGGGAACGCTGCCTCGTCACCACACTTACAAAGAGGATGGCCGAGGAACTCTCCGAGTACCTGAAGGAAACGGGCATCAAGACTCACTACCTGCACTCGGAGGTAGAGACGCTCGAGAGAGTGGAGATTCTGCGCGACCTCCGCCTTGGCGTGTACGACGTGGTGGTCGGGATAAACCTGCTGCGAGAAGGGCTGGACCTGCCGGAAGTCAGTCTGGTGGCCATAATCGACGCTGACAAAGAGGGATACCTGAGATCGACGGGAGCGCTCATCCAGACTATGGGCCGTGCCGCCAGGCACGTTGACGGCCACGCCATCATGTACGCCGATGTTGTGACCGGCTCAATGAAGGCTGCTATCGATGAGACATATCGCCGCCGTTCCATTCAGGAAGCTTACAACACGGAGCACAACATCACCCCGCAAGGCATACGAAAGGCAATCAAGGATATAACTGACAGAGTGAAGCAGGTGGCCGAGGGGCGGGTGACTTATGCCGGAACGACGCCCATGTCCAGGGACCAGATCGCCCGCTTGATCAAGGACCTGCAAGCCCAGATGAAGGCAGCCGCCAAAAACCTGGAGTTCGAGAAGGCCGCCATTATGCGCGACAAGATCGTTGAACTCAGGCAGGAACTGGCTGGAGAACCGGTTCAGTCTGAGCGTAATGTCCAGGAGACGGCACCGGAGTCTGGAACAAAGAACAAAGCATCGACGAGAGGGTCTGTTAAAAATCGTCACAAAGTGGTTAAATAGGTCAGCAATCCGGTGTTGCGTTGCCAATGGAAGCGGTTTCGCATGACTTGTAATGGATACTGACGAGAAGCCCAGGGACCCGTACCTCAATGCTCCAGCAGTGCCCCCTGCGAGAGGCGCTGCCCGTGAGCCGTCACCAGATGCTCACCGTCAGCCCAGAGAAATCCTCGACAATCTCTTCGCCGATGCACCAATCGGCGTCTACGTCGCGCAGAACGGAGTTATCCGCTACGTCAACCGTCGAATGCAGGCTTACACAGGCCGCACCAGGAGCGAACTGCTGGGCCAGAACTATCTGCGGCTGGTCGTATCAGAGGACAGGGAGACAATCAAGCAGGGCCTGATCAGGGTTGCAGGCGGTGAACACATACCGCCACACGAATACAGAATCCTCAACGAAAACGGTGAGGTCAGGTGGGTAACAGACACCACGACATCCATCCAGTATCAAGGTCAACCCGCAGTTCTGGGAAACCTGGTGGACATCACCGAGCGCAAGACCGCCGAGCAGGCCCTCAAGGAATCTGAGGAGGGGTACAAGACACTATTTGAATCTGCCGAAGAGGGCATACTGGTGGCTGACAGCGAAACCAACAGGTTCATATACGCCAATCCGGCGATATGCAGGATGCTCGGCTACAGTCTGGAAGAGCTGCGCGGCATGGACAGGACAGCCATCTACCCCAGAGATGAGTGGAGAAGGATAGCCTCTGCAATCGAAGCTCAGGCAGGCGGCAGAACCGAACTGGCCTCCAACATCCCGTGCAACACCAAAGACGGGAGAACCCGTTACGTTGATATCAACGCCACCAAGGCCTTTGTCAATGGCAGGGAGTGCACTATCGGTTTCTTTCGGGATATCACTGAGCGCAAGCGGATGGAAGATGAGCTCCTCGAATCAGAGGAGAAACTGCAGGCCATGTTCAAATCCATCGCTGACGGCGTCATTGTAACCGACCTGGACATGTTGATAACTGAGCTGAACGATGCCACGCTCTTTTTGCACGGATACGGGCGCAGAGAGGAGTTGCTGGGTCGAAGCATGCTGGAGCTCGTGGTAGAGAAAGATCAGACAAGAGTGATTGAGTGGCTGAGACGGACCTTCCGCGAGGGCCAGAGCGGCCATATCGAATACACCATCCTGGCAAAGAGTGCGAGGGAGCTGGATGCAGAGCTGGGCACCGCTTTGATGCGGGATAAGTCGGGCAAGCCAACCGGCTACATAATGATTGCCAAAGACATTACGGAGCGCAAGAGAGCCGAAGAGGAGATTCTTCAGCGCAGTCGTGAACTGTCCGCCCTGCACCAGGTGTTGACCTCAATAACGCAGACCCTGGACTTACAGCAGGTTCTGAGGGAGATAGCCTCCCAGGTCGGCAAAGCGTTGGAGTCTTCCTACACCAGCATCGTCATGGTGAATGAGGACGGAACCCTTGGGGTGGGCAGCGAGGAGTTTGTGGACATCGCCTCCCTGGCCATCAGGAAGCGACGCCAAGGCATCACCAGGAGAATAGTGGACATCCCACCCACTCCTATCAGCGCGCGACCGCACGGCGCTACCAGACGGATAATCACCAGCGGCCAGCCGGTCCTTCTTGAAGATGTGGATACCAGCGAAGACACAAACCCAGTGCTTATCGCCGCGGGCATCAAGTCGTATGCCGGTGTTCCCATCAAGGTCAAAGACGCAGTTATCGGGGTCCTCTTCGTTCACAGCACCAGGAAGAGCGCCTTTTCGGGCAAGATGAGGCTGCTGGTAGCCTTCGCCAACGAAGCGGGCATAGCCATTGAAAACGCCCGCCTTTTCAGGGAAGCCAGCACGGTTGGGGCACTTCGAGAAGCAGATCGCCTGAAAACGGAACTCCTGGCCAATGTCTCTCATGACCTGCGCACTCCCCTGACTTCAATAAAGGGGTACACCACGACGATATTGCGCCACTATGAGAAGCTTAGCGATCCAGAGAAACGCGACTTTTTGAAAGAGATAGACCAGGCAAGCGACAGGCTCACCGAGCTTATAGAAAACCTCCTCCAACTCTCCAAGCTGGAGGCCGGAGGTTTTCGCATGAACAAGGAACTACTGGCGATAGCCACCCTGATCGCCAATGCCATTGAAGACATACAGCAGAAGGCACCGACCTATCGTTTCATTATGAAATCCTCGAACTCACTGCCACTTGTCGAGGCGGATCCCCGCCGCATAAGGCAGGTAATTGACAACCTTCTGGGAAATGCGGTCAAGTACTCTTCGGATGGCACTGAGGTTTCCGTGAATTGCGAGGTTGATGATCAGTACCTAATCGTAAAGGTAAAGGACCAAGGCATCGGTATCGCACAAAATGAGCTGGAAAGGATTTTCGAACGCTTCTACCAGGCCGCCTCCGGGACATCATCGCGCAAGTCCGGCGGCGTGGGTTTGGGTCTTGCGATTTGTAAGGGTATAATAGAAGCTCATCAAGGACGTATCTGGGCACAAAGTGAGCAGGGAAAAGGAAGTACGTTCACATTCATGCTGCCGCTTGTCAGGCACGGGCACCCCAAAGGCTAGAGTGAAAGCAGAGGAGGTCTAACCATGCCGCAAAGAAAACCTTTGATCCTGGTGGTCGATGATGACCCAGGTATACTCAAGCTCGTAACCCTCAATCTTGAACTCGAGGGTTATCAGGTTGCGACCGCCAACGACGGTAAGATGGCGCTGCAGCTTGTCGAGAATGAGCAGCCTACTCTCGTCATCCTCGACGTAATGATGCCCGGGCTCGATGGTTTTCAGGTATGCGAACGCGTCCGCCAGTTCTCAGATGTATCAATTTTGATGTTGACGGCAAAGGGTCGAAGTGAAGACATCATTCACGGGCTGAATATCGGCGCAGATGACTACGTCGTAAAACCTTTCAGCAGCGATGAGCTGCTGGCCAGGGTCCGGGCGATTCTCCGCCGCGCCAAGTTCCCCGAAGAGATGCCGCAACCACCCTTCGTGTCAGGCGACCTTACCATACATTTCGCGCAACATCGCGTGACTCTGGGAAATGATGAGGTCCTGCTCACACCTACGGAGTACCGCATCCTGTGCCTGCTCAGCCGCAACGCCGGCAAGGCTATTACACAAGACCATCTTCTTTCAGAGGTTTGGGGACAAGAATACTGCGGCGATACCCACATATTGCAGGTAGCTGTAGCCCGCCTCCGCAAGAAGATTGGAGAAGATGCGGGCAATCCCAAGTACATAATCACCAGACCCGGCATCGGCTATGTCTTTAAGAAGCCGTAACACCGGGCAGTAATCTCAGTACTCCACCTCAACCGGAGCATTCCTCCTGGCTTGTGCTCCTCATCCCCCCACCGTGAGCTTTTTGTGACATTCCGCGCTGAATGAGAAGACTGTTTGTGAAACAGGCAATGCAGCCTGAGACACAGGGGTGAAACAACCCCTCTATACTTATGGCGTGACAAAAAGCAAGTATTCCTTGTATCAGAGCGGATAGGTTGCTCAGCAGAGGTCCGAAGTAATGTAGGGGAGCACCGAACGGGCTCAAGCAAGCCCTTCTGTCCCTCCACTTCGGCAAAAGGTCCAACGATAATAACAATAAGTTGAAGCAATGGAGGTGGAATCATGCCTCTTCAGAAATCATTGATAGTTGTCGTCGATGACGACCCGGGAATCTTGAAGTTGGTAACGCTGAATCTGCAACTGGAAGGCTTCCGCGTGATAACAGCCACTGACGGTAAAGAAGCGGTCAAGTTAGTGCAAGATGAACAGCCCTCGCTGGTCCTTCTTGACATCATGATGCCGGTGATGGATGGCTTCCAGGCATGTGCAAGGATTCGGGAGTTCTCCGAAGTGCCCATCATCATGCTGACGGCCAAAGGCAGCATAGAGGATATTGTAAAGGGGCTGGACACCGGGGCCGATGACTACGTAGTCAAACCATTCAGCATCAATGAACTTGTGGCTCGGGTGAAGGCCGTGTTGCACCGCACCAAATTCCCCCAGGAGGTGCCTCAGCCAGCCTTTGCGTCAGGCGACTTGTCCATCGATTTTGCTCAACACCAGGTGAGAATCTCAGGTGAGGAGGTAATACTCCCTCCCACCGAGTACCGGATTCTCTGTCTGCTCGCTCGCAATGCAGGGAGAGTGATCACTCATGAACATCTGTTGACGGAGGTCTGGGGACGTGAGTATCGCGGGGACACTCACATATTGCAGGTAGCTGTGGCCAGACTCAGAAAGAGATTGGGCGATGACCCGGGCGATCCCAAATATATCGCCACAAGGCCTGGCATCGGGTACACGTTCAGGAGACCGCGTGAGGAGACGCTGAATGGAGCCACGGCATATGCCGCCACCCAGACAGCGGGGGATTAGAGGAGACTTCAAGAACCGCTCAAATTGCTTCCTCCCGAGACTGCCAGCAACTGGCATGTGCCATTGGCCCATCCAACATGACGGGCGCTTTCCGGGCACATCAATCCGTCATACTATCGGCTCTTGGTGTATTATCACAAATAGAGTCCTTGTTGACCCCCTCGGCTCGGCAGAGGTATCCGTTTGGGTCTTCAAAACAGCCCGATGCGATGCAAGAATCATCTTTGAGCACGAACTGTGAACTATAAAGTGGAGAAGCTTGCACTACAGTGTGTGAACTATGAGGCAGCGACTTGCCATCACTTGATTGCAGGCACAAGTTGTTATGAATAGTCATGCGGTTATTCCGCTTGCTGCTACTATAGCCTTTGTTCCATTGCTTGTCGTCTCATTGCTGCACAGGCCATGGCAAAGGCAGCAGGGGTATTTCGTCCTCTATCTCATCGCTGCCATGTTCTGGAGCCTGTCGGACTTCTTATTGCGCAGCGCTCTACTGCAAATCGACAAAGTAGTCCTGGTGAAGGTTATCATTTGTATGGCCTTCTGGATGGTCGTTCAATTCCACTATCTTCTGAAGTCAGTTTACAGCAAACCCGGTGGGATACCCCTCGCATTCCTGCCATTGGTTGCCATCATCGCCCTGACCGCTTCCAACGTGACACCCAAAGTAGTCGAAATCGCGGAAGACAAGACAGTAGTCGAGTATGGTATCTGGACGTTGCTGCTAGCCCTCGTACTCCTGTCAATAGTCTGCTGGGATGTATATATGCTGATCCGCAAACAGAAGGCTGCCTCCCAGCTTTCTGAGAGGAACCAGATTACCTATCTCATCGTGGCCACCGTGGTCGGCGCAATGCTGATGACGAGCGCTTTTACGAAGTTTGGAACAACCTATGCCATCTCCCATGTTGGAAACTTGTTCATAGCCTTGATTCTGCTCTATGCCATAGCTGCTCACCAGTTGCTGGATGTCGGAGCAGCGTTGAGACGGGTCCTGCTCTATTTTTGGCTGACCGTCACGGCAATGCTTACGTATGTCATGCTGTTCTGGATAGCCTCAAAGGTCTTTGAGTTCCAGATCAACTGGGTCGTAGTCTTTGTGGGTATCGGAGCAACCTTCTGCTGCGTCATGCTCATCTCAGCAATCAGCACAACTTCCCGCCGGACCATAGAAGAGATCTTCATCGGCAAGAGGTACGACTACCGTCAGAAGCTCCTGCAATTCGTTGTCAGCGTCTACAACATCGCTGATCTCAAGGAATTCATTTCACAGTTTCTTTCTCTACTCTGTCACTCAGTCGGGGCTCAGGCAGCCTGGCTGCTGATGCCGTCTCCTGTCGATGGCACATTCCAGTCTCAACTGCAGTTCTCTCAGGACAAGGCCGGGGACACCGCTATCAAAATCAGACCGGACAGTCCTCTTGTCGAAAGACTGGCCTCAGGTGCAGCACCGATCTCTCAGAGCGAACTTTATCTCTATCCCGAATTTGCTTCGCTCTGGGCAGATGAAAAAAAGAGTATAGAAGCAGCCAAGGCAGAGATTTTCTTCCCGCTGAGGAACGAGGAGAGGCTCATCGGGATCGTGGCCATTGGCAAGAAGAGAGGAGGCGAAGCCTATACCTATGAGGAGGTGGAACTGATCACCTATGCGCTGAGCTCAGTCGGCCCCGGCATAGAGAGAGAGCACCTCCGAGAGCAGTTGCTGGCAAAAGAAAAGTCTCTGGCTCTAGTCAACGAACTGATGCTCACCATGAGTTCCAGCATCGATATCAGCGAGGCATTCGACCGTTTCTCTGATCAGCTCAGGGACACCGTTTCTCTGGACTGGTCATGCATCAGCCTGGTCGGCGGTAATGAGATCCAGATTCTGGCTGTCAACACCAGCCTGCCAACGCCATGGAAAGCCCAGGACAAGATACCTCTTGAAGGCACCGGCACTGAATTGTCCATGAAACAGCAGAGGAGCATTTATCAATCTGATTTGTCGAAGAACCGCATATTTGCCACGGGAGAAGAACAACACCTGAAAGAGGGAATACGCTCCATCATCTATCTGCCTTTGGTTTATGCAGGCAAGAGCATCGGGGCACTAACTCTGGGCAGCCGCTATCCAAATGCCTACAGGGAGAGCCAGATCAAGCTTCTTGAGCAGTTGGCTTTCCAGATTGCGCCCCTGATAGCCAACTCCCAGCTCTATGAACAGGCCAGGGAAAAAGCTCGCCTTGATGAGCTGACCGGGCTCTTCAACCGCCGCCACTTTGATGAAAGGCTGAAAGAGGAAATCAACCGCAGCACGCGCTACGGCGGAACCTTCTCTATGATCATGCTGGATTTGGATTCCTTCAAGGCATACAACGACGTTCACGGTCACCCGGCGGGAGACAGCCTGTTGCACGAAATTGGCGCCCTGATCAGGAAATCCATACGCACCAGCGACCAGGCATTCCGCTACGGCGGTGACGAGTTTGCCGCTGTCTTGCCGCAGACCGACACGGACAGCGCCTACCATGTGGCAGAGAGGATCAGGCAGGAGGTGGCGTCCCTTGCACTAACCAAGTCAACCGGCGTGACCGCCAGCATCGGTATATCCAGTTGTCCATCCGACGGTGTGCTCCCCGCCGATCTGATCAGTGCTGCTGATACCGCCCTGTATCATGCCAAGTACAGCGGCGGCAATCGCGTCCATATCTCGAGCAGCATGCTGCCCACGGCGGATGTCCATCAAGTCGATGCCGGTGAAGCCAGGAGTCCCAGTCTGGCAGCCATCTACGCACTGAGCACCGCGGTTGACGCCAAGGATCACTACACGTACGCCCACTCCCAGCGGGTTAAAGAGTATGTGGTCACCCTGGCTGAGGCACTGGGGCTGCCATCGGATTCGGTGAATCGGCTGAGTGCGGCCGCTCTTCTTCATGACATCGGCAAGATCGGGGTACGCGATTCCATCCTGAACAAGACCGGGCCTCTAACCACAGAGGAATTCGAGGAGGTGAAGACCCATCCCCGGCTGGCAGTGGCTATCATCTCCAACGTTCCCAGCCTGGCCCCCTGCGCGCCGGCAATCCTGTACCATCACGAGCGCTACGACGGCACCGGCTATCCTCAAGGCTTGAAGGGCGAGGATATACCATATGAAGCCCGCCTCCTGGCCGTGGCCGACTGCATGGTTGATATGACCGCTGACAGGCCCTACAGACCGTCTCTTGCCTGGAACCAGGCGATAGAGGAACTCAAGCGCAACGCAGGCACTCAGTTCGATCCGGAAGTGGTAAAGGTGTTCATCGGTCTCATGGAGTCAGGGACCATTCTAAGACTGCCAAAGCCTGCCAGATAGTTTCTCAGTACAGGCGGGCCAGCCAGTCCAGAATGCGGTTCCCCAGCAACATGGCGATCATAATTG
>CAYYWI010000008.1:46304-48107 GCA_964475375.1 uncultured Dehalococcoidia bacterium
GGCAAGTGCCGATCCGAAAGGTATGGTCTGTCCCCCCTTCATCCGCCCCATCACCAGCGCCATCAACAGACCAACGAGAGCTCCTACGATCATCACCACCATCACCAGGGGAAATCCGCAGGCCAGTCCGATCAGAGCAGCCAGCTTGACATCCCCCCAACCCATCCCCTCCTTGCCCAGCACCACAATGGCGAATACAGCCAGCAGAAAGAAGAGCAGGAACCCGACCCCACCACCCAGAGCAGAGATGCCGATCTGAGGCCAGCCACTTATTACACCCCACCCTTCCAGCCAGGGCAGGTCAATGAAGGCAGCGAAAATCAGGGCTACGACAAGCGAGGGATAGACTACCTTGTTCAGTATCAGGCCCTGCTCCAGGTCAATCACAAATATCACTATGAACAGACAAGCCCAGAAGACCATTACTCCAAACTCGGGCTCCAACCCATACAGAAGGTACAGGACAGCCAGAGCCACACCGGTCACCAGCTCCACGATGACTATGCGCTTCGGCAGCGGCGCTCCGCAGTAGCGGCAGCGACCACGGAGCCACAGGTAGCTCAAGACCGGAATCAGGTCTGTTGCAGACAGGCGACGATGGCACTGGTCGCACTGTGACGGAGGACTGACAATGGACCGACCGCTTGGCAGGCGATCTATGCAGACATTCAGAAAACTGCCGACCGCGACCCCGATGAGAGCGAAGACCACGGTCAGGAGGATTTCCACGCCCACCATTCTGCACGGCACCCGGTCACGTTGTCAAGAGCGCCGCAATCTCAGGTAAGTGCGAACCATTTGGATCACTGTGACCCCATCGTGACGTGTATCTCCTGCCGCGAGTCATGTTTGTGAGTGCAACGATGTTCTGTGAGACACAGCCGTGACGTTCCCTCCTTACACTCTTTATGCATGACCGATGCTTTGAAGAAAGGAGGTGTTCAGATAATGAAGACCGTAAAAAAGACCAAGGCCCCAGTTGCTCCCAAGGTCACCAAGGCACCAGCCAAGAAGTCTGTGAAGGGTAGAGCATAGCCAAGAACCTCGTTGGCTGCAGGTGCCGGCAAGGTTGCAGCAGCTTGAGAAAATAGGCCTCCAGGGCCACACCAGTTGATGACTTTGCCACTGCGAGCTGCCCGATGTTGACGGCACCTGATCCCTACCTCCAAATACTAATCCACACCAGAAACACCACCCTAAGGTCACAATCACCCCCCTGCCAATCAACAGCAGCTCATCGAGTCATATGATGGCATGATCTCAGAGGAACGCGGAGATTGCCACGTCTCGTGGCTTGGCCTGGAGAATGGCTCGCAATGACAAATCCCCTAGGGGTAGGGTGGATCAAGCGAAGCGGATCCACCATTCACCAGTCCCCCTTTGCTAATCCGCCTCTGTCATCGTGGCTGTCGGGTCCCTGACCTGACGCCTTAATCTTTTCGCAGTCTTCAGGTCAGGTCGGAGACCTGACACCCACCGGACTCGTTGTCGGGAGAGGGTCACCTTCACCTACCTATCACCCTGTCAGGACCTTCACCCCTGGTCAAATGAAGCTGGCGGCTTCTTTGTGAAGCCGCCAGCCCTGCACTCTTTAACCGCGGAGAAAGCGAAGTTTTACTTGGCAGCCTTCCTGGATTGAATAAGGTAGATCACGCCGGCAACGACTACCACGGCTGCCACCACCACACCAATCATCCACAGGCTGAAGTGGAATCCTTCACCACCGGTAACATCGACCTTCCAGTTCTTTATGGAGGTTCCAGCAGGTCCGCTTGCCGTCAGGGAAACCAGGTAGGATCCCCC
>CAYYWI010000008.1:48117-51993 GCA_964475375.1 uncultured Dehalococcoidia bacterium
GTAGACATGTTTGATCTTGCCGTCAGCCGGGCGGGTGTCCCTGGTCCACTCCTCAAGCGAAGTGCCGTCTCCAAAGTCCCATACCCAACTGGTGATGTCTCCGGTTGAGCTGTCGGTGAATGTCATTTGTGCACTGGCCTTGACTGTGTTCGAGGCGCCGATCGCAGCCTCACGAATAACCGCCTTTGGCTTCGCCTGGATGACCACGTAGTCCGCTATTTCCTTAACGTTGCTTTTCACACCATTAACCACAGTCAGCTTCACGGTATAGGTGCCGCCATCAGCGTAGACATGCCTGATTTGCCCATCAGCAGGCCTGTTCCTGGTGGTCCAGTTCTCGGTTGTTCCGTCACCAAAATCCCACACCCAGATGGTAAGCTCATCAGCAGGCGTGGAACCATCCGTGAATACAATAGCCTCTTCTCCGGCAATAACCCCGGTCGTCTTGTCTGCAGAGAACCCGGCCTCAGGTTCAGTAAGCTCCTTGGTGGTGAATGAAGTCTCTGCGGACCAGGCCGACCAGTTGCCATGGTTGTCCTGGTATCTCACCCGCCAGTAGTAGGTAGTGCCGGCCGAGAGATGAATAGGAACGTTGGCCACTGTAAGACTGGTAGTTGTATTCTCGGTATATTTGATGTTCGCGACAAAGTCTGCTCCGGACTTGGTCGACAACTGCCATTCCGATGTGGCATGGGTATCGGCCAGCGCCACATAAGCCGAAGAGTTGGGATCCGAGAAGTCCGAGGCTCTGAGAGCCGGGGTCAGAGTGACTCCAGTCGCTCCATTAGCCGGCCCAACGTTCTCCGGTTGGTTGGGAGACGAATTGGCCATCACGGTGAAAGACGTCTCACTGGACCAGTCAGACCACAGACCGGTGTCATCCTGATACCTTACGCGCCAGTAGTACTTTGTGCTGTACTTCAGCGTGCCCACCGGGTAGCTCCACGTCTGACTCTTGAGAGGCCCGCTGTCCCACAAGGGCTTGTCCCAACCTATGCCCTCTGTCCTGATCTGGGCCTGCATGGCAAAGAACCGATCACCATCAGCATCATAGTACTCCGATGCAATGAACGTGTGGCTGGGGCTGATCTGGCTGGCGCCATCTGCCGGTGATATGTTCTCCGGCTGGTCTGGACGAAAACTCTTTACCGTGGTGAAATGAGTCGCTGTTGACCAACCCGACCAGTAACCCAGTTCATCCTGCACTTTGACACGCCAGTAGTAAGTCATATTCTCTGTCTCAGTGCTCGGCTGCAGATACCCTCGGGGAACCGACAACTCCGTTCGATATGCCGTCGTGATGCCGGTGTCCCAGACCAGATTCGAAAATACGTTATCCGTGCTGATCTGCCACCAGGCAGCAAACTGAGTGACATTGTCGGGATGTGAGTAACTGCACTTCAACTTTGGTATAAGAACAATGTTGTCAGTGTTGTTGCCAGGCGCCAGATTGTCAGGCGTATTCGGAAGCGGCGAAGCCGCCGATACGACGCCGGGCGCTAACCCGGCCAGCAACATTACCCCTATTATCACAACAGCTAGAATCCTGGCCTTGGCCATATCATCAACCCTCCTGATGCAGATTTTCAAAGCAAGGCATGAATCGTTCTTGAGAATAGTATAGAGCCGCATCCTAAGTCAATACCTTGCCCCGCCTGGATCATCTCATTTGCATCACGAATGATCTACTAAGCCCCTTGGTTCCCCGTTTGCTCATTTGTTGCTGTCACATTGCGAGGAGCCACAGGCGACGCGGCAATCTCAGGGTAGGGTGGTGTGACCCAAATGGATCCGCAGATTGCTTCGCCTTCCCTCGCTTCGCTCGGAGAATAGCTCGCAATGACAAATCCCCCTCAGTCCCCCTTTGCTAAAGGGGGATTCACCAGGTAGGGTGGGTAGAGCGAAGCGAAACCCACCAGCATTGCCCAAATGGCATTCTCAACCCCTGGCCCCCCAGTCTTGGGGGGAAAACCAAGAGAAATCTGGGGACACCCCAGACCCCGGCAGCGTCCCGCTGCACCCGTTCTTGGGTCCCTCTTTCTTAAAGAGGGATTTAGGGAGTTCGCTCTCCTCTGCACGCCCCCTAACCGTTGTAGGGGCACGGCTTGCCGTGCCCTCACACCCCTCCCTCTCACTCCCTCCCACCAGGAGAGGGAGTATATCTCCTCTCCCGTCAGGATCCACCATTCACCAGTCCCCCTTTAGTGGCTGTCGGGTCCCTGACCCGACGCCTCAATTTCTTCGCGTCTTCAGGTCAGGTCGGAGACCTGACACTCACCGGAACCCCCTCAGTCCCCCTTTGTCAAAGGGGGTTGGTCTCCTCTCCCGTCGGACGGGAGAGGATCGAGGTAAGGGAGTCCAATAAAGCAACTGGCGGCTCCCGAGGGAGCCGCCAGTCCTATTTCAGCTATCGCTCTTCAGTTACTAAGTCAAAACCTGGCCCGACTTAGGTGGTCTTCTTGATCCAGTCGTGTTTCTCAGTGCTCCACACAATCTTGGTGCCCCAGTCACCTGGCGTTGCATTAGTTATCGTACCGTTCTCACTGATAGTGTAAGTACCCTTGAGAGTTCCGTCGATGCTGGGAGAGATATCTATGCCACCTACCTTGAGGTCACCTGGGCCTACCTTGTCAGTACCTTCAGCTGCGAGGTCGATTTCCGACTTGCCACCCTCCCACATGGTGCCAGCAATGGCCGTTGCCACATTCTTGGCCTCCGTCTGGGCCGCGGAAAGGTTACCTGCGCTCATGAACCTCATGATGGACACCGCCGCCACAGCGGCCAGAATGCCCAGGATGACGATCACTACCAGCAGTTCAACCAGAGTAAAACCCTTCTCGCCTCTGCACACCTTCCTGAAGTTCTTCATTTCGTTTTCACCTCCTTTCTTTCATAATCTGTCTTCCTATAGGTGTTACGCATCTCTTTGACTACTCGCCCCCTCCTTTCCTGCTCCAGAACCTGAAGCAGCTCATACGTGATCTTCCACCTGACCCGACCTCCCCTTTTAACAGAAATTGCCCTCTGGCTGACACCGCCAAAGAGCAATCCTCTTTTTCTAGGCGGCAACCCAACCATCCGTTCTGGACTTGTAGCTTTGCGTCCCTGCCTTCCGGCAGGTTTGCCCTTTTCGCCTGCTTATTCTTTTCGGTTTGGCCCTGCCACTGGGAATCCTTCATAGCTTCTCATGTGGCATTACAAATTGGTGTTATTTATACTCTAATCCCGCTCACCGGTCAAGTGCTCACTAATCGACATTTCCTCGTGGGATCACCCGCCGGGCCTCTCAAAATCTTCTCAAACCGGGCCTTCACTCCCACCCTGTCATTCCCGTGGAAACGGGAATCCACGAGTTCTCCGCGCCGCTGCACTGCAAACCTCTGTCTCAATTTCCCCTCCCTCTCGCTCCCTCCCACCACGGGAGGGAGTAACCTCCTTACAGCGGCTTCGGGTCCATGACTCGACGCCTCAATCTCTTCGCAGTCTTCAGGTCAGGTCGGAGACCTGACACTCACCCGGAATCCCTCTCAGTCCCCCTTTGCTAAAGGAGGATTCAGGGGGTTCGCTCTCCTCTCCCATCGGACGGGAGAGGTCAGGGAGAGGGTGCTCTTCGCGCTCCAGAAGCGGAGAGGAGATTGCTTCGCCTTCTCCTCGCTGCGCTCGGAGAATGGCTCGCAATGACAAATCCCCCTCAGCCCCCCTTTTGGTGGCTGTCGGGTCGCCGACCCGACGCCGGGTCAGGTCAGGAGACCTGACACCCACAGAGCGAAACCCGCCAGCATTGCCTCGAATCACGCTTTCAACCTCCTACCCCCACTCTTGGGGAAAACCAAGAGAAATCTGGGGACACCCCAGACCCCGGCAGCGTCCCGCTGC
>CAYYWI010000009.1:0-51475 GCA_964475375.1 uncultured Dehalococcoidia bacterium
GGGAGGACTCTCGGCACCCTTCTTCAGCCACTCACTGACCTGTTCGGGGTGGTTTTCAGGGAATCCGGCGCTGAAGGTCATTTCCACGGCTACCTTGGCTACTTCGGCAAGGGACAAGGTCATGATACCCAGCAACTTCTGCAATGTCTCTTGAGAAGGCATCACAGCACGCGGCCCACCACAAGTCGTGGCACCGAGTATAAGACTGGACACCAGTCCGGGATACCGGAGCGCCAGTTCCTGAGCGACTAAGCCTCCCATGGAAACACCATGGACGTGTGCTGATGAGATTCCCAGCTTCTCCAGAAGACCTGCGGCATCGGCTATCAGCATGTCCATCGAATACGGTGTGTCCGGTTTGTCGGAGCGTCCCACTCCCCGGCTGTCGTAGGTGATCACCTGGTACTCCGGTGAGAAGAAAGCTACCTGCCTCCACCACAGGCTTGCTCCGCCACCCAACCCCATGATCAAGAGCAGCGGTTCCCCATCGCCGCATGTCTCGTAGTGAATGTTGATGTCGGCTACTCTTATCTTCGGCATCTGTCTCGATCGTTACCAGTCCATTCTCCCGTCAACCGGGATCGACCGGCTGACATTTCCACATCGACCTGATGAAAGCGCCTTTCATCAGGTCTCAAAGCCCTTCAGGAGCTTATGCGGTGATAAGCTGCAATCAACGGTCCCTGTTCTGGCTATTTGGTCTTTTTTCTCTCGACCGCAGGCGTGATCTGTTTGTACATGCGTGCACCGCAGACTATGCACAAATCAGACATGCGTCCCTTCTCGGTGACCGTCTTCAGCTTCTCACCCAGCGCCGCCATCGTCTGGCCGAAGTCATCCGTCTCTACTTCATACATGGCCATGAACTTCGGCTGCCCTTCAGTGGGATTGGCGAACTCGTACCGGGACGCTCGCACCACCCCCGGTACTTCCAGAATGTCAGCGAGATGGACCTTGTTGTACCACTCGTTGAATGCCTTCTCTTTGGCCGGGTCGGCACAATTGGTCTCCACGTTCAGAAGCCATCTTTCCATCTTCTCACCCCCGTTTGGTAGATCTGCCTGCCGATTATACACCAGTCCAAGACGGTTTACGTAGCCATCCCACCGATGCTGCTTCAACGGCCCCATCCGAGCGCGTTCCAGTATAACTTCGACACCAGGTCCGCTTATATGCCAAGGCCAAAGTGAAATACGGATTCTCTTGACTAGAACCGCATGGATATCCTAATGGACGCCACGCCAAAACCAAAGTATGATTGAAGCGTCTCAGAACCACACCGAAACACATCAATCTGACATGGAGGTGAAGCATGCCGGTAGCCAAGGTTGGTGAGATCAATCTGTGCTACAAGGTCAGTGGTCAAGGACAACCCCTAATCCTGATCATCGGATTCGCCAGCGCCCAGAACCTGTGGTACTCGCAGGTGCGAGCCTTCAGCAGATACTACCGCGTCATCACCTTTGACAACCGAGGCTTCGGGAAGTCTGACAAGCCACCGGGACCGTACACCACCAAGATGCTGGCCGAGGACACCATCGCTTTGATGGACAGTCTTGGAATCAAAAAAGCGCACATTCTGGGGGGATCCATGGGGGGCATGGCTGCCCAGGAGATTGCCATCGAGCATCCCGGGAGAGTCGAGAAGCTCATCCTGTCCTCCACCAGCGCGGGAGGCAAGCCGCTTCAGGAGATGCTCTTCCATTTGATAGAAGCCTCGGACCCTGGCTGGAATCGGTCAAGACCGGAACTCTCAGAGGCCAACCTGCAGAATTTCATGGTCGCCGTGGCGTCGCGGTCTTTCAACAGCAGGTCCTACCAAGTCCTTGTCTTGCCGCTGGTCAGGCTGCAGGCAAGACTAGGACAGATAAAGGTCCCGGTTGGCCAGCTTGAAGCCATGATATCGCATAACGCGCTGGAGCGGCTCGGCAAAATCCAGGCGCCTACGCTGATACTCACAGGTAGTGAAGACAGGCTGATGCCGCCGCATTCTGCGGAGGGACTAACTTCAGGGATAAAGGGTGCGAAGCTGGTTGTCATCGAAGGCGGGGCGCATGCGCTGAGCGGCAAACGGTTCAACCAGGAAGTGCTGAGCTTCTTGAACAGCAGCCAGGACTGAGGCCGCGTTAGGTCAAGAACATGAGGGGATGGCTCGGGTCACCTAGCCGGAGTTGCCGCCCTGCCCGGACTCTGGAGGATTCTGGTCCGTCGGCTTGTTCCCCTGGCTCATCATGTATTTCCACGTGAGCACTTCCGCCACAATATATATTGCGGCTATCGCGTAGCTGATAATAGCGAACAAAAGCCACCAGGTTCCTTGAAGCACTACCATCACAGTTCCAAGGGCAAGCCACGCCAGAATCAACAATATACGGAAGAAGCGCCGCTTCAGTACGTCTTTCAGTCCCACCTTCTACTCCATCCTGCCCGATTCAGCGTTCAGCTCGCCAAGATTACATCTCATGTCTTGGCTGCTTCCCTTTCCTGAGCCCGCTCAGGTCAACGCCGTCGATCCAGGCAACGTTCAGCTTGCTGACATCGGGCGGTTTCTCTTTTCCTCTGGGCCAGAAATCCTTACACCCGTCGTCGCGGGTGACGTTGGGCCTCTTCGGATTATGGCAGCTTCTCCAGTTGAACTCGCAACGAGGACACAGATACTTCAGCTTGATGGTCTTGCCTCCACCCTGAGCTTCAAAAGCCTGTCGTTTATGAACGTAGGCTATTTTAGCACAACGTCGGCGGGTTGGATATGCGGCGGATTTCCGCTGGCAGAGTCTTGATTTGCCGGTGACCAGGATGTATAAAGGACATAAATCCCCCGTCGAAGACCGAGGTGGGTATGGAGCAGTCCTTGGTGCTCCGGTTTGGGATGGGTGGCGATGGCAGGCGAGAGATCATCACAGGCGGTTGATTACGTCGTTATTGGCTCCGGCTTTGGTGGCGCTGTCTCGGCCATGCGGCTCAGCGAGAAGGGCTATCGGGTCCTGGTGCTGGAGCGCGGCAAGCGATTCGGAGACCGAGACCTTCCCCGGAGCAACTGGAACATATGGAAGTTCCTCTGGTTTCCCCCGTTGCGCTGCTACGGCATAATGCAGATCAGCCTGATCAAAGGTCTGATGGCTTTGCGCTGGGCGGCCGTGGGTGGTGGCAGCCTGGGCTATGCCAATGTCCTCGAAGTCCCGAGTGACCGCCTGTTTGACGTTCCTGCCTGGAAGAACCTGGCTGACTGGAAGACCGTTCTGGCACCGCACTATGAGACGGCCAGGAAGATGCTTGGTGTCGTCTGCAATCCCAACCTGCGGGAGGCGGATACTGTCCTCAGGGAAATCTCCGCTGAATTCGGATATGGCGAGACTTTCCGACCGGTGAATGTGGGGGTGTTTTTTGGGGTGGAAGGGCAGGAGGTCGCTGATCCTTATTTCGGCGGCGAAGGACCGCCGCGGCGGGGGTGCAATTTCTGCGGTGCGTGCATGGTGGGCTGCCGCTACAACGGCAAGAACACGCTGATGAAGAACTATCTGTATTTCGCCGAGAAGCATGGGGTGCAGATCCGCCCAGAGGCAGAAGTGACTGACGTTCGTCCGTTGCCGTCCGGGCAATCCGATGGAGCTCGGTACGAGGTAGTCTACAAGCACAGCACCGCCTGGTTCCTGAAGCCATCACGGAAGGTGCGCGCCAGGAATGTGGTGGTGTCAGCCGGTGTGTTGGGCACACTCAGGCTTCTGTTCAATTGCCGTGATGTGACTCGCTCTCTTCCCGATATCTCGCCTCGACTGGGCGGTATGGTGCGGACCAACAGCGAGGCTTTGCTCGGATCGATGAGCCGCAATGCGAAGGTGGATTACTCAAAGGGTGTTGCCATCACCTCCATTATTCATGCAGACGAGGTGACCTGCATTGAGCCGGTCCGCTATCCCAACGGGTCTTCTTTCATGCGGCTGATCTCAGGCCCGCTGATGGAAAGGGAGAATGTGCCTCTGGCCTTGCTCAAGTTCGCCTGGTTTGGCGTGAGGCACCCCGCAGATTTCGTCAGACAGTACGCGTGGCCTGGTTGGGCGGGGCGGACGACGATCCTGCTGGTGATGCAGACCATTGACAATCATATGAGACTCAGATTGGGGCGGGGTCCTCTGACCGTGTTCCGGCTGGGCTTGGTGGCCGAGCAGGATTCGGCTGAGAAGGTGCCTGTTCGGATTGATGTGGCTCACAAGACAGCGCGCCGGTTTGCCGAAAAGACCGGCGGATTCCCCGCAGGTTCCGCGGGGGAGACACTGCTGAACACGCCTTTTACTGCGCACATCCTGGGCGGATGCCCTTTCGGTTGTGATGCTTCCGAGGGCGTAGTTGGCCTGGATTGCCAGGTGCACAAGTACCCGGGTCTGTACGTGGTGGATGGGGCAATTGTGCCGGGCAATCCCGGCGTCAATCCCAGCCTGACCATCACAGCATTGGCTGAATACGCCATGAGTATTATTCCTGCGAAGGCTTGACCTTGGCCCATTGAGGGAACAGCCGCTACGAGGCCAATGAAGTGAATCCGACACAAGGAGGGAATTTACAGGAGTAAAGGCAATCGTTGTGGATTTCAGGCAGAAGCTGATGTCTGGGGCTGAATGTTACTGCATACCGAGAAAGGATCGTCCGCTCATGACTTGGAACCACCCTGCTTCCTCTTCTCTTTTTCCGCGAGGAGTTGCTTTATGCGCTTCTCCCGTCTCCAGCGACGCACCTGAAGCCAACCATAGAAAACGGCAATACCGTAAGAGGCAATCGCAGCGAATAGGCTGAAATCCCTTTGCTCGACCTCGCCGTTGAGGGCCTGCAGGAGAAAGAAAGTGCCGACACCGACCCCTGCCACCATCATCGCGACCTGGACGGCAATAGCTCGGTTCCTCTGAATTCTCTGAGCTCTCTGCCTCTGCTCTTCCGGTCTCATCAATCCCTCTCTTCCTCGTGACAATCCCAGCCTAAAGGAAGCTACAGTGATTGTCAAACACTTCGACCCTTTCAGCGCGCCGCCAAGGATAGCAACTCCGCCTCCACAAGGCAGACACATTCGCATGATCTTCATCTCCGGTTTCGCCAGTTTCAGTATGGCTGGTGATACGGGCACTGCGGGTCTGGCCCAAGGCAGTCTTCGCTGCCTCTGGCTCTGGCAGATGCCAAGGCGATAGCGCGGCACCCGCGGCAGGCAGACCAGTAGCGGCATGAGTCACACCCACCGTGGAAATTCTCTCTGGTTCTGAGCGCCCACAGCACGGGCGAGTCCGCCCACAGATCGCGGAAGGAATCGGTCCTGATGTTGCCGACAGGTAGATCCATACGTCTGCAAGGCATCACTGTGCCGTCAGCGGTGATGGTCACCCCAAACATGCCTGCAGCACAGCCGCCGATGGGCACTTCCGTCTGTGGGATATCTTCGTTGATGTCCGGTATAGTCGCCAGCGGGTCGCGAGAGGTGACTATGACTTTGCCGTTGTGTTTATACCGGCCAAGCTCGCCATAGAACGCGGCTGCCTCCTGAGGCGTCAATAGTTGATCGGCAAGCTGTCGTCCTCTGCCTGAGGGCACCAGTCTGGAGAAGGAGATGGCGCTCACCCCCAGTTCCTCAGCCAGTGCCACAAGCTCTCCGGTCTGTTTCATGTTGACTCTGGAAACGGTCAGGTTGATGTTGGTGTCGATGCCCTCTTGAACGAGGCTGGTGATGCCCACCACCGCAGCCTTAAATGATCCATGCCCCCTCAGGCTGTCGTGCACCGATTCGAGCCCATCCAGGCTGATCTGCACATCGGCCACCTCCGCTGCTTTCAGTTGTGCTGCAACTGATCTGTCTATCATGGTCCCGTTGCTCATCAACGATATGGAGAAGCCGTACCCCAAAGCGAAGCGCAGGACAGCGAACAGGTCCTTGCGCAGCAGCGGCTCCCCACCGGTAAAATGAAGACTGGGTGAGACGTCCATTTCGTAGTCTTCCACCCAGCCTTCGATTGCTGTCTTAACGTCGGTGATGGCTCCACACACTTCTTCGTAGTTCATCTCTGGCACCGGCCCTGTTTGGTAGCAGTGCCGGCAAGCAAGATTGCATCGCTCTGTCAGGTGGAACTGGACGAAGAACTCAAATGGGTTACCTTTCATCGACTAAGCCTGGTTGCCGAACCGGCAACCTACTTCCCCTTTCAGGACTTTCAAGCGAGGCAGTTCCTGGTTAGAGCCTTGCTCTTGGCCACTGCCTCTTTGAATCTCTGAAAGAAGCGGGCTTCTCTCTCGCGAGATTCTGTGCTCATGGCCTGTCCCCCTTTCTTGAAGAATCGCAGGCGGATGAAGCGATTGTGACCCGCGTTAAGGCCATGCTACTTCCCGAGACTGCTGCTGTCAATAGGGCTACTAAGAGGGAATGACAAGTGGTAGAATTCGTGTCAATTGGGCAATGGAGGCGACACATGTCATGTGTCATTACTGTGTATGTTCCAGGAGGGATAGTGATGGCATCGGACAGCAGGCAGTCTATCACTATCGAGGGCAAGGCCCCGGATGGAAAGCCCCTGCCAAAGATCGAAACGGTCAGTTCCGATTTCGTCTATAAGACATACCTGTTGGGCAAGCAGAGCGTTGGCATCAATTCCTTTGGCGAGGCGCTGTTGGGAAAGATAACGACAGAGAGCCACATCAGGCGATTCTCTGAGGAAGTCCTGGCTGATGATGACGATGTAACCACCATCCCGCGCAAACTGATCGACTTCTTCCGCCAGGATTTCCCGCAAGCTGATTCAGCGTTTCACGTGGCGGGCTTCAAGAGGATAGGGAAAAGGAGCATACCCTGCGTCTTTTTCTGCCATATAGGCAAGAACAAGATCCAGAGGCAGAACGTGGCGCCGGAGTCCGAGAACGTGGTGTATGGAGCGACATGGGGCGGACAGGCGGACATCATCGCCTCTCTGGTGCAGCCGACTCAAGCGCAGCCCAAGCCACCGATCATCTGGGATGCCATGACCATCCAGGACGCCATAGACTTCGCCATATACGCCGTCCGAACCACCATCGACACCATGCGCTTCCAGGCAAGGCCCAAGAACGTCGGCGGCCCGGTGGACGTCCTTCTGATCAGTCCGGACGAGCCTCCGCGCTGGATTCAGAAGAAGGAATTCAGGGGAGAGTCCGGCAGGATCGCATGACTCAGTAATGATCCGGTGGCTCAGGCAGTCGATCAGTCAAGCACGATGACGTTGCCATATGGATCATAGGCATCACTGCAGGTGAAGAGGAGTATCTGGTTCTCCTTCGCCAGTTCCTGCAGCAACCCGATCATCCGTTTTAACCTCTTCGGGTGGAAGTTCACAAAAGGATCGTCCAGCAGTATCGGCGGCTTCTTGCCATCAGTCACCAGCCTGACCAGGGCAAACCTTGCCGAGATGTAGAATTGATCCTGCGTGGCCCGGCTGAGATCACGCACATTGACCCGCTCATTGCTTTCGGCTGAATAGGTCCAGATGCTAAGGTCCCTTTCGTTGATCTCAACCCGGCTGTATCTGCCGTCTGTGATTGTGGACACGTACTTGCCCAGTTCCTGCTCCAGCACAGTAGCAGCCCTGGCTAGCGTCTGCCTGTAGGCTTCCTCCAGGGTCTCCCGCGTAAGGTCGTAGACCCTCTTTTTCCTCTCCCAGAACTGGGCCTCCTGCTCCAGCCATTTCAGTTGCTCATCGACGGCAGCCAACTGGTCAGTATCCACATCGCTGTACTCGAAGAATTTCTCCAGTCCACCCTTGTCGTGCTCAAGTTCAGCCTTTCTTTCCCGGAGCCGGCTTACTTCGCTCTCCAGCTTCTGAAGGTCGATCGGTGCCAACTTGAAGCTGAGCAGTTTTGTAAGTTCTTTCTGCTTGGCGCTGATCTGCAGGTCCAGGTCTCGGTTCTCCAGTTGAAAGGCGGACCAATCGCGGTCGCCGGTGATGCCGCTGAGTTTGTTGGCTATCTCATTCCTTTTGTCAATCTGGTAGTCGCACCTGCTGAGCTGCCTCACGTATTCGTCATAGTCCTGGAACCCGAATGGAGCAAGGGCGGCTCGCAGTGCTTGTTCATTCTTCCGCAGGGGAATCTCGAGTTTCAGCAATCTTGCCTTTTCCAGCCGCACTTGCCTGCGCCATCCCAGCCAGCGATCGATCCAATAGGCCAGGAGAAGAATGCCGGGCAAGGCCGCGGTACCCCAATATGGTTCGATTGCCAGACCCAGTACAACTCCCATCAATACCAGGACTGCGCTGGCCGCCACCGGCCAGAGCGCCGGCTTGTCGATTCTGCTTGCGTCGAGGTCTCCTTCCAGGTGTGACTGCTGCATCCTCAAGCGTTCGCCCTCTGCTCTAACATTTGCCACCAGCCGCATCTTGTCGTCTGCGTCGAAGAAGGGGGCGAATTCCTTCAACTCCTCGTCCATACGATCCAGCTCTGACTTGAGCGCCCTGGCCCTCCCGAAGTTCTCGTATTGTTTCCTGCCCGCCTCAATCTCCGTCTCCAACTCGAGGATCCTCTTATTCTTGCTCAGCAGTTCTTCCTGGGGCGGCAGGTCCCTGGCTATCTGTGCCAGTTGCTCCTGGACGGAGTTGAGTTTCCTTCTATTCTCCATCACGACCTTGAGCTTGCCTTCCTGGTCCAGTTTCTGGCTCTGCAGGCTGGCCATTTGCTCGTTGATCTGCAAAAGATGCCAGTAAGGTCCCTTGGCATCCTTGCGAGTTGACTTGGAGATCAGTCTGGCCAGGATGGAGCGGACGTCAACGGACTCCCTGACGCCGAGGGAAGCCTGCAGCCTCTGGGTGACTGTACCCATCGCTTTCTGCTGTTCGCTGGGAGGAGCACCTTTGGGGACTATTCTTATCATTTCATCCTGACTGACACATGCAGTGCTCTCGAAGAATGTCTCGGAAGGGCAGCCGGTGCACTCGATCACCTTGGTTGCAACAGCATTTTTGCTGCTGGCGATCACTCTGGAGGACCTGACGTCTATCAGTTGGCTCGTCTTGGTCTTCAGGCTCTTGACTATGCGGAATGGCCCTGAATCGCCGACAAAATCGATTTCGATCTCCCATGGTTCTTCGGCACCCCAACTCGTCATTCCGACGATATCCTCGCGGCTGGAGTTGGGGTCTTGGAACAAGGCTTTGGTTATGGCCATCCTGAGCGAAGATTTCCCTGCCTCGTTATCGTTCCCCTTGATTATGTTGAGGCCGGAAGACAGCTCGATGATGCGGCCTTCCCTGATGGCCTTGAACCTCCTTACGCGCACTCTGTTGATTATCATTCTATGGCCTGTGGTCCCTTTTGAAGCAGGGTCAGCCCCAATCTCAGCGTCTCGGTGTAGACGGCTTGTTCATCCGGTGTGCAATGGGCCATTTTGGCCTCCAAAGCTCTGACGAACCTCCCCGCCACGGTATCCGGAGAGAAGTCTTCCACTGACACGTCTTCGAGCCTTTCGGACGTACGATCGAGGACCCTCAGACAGAAGAACCGATCTCCAAGCTCCTCTTCCAGCTCGTGAGGGTCCAAAAGGCAATCGGCGGCAGGCGTTCCCTCCAGGGTCACTTTCAGAATGAGATTGCTGTCAGCCTTGGTCAGGATCATTTGAGCTATGTCATCAACGGACCTCACCAGCTCTACGTTTATGCTCATCTCGTCAAATGACTTACTGCCGACCCTGACCTGTTGGACATCGACCTTGCCCTTCTCGTGCACCGTTGCTATGACTATGCCTCCAGCGCCTTTCTGGTCCATGTATATCGGCTCGGGGGAGCCGCAATAGAAGGCCGCGGTTGACCCTTGACTGCAGTCCCGGAACGAGTGCCAGTGACCCATGGCAAGATAGTCCAGCCCGGACGCAGCTATCTCATTCCTGTCAACCAGCATGGTTTCCTTATCGATGACCCCTTCTATCCTGAGGGAACAGTGCGCCAGGCCGACATGCAGCTTTGAGCCGGTATGGAGCGACATCCCCTGGAGAGGGCTGGTGCCTGTCAGCTTGCCATCGAAGGCCTTCCCGTAGACTGTCAGATCAAGGTCCTGATATGTCTGAGAATCGTGTTGGGGAGTGAATACGATGACATTCGGCGGCAGATGCAGGAATCGATAGATGGAATCATCACTGTACACGTCATGAGTACCCGGGAGAATACACACACGTATGCCTGCTGCCTCCAGTCGCTTGAAGGAGGCCAGCACAGTGCGCACGGGAGCTCCGTGAACGGCATTGGTATCAAAGAGGTCGCCGGCGACCAGAACCAGTGACACATTCTCCCTGATGGCCAACTCTATGATCTGCTCAAAGGTGGCCAGCAACTGCCGGCGATACTCCCGTCCCTTTTCGCGCAACAAAGGAAACTCGCGGCCGAGATGGACATCGGCGGTGTGCAATATCTTAATCATGTTCCTCTGCGTTCAAGCCCTCTGGGCCAGTGGCGGGTGGACAATTGGCCGTAGTCTAGAAGAAACCGAATCATGTGTCAATGATTCGAGTACTGTAAGTTGGAGTTGACCACCTGCTGACTGGAGACTATGATTGAGCTGAATACGCACGATCAGGCAAAATATGGCCCCGAAGAAGGATTACTATGAACTGCTGGGAGTGTCTAGAGATGCTTCCCAGGATGATATCAAGAAGGCTTTCCGCAAGCTGGCCTTCCAGTATCACCCTGATCATAACCACCACGATGATGCCTCAGAGAGATTCAAGGAGATAAATGAGGCATACCAGATTCTGAGCGACGCTCAGAAGCGGGCCAGCTATGATCACTTCGGCCAGGTGAGAGTCGGAAGGGGTTTTGAAGGCTTTGACGACTTCTTTGGCTTGGGGGACATTTTCGACGCTTTCTTCTCCGGTGCCGCCGAGATCAGACGGCGTGCACCACGGCCTGGATCTGACCTGCAGTATAAGGTAACGCTATCCTTTGAAGAGGCCGCCTTCGGCGTTGAGAGGCAGGTCGACGTTGTGCGAACCGAATACTGTTCCCGCTGTCTGGGCAAAGGTGGTGAACCCGGAAGCAGCGCAGTCAAGTGTCCTGCCTGCGGCGGACTGGGTGAGATCAGACGGGTGCACCAGAGCGCATTCGGGCGCTTTGTAAACAGAGCGATCTGTGAACGGTGTCAAGGCGAAGGCACCGTTGTCAGCCAGCCCTGTACCCAGTGCCAGGGGACCGGGAAACAGCGAATCACCCGCACCATCAGCGTCAAGATTCCAGCGGGAGTGAGCGACCGCTTCCAGATAAGGCTGAGAGGCGAGGGTGACGTTGGGACATATGGCGGCCACGCGGGCAGTCTTCTCATCAACATCGCAGTCCAGGAACATGCATTCTTCAGCCGTGAGGGCAACAACGTCATATATGAGCTCTCTATCAATTTTGCCCAGGCAGCCTTGGGGGACGAGATGGAAGTGCCCACGCTCGATGGCAAGGCGCGTTTGAAGATAAGCCCGGGCATTCAGACTGATACTGTAGTATGCTTGAAGGGGAAGGGCATTCCCTCTCTTGACCGTCAGGGAAGGGGCGACCAGTTAGTCAGAATTAAAGTAGTCACGCCTGACAAACTGGATGACGAGCAGCGGAAGCTGTTTGCTGAATTGGCCAGAAGTCTGGGCACTAACAAAACTTCCGAACAATCAGGGAAGAAGATCATCAACCGCCTTAAGAAGGGTCTGAAGTAGCTCGAGTCTGGCTTGGCAGTCTAGTTGGGTTTATCTTCCGGATCCGGCGGTTCCGGCAGTAGGCTGGGCGGCTGGTACCATCTGACTCTCAAGTAGTCCAGCAAGAAGCGCAGGAGCTTGGTGACTTCCAGGGATTCGCCGTCTACAGGATACTCCACCAACTCACCGGCCGCAGTCCTGACGTCAAGGCCCTCATAGAGAACCTTGTATATCTTCTCGATGATGGGTAGACTGAGGCCCGCCCTCTGCCCCAACTGCCACGCAGCCAAAGCTGTGGATACACCTTCAGCGACATGTGGCATGGAATGCGTGATGTCTTCCACGGAACGTCCCTTGGCCAGCTCCTTCCCCACATAATAGTTGCGACTGAGCGGGCTGAAAGAGGTAACCACCAGATCGCCAAGGCCGCTCAGACCGATGAACGTAAGGGGGTTTGCTCCAAAAGTCGTCCCCAGAACGATGACTTCGCTGAGTCCTCGGATAATGAGAGCCGCTTTGGCATTGCTGCCGTTTCCCAGGCCGTCCACCATCCCGACGCCGAGAGTAATAACGTTCTTCAGGGCTCCGCCCAACTCCACTCCTACAACATCAGTGCTGGTGAATACATAGAACTGATTTGAGTTGATAAGTTGCTTTGCCCGCTCGGCTACTGCAGCATCCCGAGCCGCCACAACAGTCACTGACAACAGGCCCTGGGCTGCTTCATGGGCTATGTTGGGGCCGGATAGGGCACAGATGTTGGGGTGAAAGCGCGGGTCGATTTCCTCTGCGATTACCTGAGACATGCGCTTGCCCGTCTCGACCTCCAACCCCTTTGTTGCACTGACCACCAGAGTAGTATCAGTCAGGTAGTCCTTGGCCAGCTTTAAGTTGGAGCGTATGCTGCTGGATGGGACGGCAAAAAGGACCATGTCTGCCTTCTCCATGGCTTCTTCCAGCGAGGCGGTAGCGGACAGGCGCGTGGGAAACCTGGGTCCCGGCAGATACTTGGCATTTTCCCTGGCCTGGTTGAGTCTGTCTGCAGCTTCCTGGTCTCTAGCCCAGATCTTGGTATAGACCCCGTTCCGGGCCAGGATTATTCCGAGAGCAGTGCCCCAGGCTGCGCTGCCGATGATTGCAGCCTTAGACATCTCGACCACCCAAGTTCGGGAAAGAATACATACATTGGTCTTCGTTCTCCATGGTCCTCCCAGAAAGGAGCCCCGCTCCCACTGTATTATCCTCGGTGCCCTGGAACGAAGTCAAGGCCTTATGGAGGCCAACTGCTTTGCTTGACAACATAACGACACGCTTGGAATAATAAACCAGGAGATTTCTTGCCTGAAATGAGCATGCATGACCGCCATCTCAACTCAGCCTCACTCATTTTGTTCCTTTCAGGCAGCCTCTTTATTGGATTGGCGGACTGCCCATTGTAGGGGGTGGAGACCCTGACAAGTCAGTCTCTTAAGGTCCGGACGGACCGAGCAACAGTGCAATGAAGTAGTCGAAAGGAAGGTTAGATGGCAAAAGAACCAGTGAGGAAGACTCCAGCCAAGACAGCAAAGGAAGCTCCAAAGCCGGCAGCAGCTAAAGCCGTGAAGCCGGCGCCCAAGCTCAAGAAGGACATGGACGATTACAGTGGCCCGTACAATCCTGATTTGACCTTTAATGACTTCTCCAAAGAATTCATACTGAATCTGATGCAGGTATGGCAATACGCCTGGTTGCATATGACAGAGGCATGGTATGACGCGGTCAAAGAGAGGGTGGACAAGGAGACTGCCGACATCTGTGAGACCGCTGCCTGGTGCAGGATAGGTGAGAGAGTCAATCCGCGATTCGCTAAGGTGGCCAACATCGAGCTTAAGACCTGTCTTGATTCCATGAAGTGCCTTCAGCTACCCCTGGACAACACCACCGGCGGCCTGTACCCGGCTCAGATCGAGGTAATCAACCCGAACCATATTATCTGGACCATCCCCCGCTGTCGTTCTCTGGAATTCTTTGAGGCCAAGGCCCCGGAGAGAATCAAGTATGTCTGCTACGAGAATGAGAAGCGTGTTATTGAGAGGTACCTGGTCAATCGCAAGATCAAGGTCACCGCATTGAAACTCCCGCCTCGCAAGAGCCCGGATGAGATAGCCTGCAAGTGGGAGGCTAAGATGATGGACACGGACCAGTGGTCCGAATTCAAGATGCCACCCAAGAAGAAGAAATAGAGTCTAGTATTTCGCGTTAGGAGGCGACGTAGATGGCTAATCAGGTAGGCAAAAGATACACTTGCGCCAAGTGCGGTTCGGAGTTCATTGTGACCCGCGCCGGCCAAGGCGAGCTCCACTGCTGCGGACAGCCGATGACCCTGAAGAAATAGAAGCCATCGGGTGCCGGGGATGATCGGCACTGTCTGGAGCACTATCAGAGTAGGAGGTTGAACCAGAATGGCTAACACGCTAGGCAAGAGATATCGCTGCGAAAAATGCAACACTGAAGTCCTTTGCACGAAGCAGGGTCAGGGTGCGGTCGCATGCTGTGGAAAAGATATGGCTGAGCAGCAGCCCAGGCCGCTGCCGTCCTCAGATTAGTCCAACAGACCGTTTCCATCCGGTGCCACACCGGCCGCAAGCCGGCGGAGGTGGCACCGGATGCAGGCCATCATACAGCAAGATAATCTATATCCTCGATGTTTCAGTCCGGCTCAAAGCATCAGGTAGCTTGTAGTATCCTCAAGATATCAATTCCACTGCATGTCCTGTATAACTAAATGGACTCCGCACAGCAAAGGAGGCGTGATTTTGACTCGCATCATTCTCGTCAGGCATGGACAGACTGTGTGGCATTCCGATGGAATTGAAAGAGCTGAGGGTCGAGCAGAGGTAGACCTGGATGAGGTCGGAGTCCGCCAAGCCGGAGCCACGGCAGCCAGATTGAGCCAGTGGGAGATTTCAGCCGTCTATTCCAGCCCCCTGAAAAGGACCCTCAGCACTGCCGGCATTCTCGGAGCAAGGCGCGGCCTGACACCACAGCCTGAGCCAGGGCTTATCGATATCGACTACGGGAAATGGCAAGGGATGACCCACCAGGAGGCTAAAGCCGATGACCCCAGACTATATGATCTATGGTTGAAGAGGCCCCACCTGGTGGCTTTTCCCAACGGAGAGAGTCTGAATGACGTCAGGAAGAGAGCCGTCAGCGGCATTGAGGCACTGGTGCCAGAATGCGATGGCAAGACCGTAGTGCTGGTCTCTCATAAGGTAGTCATCAAGCTTCTGCTCTGCCATTTTCTGGATTTGGATGACTCGCATTTCTGGCGATTCCAGCAGGGGTTCTGTGCAGTCAATGTCATCGAAGCAGACGCGGGATCTCGGGTAGTGCACCTGATCAACGATGCCTGCCACCTGGAGAAGCCTGGGTGACAACTGAACAAGTGCTCCGGCTGCTACGCAAAGAATACGGCCCCCGGGAGTGGCAGTCAGGACGAGATCCCCTCTCTACCTTGATCGCCACAGTACTCTCCCAGAACACTTCCGATGTCAATTCACACCGGGCTTTTGACGCTCTAGTGAACAGGTTAGGCACTTGGGAATCGGTTGCCGGGGCTGAGGTCAGCCAAATAGCCGATGCCATCAAGGCGGGCGGCCTGGCCAACATCAAGGCCGAACGCATTAAGTTGATACTTCGTCGAATCCATGATGAGCAGAGAAGCCTCGATCTCAGTTTTCTGAATGACCTGAGCCTGCCGGAAGCCAAGGCCTGGCTGCAGCGGCTGCCGGGAGTAGGGCCAAAAACGGCCGGCTGCGTGCTTCTGTTCTCCCTGGGAAGGCCAGCCATGCCGGTAGATACCCATGTCCACCGTGTAGCCAAGAGATTGGGGATCATCGGTGCCGGGGTCTCCGCAGAGCAGGCACACGAAATCCTGGAGAGCCTGGTGCGGACAGCGGACGTCTATGAGATCCACATACTCATGGTTGAACATGGCCGCCGGACATGCAAAGCCCAGAGGCCCCGGTGCACAGCATGCGTGCTGAGAGGGCTCTGCCCCAGCGCCGGGTCTTTCACTCCTTAGATCGCGCCTGCGTTAACACTGTCATGCCGGAACCGAGGCAAGGATGCTAATTAGAATTATCCTTCGACACCGCTGTTGCCTTAGTCAGGGCAGGGGCAGTAAAATCCATACGGTGAATCGAAAGAAAAGGAAGTCTCCAGAATGAGCTTGGTCAGAATCGCGATCATAAACATAACCGGCTACATCGGCGCAGAAGTAGCGCGCCTGTTATACCACCATCCGAAGGTTAAGATAGTCTCCGTCACCGGACGAAGTGAGGCCGGGAAGAGACTGGGCAGTGTCATGCCCCATCTTTCGCCGCTTGACCTCGACATCGAAACAGCGGCCGGTGAGGCGGACGTGGTCTTCTCTGCCCTGCCGCACAAGGCCAGCGCCGAAGCACTCATTCCTCTGGTTGAAAAGGGTGTCAAGGTTATTGATCTCAGCGCCGACTTCAGACTGAAAGATGCGGGGCAGTATCAGCAATGGTACGAACATGCACACCCGGCACCGGAGCTGCTCAAGAAAGCTGTTTATGGTATTCCCGAGCTTCACCGGTCGGAAATCGCCAAAGCCCAACTGGTGGCCAACCCCGGTTGTTATCCGACCAGCGCCATTCTCGGCCTGACTCCGGCTGTCAAGGCCGGTATGATTAAGCGGGACATCATAGTCGACAGCAAGTCGGGCGTTTCAGGTGCAGGCAGAACTCCAAGTATGACCACCCATTTCCCGGAGGTCAACGAGAACGTTTCGGCCTACTCCGTGAACGGGCACCGCCACCTTCCGGAGATCGTCCAGGAGTTGCAGGCATTCAGACCCGGTGAGACTCTTGTGGTGACTTTTCTGCCTCACCTCATACCGATGACGCGAGGCATCCTGAGCTCGTGCTATGCTCCTCTGGTGGAAGGCAAGATACCCGCCACCAAGCAGGGAATCGACGAACTGCGGCAAGCCTACCGGGACTTCTACAAAGGCGAGACCTTCGTGAAGGTTGTGGATGCGCCGCCGCAGACAAAGCAGGCTTGGGGGAGCAATCTGTGCCTGATCTATCCGACCATTGACTTGCGCACCGACCGTCTCATCGTGGTCAGTTGCATCGACAATCTGATCAAGGGCGGAGCGGGACAGGCCGTTCAGAACATGAACCTCATGCTCGGCTTACCTGAATCCATGGGGCTGGAAGCGCTGCCCGTGTATCCATGATGTAGACTCTATTCCGATACTGTTGCTGTCCAGCGAAGATAATGAGTCAATTCGCGCCATTTTCTTTTCTTGTCTCGGGCGGTATAATACGGCCATGAAGGTAGTATTGACTAGGGATGTGCCGAGAGTAGGCAGGGCTGGAGAGGTGAAGGATGTGGCGGATGGCTACGCCAGAAACTTTCTGCTGCGTCGCAACTTGGCCTTGCCGGCCACGTCAACGGCGTTGAAGGACGTGGATGCTCGGCTCAAGAAGGAAGAACAGGAACAGCAGCGCCGGGCCGATGAGTTGAGTAAGCTCGCCGGACAGTTGGAGGAACTCACTCTCACTTTCAGGATCAAAGCAAAAGCCCTGGAAGGGGATCGCCTCTATGGCTCCATCAGGGACAACCAGATCGCGGAGGAGTTGAAGCGATTGACTGGAGCTGAAATCGATCGTGCCATGATAGAGATGGAGGCGCCCATCCGCACTTTGGGAGCCCATGAGCTGACCGTAAGACTCAGCAAGGACTTGACCCCCAAGGTAAAGGTGGTTCTGTCCAGGGAGGAATAGTGGCAGAAAATGGGAAACTGCCACCTCACAACGTAGAGGCCGAGGAAGCAGTACTCGGCTCTCTTCTTGTTGATCCCGACTCCATCACTGAAGCCGCCATCTTCCTCAGATCCGAGGCTTTCTATCGTGAGAAGAACCAGTGGGTCTATGAGACCTGTCTGGCACTTTATGACCGGAACGAGGCCATCAACCAGATCACGGTGGCTCAGGAACTGGCGACTCAGGGGAGGCTGGAGGCAGTGGGTGGGGTGGGCTATCTCAGTCTGCTTGTTGAGAGGCTGCCCACTTCCCTTCACGTTGAGCACTACGCCCGCATTGTCCACCGTCTGTCCGTGATGCGCCGTCTCATAGCCGCCGCCGGGCAGATTGCCGCTATAGGGTATGAGGCGGGGGCCGATCTGGACGCTGCACTGAACAAGGCTGAAGATGCCCTGTTCAGAGTGCGCCGTGGTGAGAATCCTCGTGATTTCGTCCACATCCGCCGCATCCTGGAGCAATACTGGGAAGAGACCGGGCTGGCCGGTGCCCAACTCGAAGAGGCAGGAAAGCTCTCTCACGTTGATACTGGTTTTCCTGCGCTGGATGAACTCCTGGGCGGTATGCAGCGTTCCGACATGGTCATCCTGGCCGCCAGACCAAGCCTGGGCAAGTCCAGTCTGGCCCTGGGCATCGCCCGCAACGCAGCCATGGAGCAGGGGGCTCAGGTGGCCCTTTTCAGCCTGGAAATGTCGAAAGAGCAGTTGGTGCAGCGCCTTCTCTCTATGGAAGCAGAGGTGGATTCCAAGCGCGTCAGGCTTAAGCAGTATACCCCCATGCAGGAAGAGAAGGTCATGAAAGCAACCGGGAAACTTTCCGGCATTCCGATATACATCGATGACTCACCGGCGCTCCGAGTGGTAGAGATGCGCAGCAAGGCGCGCCGTTTGCACTATGAACGCGGCATCGATCTCGTCATCGTGGACTACCTCCAGTTGATCAGAGGCGACGGCAGATCTGAGAACAAGGTCCAGGAGATCAGCGAGATATCCCGGTCCCTGAAGGCTCTGGCCCGGGAGTTGAATTGCCCTTTGATAGCTGTGTCGCAGTTGAGCCGCGCGGTGGAGACACGGCCCAGTCACGTGCCCATGCTTTCAGACTTGAGGGAGAGCGGCAGCATCGAGCAGGATGCCGATGTGGTCATGTTTATTTATCGAGACGATGTGTACGTCAAGAAAGAAGAATGGGAAAGGGTCAATCCGGAGAAGCCCTATCCAGAGGGAATCGCCAATATCATAGTGGCCAAGCATCGTAACGGTCCGCAAGGACAGCGCAACCTGAGATTTCGCCAGGACATCACCAAGTTCGAGAGTTGCCCGGTGGAGGCAGAGATTGAACAGACAGCCCTTCCCCGGTTTTCCGGCTAAGTCAAGCTTGACCCCGCTCCCTGACCTCTTCTTCAGCAAGCTTCTGCCTGAGACCAGCAGCTTGACTGAAGTGAAGGTGGTGCTGCACATATTCTGGCGGTTGAACCAGAAGAAGGAAGTCACCAGATTTGTTACCTATGATGAACTGGCGTCTGACAAGGTTCTTCTGGAGGGGTTTGATGGAGTTGCGGATGCAAATGCCATGTTGAAAGGCGCTCTGGAGTCCGCGGTTGAGCGCGGCGTTCTCTTGCATTTGGTCTGGGAGAAAGAGGGAAGGTCCTGCGACGTGTATTTTGTCAACAGCGAAGCCGGAAGGAAATCTATGGCCAAACTCGAATCCGGAGATATCTCGTTCAAATTGTTGCCTCAAGGGCGGCTCAGCGTAGAAGAGAAGCGTCCGAACATCTTTGTTCTTTATGAACAGCATATCGGCCTGCTCAATCCTTCGATTGCCGAGGAACTGAAGGAGGCGGAGGATCTCTACCCCGCTTCCTGGATTGAGGAGGCCTTTCAGGAAGCCTCCAGCTTGAACAAGCTGAGTTGGAGATACATTTCGCGCATCCTGGAAAGGTGGGCGACAGAGGGCAAGGGAAGTGGAAAGCCTGGGAGAGATACTAAAAAAGAGAGAGACTCCAGCCGTTACGTCAAAGGGAAGTACGGGCACCTCGTCAGAAGGTGACCCGGAAGAGGCTCCCTCTTGTCCACACTGCAAAGGAGCCGGCTTCATACATCCCAGATTGGCGACCGGACAGCCGGACTATGGCCGGCTGGTACCCTGCCGGTGCTCTGAAAAGAAGCTGGCTGAAAGCCGTCTCCAGCGGCTGCAATCCCACAGTAACCTGGGATCGCTGACCCGCCTGAGCTTCGACAATCTGGTGCCGCAGGGCAAGACTAATGACCCGGCGAACCAGGAGAGATTTCTGCGGGCCTATCGGGCAGCCACTGCTTTTGCCGCCAAGCCCGAAGGTTGGCTTGTCTTCAGTGGTCCCAGCGGCTGCGGCAAGACCCATCTGGCGGCGGCGATCGCCAACGAGTGCTTGGCAAGGGGGGATCGGGCGCTTTTTGAAGGTGTGGCTGATCTTCTCGATCACTTGCGCTCCACGTTTGCTCCAAGCAGCGATGTTTCATACGATGAGATGTTCCTGGAACTACAGAAGACGCCGCTTCTCATACTTGATGACTTGGGCGTGCAGAGCAGCACACCGTGGGCTGAAGAGAAGCTCTTCCAGCTTATCAACCATCGGTTTGTGGCCAAACTGCCCACCGTAATCAACATGGCGGCTGATGTCTCGCTGGAAGACCTGGAGGAGAAATGGCGCACCAGGTTGACCGATCCCGGATTGACACAGGTATATCAACTCCAGGTCAGGCAGCCCTCAGCTCTGGACGGTTCGGTAATTCTAAACCTGGAATTGCTCAAGAGCATGACATTCGAAAGCTTCGACAACAAGAGGCTGAATCTCCCTCTTGAGGAACGGCGGAACCTGGAGCAGGCGTTTCGAATCGCCCTTGGTTTTGCCGAGTCTCCCGAAGGCTGGCTGATACTGCAAGGGCAGAATGGCTGTGGGAAGACCCACCTGGGTGCTGCCATCGCAAACTACCGCCTGCGGCGAGGCGGCGAAGTCTACTTTGTGGTTGTCCCAGATTTTCTGGATCACTTGAGGTCTACATTCGGTCCCGAGAGCAAAGTCACCTATGATGGACTCTTCGAGCGAGTGAAGAGTTCTCCTCTTCTCGTCCTCGATGATTACGGGGAGCACAGCAGCAGTCCATGGGCACAGGAGAAACTGTACCAACTCATCAACTATCGCTACAATGCGCGCCTGCCGATGGTGGTCACGATGTGCAGTTCACTGGAGGAGATCGAGACCAGAATCGGGTCTCGTTTGGCTGATCCGCGGCTCAGCCTGGTTTTTAACATTATGGCACCCGACTTCCGGGCCGACCGCTCTGCTGCCCGGGATGTTGCTTTGCCTCAGCAAGGTCAGAGGAGAGGCAAGAGGGCCAGGTGAAGACACTGGAATTATCAGGTTCGGCGGCCACCGCCAGTTGCTCCTCCTCATCAATCGCTGCTGTTCCCTCTGATTCAACGAAATTGTCCCCATTCTCATAGGGTGACATTTTTACTGAACTGTCGATGGTGTCACAATCTCAGAACTACCACACGTTTTCTTGACAAGCATGTGATGCAAATGTAAACTCAGATCGATTGATCAAAGAGAGCCACCTCAAGGCACCTCTTATCTTGTCTTCAAGATGGAGTCCCCTTAAAAGAGCAGTTTGATACCTGGGTCAGTGAGTAGTCGGCCCCGTGGTGTAGCGGTCTAACATGCCACCCTGTCACGGTGGAGATCAGGGGTTCAAATCCCCTCGGGGTCGCCAATTTAAATGCTCTGTTGATAATCGGTTTGTATCCTGTCTTCTCCTCAGTTCTCTTCAAGGCACGCCACAAGCTGCCGCCCTATGTCTGGCGTGAGGATGGTGATACCGGATTCGCCACTCGGCGGGCGGAACGCCACCGCCACAACAGGAACGCCGCAATGCCCGCCGCGACCACACCAGCCAAACCCACGAGTATCCAAACCCAGAATGGCAGGCCGCTGTCCGGACGAACGCCGACCGTAATGGAAAGGGTATCAGTTCCCACCCCACCGTCATCGTCGGTCACGGTCAGGGTGACGGTGTAGGTTCCCGGCTCCTTGTAGACGTGTGTCGGGCTCAAACCTTCACTGTCGGTCGAGCCGTCTCCGAAGTCCCAGAGGATGGCGTGGGTGTCCAGCTTGCCGGGGTCAACGAAGCTTCCGTAGAAGGCGAGCTTCCTGCCTGCCACAGCCTCGCGAGCCGGCCCGGCATCGACCCACGGTGCCATGTTGCTCAATACCACATTGGTGAGGAGCACGGCAGAGCCGGTGGCATCCTTGACCTCCACCTTGGCTTTGCCGTCCCACTGGTCGCCGTATGTCCAGGCGCCGGTGGGATCGGACGACCAATCGGTGTCCCATCTCCCGTCGTTGTCGAAGTCCCAGCGGTACTGTAGCGGATCAGCCTCGGGGTCGGAGCTAAGACCGGCATCGAAGAGCACCATTGCCCCCTCGGTGCCAAAGTAGGGGAGGCCGGCTTCCGGCTCCGGTGCCAGATTGGTCCCGCCCCCGTCGAAGTATCGCACGGCGGAAGCCAGCATCATTCCGGGCTGCCCCGGCACGTCGCCGACCAGCGTGGCGGAAAGGAGAAGCGTGCCGGAGACGTCGGCGGAGAGCGTTCTGGTCGTCACGATGTGGTTGTCGCCTGCAGCCAGCGTTGTGGCCACCTGGAAGTCGTTAACCAGACTGCCCTTGCGGTCGTAGATGCGGTAGCGTACGGTACCGTTGTCCACCGCCAGGTTCAGTTCGGCATCCAGGGTGATGTTGATGGTGTCCCCCGGAGCGTACTTGCTCTTGTCCACTTTCAGTCGGGTGATCAGCACGGAGTAACCCCTGACATCGAAGGCATACTTGCCGGAGTCACCGGCAAACGTGTATTCGACGTAGTAGGTGCCGGTCACCAGGGCCGGGACCGTGAACTTGAAGGACGCCGGCCCGGACAAGTCGGTGTTCACCAAGTAGCCGCCGGGTGCGGTCATCATTAGAGTTCCGGGACCTTGAGGCTCCACAGTGATGACGGCCTCCTCGCCCATGTCGTAGGTCTGCTTGTTCATGTAAAGCACGAGCGATTTCCGCTCATGGACGTAGATTGCGTTGAGGTAGAGAGCCCGACCCGAGCTCATGTAGATGCCGTAGAAGAGCTTGCCGCTGTCGAAGTCCACCGGCACGTTGAAGGTGAGCGTCCGGAAAGCCCCCAGTCCGTTCAGTTCGAAGTCAACGGTCTCGAGGTGTTCGCCCAGTTGCACCCGGGCGAACAGGTCCAGGTCGAATTCGCTCGTGTTATCGACCTTGAGGGTGAGAATGGCCGTCTCTCCGGCCTGGTAGAGTTCCTTGTCCAGGCTGGCGGCCACGCTGACTTTGGGCCCATCCAGATGGAAGACGAACTCGGTGGTCTCGCCGTTAATGGTATAGCTGGCCTTGTAGTCCTTCCCCTCCAGGTCATCGGGGATAACGAAAGTGAAGCTGATCTCCTTCTCCTCGCCGGCCTTCAGCCACTCCAGCTTGGTGTCCTGGAAGTCAGGCACCGTGAGGGTGAAGAGTGCCGCACCCTCGGAGCCGCCGGTATTCTTGACCTTGAAGACCCAGGTGGGATCACCGGCAACCAGGTCGATATTGGACGGCATCTCGGTCACCACGAACTTGGGCTCGCCCGCCGCGTGTATCTGCGCGGAACCGGAGCCGTAGGCCGAGGTGTAGGACAGCATGTGGGTGCCGTCGGCGAGGTTAAGGCTGATGGTGTCGCTCAATGTCACGCCGGCCGGGACGGAGACCTCGCGAACCACGACCTGGCCGTCCATGGTGAACGTGATGGAGAAAGCGACGTCCAGTAATCCGGTATTGGCGACGGTGAAAGGCACCTCAATCGGGCCAGCCATGTAGGTCTGATCCGCGGCCGTTTCCACTGTTGCTTTCTCGCCCATGGCCACGCTCTTCTGCACGGTCATCGGCACGTCTCCGCTGACGGTGGCCGTGAGCGCCGTGTCGGCGGTGATGCTGAGGCTCGTCTGCAGCAGTTTGGATTCGCCTGGTTCCAGGTCGATATCCCAGACATCGGCGGAGAGCACCACATGCAGGGTGTAGCTCATGTCAGAGGAGTTTTCCAGGAGGACGCCGGCCTCGAACGGCGCAAAGCCCACCACGTCCGGCGCGATGATGGAGACAGCCAGGTTGTAGGGCTTGACGGTGACGGTATCGGCGACGCTGACGTCGTTGACCGTCGCTTGAAGCACGAACGTGGTATCTGACGAGGTGGTGGTGCTGTAAGCACGCGATTCACCGGCCCCGAGCGTGAAGGCCTCGGTGAATATCGCGACCCCGTCCTTGGTGATGGTCAGGGTGCAGTCTTCGCTCGCGGCTCCGTCATTCCTGACCGTCCCGCTGATGGTGACGGTCTCACCCGGCCGGTAGAAGTCCCGGACAGGCAAAGTGTTCAGAGTAAGCGACAGGCCACCAGGAACGATGTAGAAAGGCCATGGCTGAGTCCAGGCGACGGTCTTGCCCCCGGCGTTCAGCAGTTGGGCCCCCAGGTACAGCTTGCCGGTGATCCCCACCAGCTCGGTCGGGATGTTGACCGGCGTGCTGATGTCTCTGGTCTCTGAGGCTGCCAGGCTCAGCGGGATGTCCGTCTCCCAGACGGCATCGCCCGTAGCCCGTTCGATGTACTTGACCGTGGCATAGTCACCGGCGCTCATGCCGGTCACGTGTATGGCACCCGCGGCGGAGACGGCAATGCCCTTGGCGTCCTCCGCTCTATCGTCGAGGCCGCTGTAGATGGTGATCCATTCCTGATCACCGCTCTCGCCGTCGTATTTCAGGGTGGCCCAGCCTTCCCAGGACGGGCTGTTTCCGGTCACATAGACATTGCCATCGGCATCCACGGCCACCCCTGCCGGATCATCATTTTTCCAGGGGGAGCTACTGTAGGACGCTGCCCATTTCAAAGTGCCCGCAGCGTCGTATTTGCGGACGGCGATGTCGCGGTCAAACAGCTCCCCGCCAGACTCGGCGACGGTGACGCTTCCGGTCACGACGGCGTTCCCAGCACTGTCGACCGCCAGGCCGACCACGGTGTCCGCCAAGTTGACAGGTCCATCGTAGTACCGCGCCCACTCCTGACTGCCATCGGCCGTGTCGTACTTCATCAGGCCGAAGTCAGCACTGGAGCCCGGGGTCACACTGCCGGCGACCAGCACACCCGCGTCGACCGGGGAGAGGGAGATGTATGCTGGCGTGTTCCAGCTTCCAGCCGGGTACTCTGAATAGGATGCCCACTGCTGCACTCCGCCGGAGTTGTACTTGATCGTAGTGAGGTAGGGTGTCATGGATGCTTCCAGTGAATAGCCGGAGACATAGACGTTGCCCGTTCCGTCCACGACCAGCCCGGTGGCACTGTCCAGGTAGTTGCCGGCCCCGTTATAGGTGCTGACCCACTCCTGACCCCCGGTACTGGCATTGTACTTGATGGTGACGTAGTCGCCGTAGGTGCCGGTGCTGGCGCTCTGTCCTGCTACGTACACAAATCCCCCAGCCACGGCGATCGCGTAGCATCTGTCGTAGGAGTTGGCGCTGCCGTGGAACTTCTTCACCCACTGCTGGACTCCGGCGGCATTGTACTTCACGGTGGTGCATGTCTCTTTGGGAGAGAAACTCAGCTCGCCCGGCTTCTGTTCGCGGCTCGTGCCTGTGACATACACGTTGCCCGAGGCGTCAACGGCAATGGCCGAGGCCGCGTCATCCCGGTCGGATTCGCCGGCATAGGTGGCCTCCCAGAGCCTGACTCCATCCGGGCTGTACTTGACCGTTGCGTAGTCGGTATATGTCCCGTTCTGTCTCTTCCCGGTGACATAGACGTTTCCGGCGGCATCCGCCGTGATTGCTGCCGGCGTGTCCGTTCCGGCGCCGCCCTCGTGGTTGGCCCACAACCGGGTCAGGACGGACTCGCTCTTCACGGCTTCCCACATCCAGAGGTGCAGCGTTCCGCTCAGCGGCAAGGCCGAGTTGACGATGTGCGTCTGGACATCGATGTTGTCCGACGTGTATGTTTCCCGGTCGGTGACCGATGTGAGTGTGGCATCCACGCCGGTGACGTTCAGGTACGTGACAAGGGAAGCCACCTTGGAGTTGAGACTATCCACACATTCCGCCTCGAGCCGGTACCAACCGCCCGTGGCCCAGGCCGGGATGGTGAATGGCAGCGGCACGCTGCCGCCCGCCGACACGTTCTTGACGGTCCCAGATTCAGTGTAGACCGTATCCCGGAACTCGTCCGTCAGGTCGATCGAACACACCCCGGTCGTGTCCACCGGGCCGGTGTTGGCCAACGTTATGGACACAGTGTCGCCGGCACTGTAATCGGTGTCCGCGAGTTCCAGGGTGAGCTCGGCTCCCTCCACCTGCACGTACCCTGCCAGGTAGAACGTTTTCCCGGACGCCTGGCACTGGGCCTTCACGTGGTATTGCCCTCCGACGGTGGTGATGGGGATGGCCAGTTGCATGTTGTCGGATTGGAGAGGCATCAGAGTCCCTGTGTCCACGGCCGGGTCCGCGGCAAAAGCGGCCTCCAGGGTACAGGTCCAACCAGTGCGAGCGCCGCCGGTGTTCACAATGGAAAGGCCCAGTTCGCCGCCAGCATTCCAGCCGGTCTCAACGATGGCAAGCTGCAGCCACGCGGCGCGGATGGTAAAGGCGTCTGTCTCGGCGTAGCCATCCTTCTCAACGGTGGCTGTCACCGTGTAGGATCCCGCGGCGATGTCGGCGGGGACCAGCGCCACGGGGTAGGTGATTGTCTGTGTGGCTCCCGGAGCGAGAGACACGTGCGCCGTTATGGGGGAGCCCAGCGCCGGTACCGCCAATTCCACGTCAGATTCCCATGGCACGGTGGAGATGTTCTCCACATCCGCGCTGATCTGTATGGAGCCTCCCGCACGGTAGGACTTGGTGGCTCGGTCCATGTTGATGGCCAAGGTGTAGGGTTTCACGAATGGGAAGTAATAGTAGGCCCGGCCGGTGTTCTGCTGGTTGGTGTAGGTCATGACGTTGACCACATAGGTGCCCGGCGCCATGCCTCCGGGCAGCGCAAACGTGAGATTGCGGGTCAAGGTAGCCTCACGCCCCACGGTGTAGGATAGCAGTGACTCATCGAAAGACTGCTCCGCCAGCACGTTGCCGGTGGTATCCTGCAACTGCACCACGGTGTGTGCGTCGTAGGTCCCAGGCCCCATGTTGGTCAGTTGGACAGTGGCCACCAGGCTATCGGCCACCGTGTAGGATGGCTTGTCCAGGGCCAGTTTCACGTCCACGTAGGGGCGGTACGAGACGATGAGCCTGCGGGCCCCTCCAGTGCCCGCCAACTGTCCAGGTTGGCGGCCCCCTTCCCAGAAGGTGGCACTGAACCACCCCCACCCCAGGTCATCAATGGTCATGGTGTAAGGAATAGTGACCGTCGATTGCGCCGGGACATGCACCCATTTGAATCCTTCCAAAGTCTCACCGTTCCACGTGAACCTGTACTCCAAGTCTTTATTGGAGTCACTCCGGTTGTAGACATGCACGTAGAACGTCTCGTCAGCCCCCATGACCACCACAAAGTGGTCGCTGACCGCGTCAAAGAAGGTGTCGTTGTACTTGTACCAGACGAAGCCCTGGGGGTTCTCCAGGTAGGCGCTCCGGGCGAACCGCTTCAACGACGAGAGAAGCACCTTGCCGTCGTTGGACAGGACCGAGTAGCGCGCCGACCATGTGCCCTTTACGGTTGTGTCTGGGAGGTCGATCTCAATGGCCCCGGTTTCGCCGGGAGCGATGGGAAGGTCCCGCTCTTCTTCCAGGACCAGATTGCCCTCCGTGTCCTTGATGGTGACTATGGCTCTGAAGCTGGAGTAGTCTGAGGGGCTATACCCCACGGTGAAGCGGCCGCCCAGTTCGGCGCCCAGGAACTCCTCCCCGTCATAGAGGAAATAGAGGACAGTCCAGACGCCCTTTTCGGAGGAGCCATCCGTGGGGAAGGTGAAATCCACCGCTTCTGTCTTCCCGGCGCCGATCGTCTTCTTGACTTCCACCCATGACTGGTTGAAGTGGGGATCGGAAACCAGGAACTTCACCAGCTTGGCGGAGGCGCTACCGGCGTTGGTCACGTCGATAGAGAACGCCACCTCGTCCCCGATCTGGAAAGCCGGCAGGTCGGCGGTGCCGGTGTATGGGTTGTGGACTGGTATCGCCAGTTTGGTGGCATCAAGCGTGAGGGTCTCGATTTCGTCCGTAGTTACGGCCCACACAAAAAGACTACGCAGTATCTCCTTCTCGTCCGGCGTTCCCAAGTTCAAGCCAAGGGACATGTCCGAGAAGACAGTGGTAGCCAGCACCCGGCCCTGGCCGTACTCATAGAGCAACATGACCGGTTGGCCGTTCTTCATGCGGTCCAGGAGAACCGCCGCGTCTGACGGATACGTCATGAAAAAGCCATCCACATTCAGGCTCAGGGTGCCCCCGCCTGCCCAGGCCAGGATGGGATGGTACTGGGCCACGCCGACGGAGTACGTGTGGCAGCTTTCGTCCTGGTCCCAGCCGTAGCCGGATACCTGACCGCCGGGCAGGGCCGTGAAGTCATAGCCGTACTGCTGGTCGAAGGCGATCAGGGTGCCTCCTTCGGAAACGTAGCGCTCCAGCTTGGTCTTGAAGACGTCCGATGTGTCCAGTCCGGACAATCCGCCGGTAGGGATGGCGAGGACCGGATAGGAGAAGGCCTCGTCTATGGACTGCACCAGAGCGGCCAGGATGCCCAGGCTTTCGAGCCTGTCCAGGAGCAGCAGGTTGTAGCCAGTGGCGAGAATGGCTATCTGCGCCCCGGGGTCGCTCTCGCCGGCGCCGTCATAGTACATAGAGGAAAAGTCCTCGTTCTCATCCGGAGCGTCACATCCCGGTCCCCGGGCGTGGACGCACCGCCCCGTTAGTGGATCGCAGCTATCGATGGTGCAGCGGTCGCCGTCGTCGCAGTTGTTGTTCTGACAGCGGCAGGCAGGGTTATCCGTATGCTGGCAGGCGCCGCTCCCATCACAATAGTCTTCGGTGCAACGATCCCCATCGTCACAGCTCTGAGGACAGCATTCTGATTTCCGCTCGTGCTTGCATTCGCCCCGGAGGCACCAGTCAATGGTGCAGTCGTCACCGTCATCGCACCATTCTTCCTTGCATTTACCCTTGCAGGCGGCCCCGGCAGCGGTCATCTCGCAGCCGTCGTCGCAGGCATAGACATTGGTAACCACCCAGCCGCAGTCGCGGCAGCCGAGCGTTTCCATCAGGTTGGGCCCGGCACAGCGAGTTTGCTCGCCCTGGAAGTCGCGGCACTGGTGCCCCCAGTTTTTCTCCCAGGTGCTGGAGGGCGCCGAGCACTCGGCCAGGCAGTCGGCATGGGGTTCCAGAACGTCGCCGAGGGCGCTCCACAAAGTGACGACGCAGCCGGCAGCCGGGATCTTGCCGATGGTCTCTCCGATGGCGCACTGCGCGCAGTCGCCGTACTCGCGGGGGTCGTCGGCCGTGGCGCATGCGGAGGCGCATTCACCGGTCTTGGCATTCTCATAGGCATTCTTGAAGGCATCACCCGCACTTGCCCCCAGACAGTCGAGGGCCGCGTCAGTCAAGAATCTCTCCATCTCCATCATGGAGGGGAACTCGAACTTGTCCGCGATGCAGTTCTCGTAGCAGGTGCTGACGCTGCAGCTATGGTGCTCATATCCGACGTCACCTTCCGGCAATCTGCCGTAATGCAGAACGTAGTCAATCACCCCTGCCAAGGTCTCCCGCTCAGTGAAGCCGCCGAATCCGCGGTAGGCATATCCGGCCTCGCCGCGTTCCGTGATGAGGAACATGGCGGGGAAACCGGTGACGTCGAACTCTTTGAGCGCTTCGGGGTTCTCCGCGGCATCGGCCCGGACGAACACGAGGAGGTCTCCGTACTCCGCCTCCAGACTTTCGATGATGGGCTTCTGCTTCTTGCAGTAGGTGCACCATTCGGCGTAGATGAACAGAAACACCGGCTTGCCCTCGGCGAGTCCCTTGTCGATGGCCATGTCCACGGCGCTGTAGGAGCCGCTGATCAATGCCTCAAGCGCTGCCCTGAGGGTTTCCTCTGAGGTGAAGCCAACGAAACTCCGGTAGATGTAGTCTCCGTTCTTGTCCGCACCGGAAATGAGCGCCATGGCCGGATAACCGTCGAAGCCGAAGGTGTTGACGATCTCGGGCTCCTCGGCACCGTTCGCTCTCACAAAAGCCACCCGGTCGCCGTACTCGGACTCCAGCCTGTCCACAATGGGCTTCTCTTTCCGGCAATATGAGCATGTATCCAGGTAGACGAAGAGGAACACGGGCCGGCCGTCATCCAGGGCGTTGTCGATAAGTGACTGAACCGATGCCTCTGGTGAGCTGTCTACTGCCGTCCGGTTGCCCACTAAGAGGGATGATGGAACCAGCATCAGCATCGCCACCATGGCCATTGTGATGTTGGCCGGCAGGCTATGGGCCAAGCCGCGGCGGGACATGATTCCCGTGCCAAGCGAGAAGCGCGATCCCAGGCTCAGCAGTCTTGTCTTGAACAGGACAAGAGGGATAGACATGGCGAGCATGGCCACATCCATCGCCAAGGCGCCTTTGTGGTCAAGCGGCACTGCGGTCCCCAGACATCCGCAGAGGTCTGCGCCGGAGTGATAGGTATCGCTCAACAAGGCATGGACGTTGGCCACCGTGAAACTGAGCACGAGGCAGAAGGCCGCAGCAGCCGCCAGCCTGGTGAAGAGCCCGAGCACCAGTGACACGCCGACCAGCAGCTCCAGCCAGGGAAGCACCGAACCATACAACTCGGCTAGGGCCTGGGGCAACATGCCATAGCTGCTCACCACGCCCACGAAATCGGTGCCGCTGGTCAGTTTAGCCAGGCTGGAGACAATCAGTATTCCGCCCAGGAGCAGCCTCATCAGCAGCAGTATGGGCTGGCCGCCGTGTTGCGGCATCAGCCAAAGCCTGGAGACACAAGCAAGTCTAGTCCTCATACATACCTCCTGACCAAGGTAGAATGACGCGGCCCGCAACGCTGGGGATGGATTGCTGGACTGGCATCAGGCGGCCGGTTGTGGCGGACCGCATGAGACTGCAAAAAGCAGGATTGCTGATATTGACCGCCGGTGTGTGGAACACCCCCCACGCCGATTAATTATAGCGGAGCAGCCTTGGTTGATCAAAGAAGAGGTCCTGACCTGTCCTTCGGCGCCTTGTTCTATGTTGCCAGACGTATGACCAGGTGTGGCTGTTCCGGCTCGGCCTCAACGTCAATCAAGGCGTCCCCGATCTTGCCCTCAAGTCGCAAGTCGACGAGCAGAATAGTCACACCTTGGACGATTCTGTCGTTGCCGCCGGGACCGTCAAGCTCCAATACCAGCCGAACCCCGTTCTCTGTCAGTCTCAACATCCTGCCAGTGTCAATGCCGCTGCCAACCAGAGTCTCATGCAAAGCCTCTGCCGCCAACTCGCTTATCCGTATCATCTCAGACTCCAATCGGAAGGTGGAGCTCTACCCACCCTTGAGCCGATACTAGCCCCTGCGATGACAGCGAAGCATCAGCCGTTGGACTGATTCCGGATCGGCTTGATTGCCTAATCCCGCGTGCCGCAGCTTTGTGATGCCGGCAGAGTGGAGGAGGGGCCAAGAAGGACCGTTTTGTCAGCCTTGCCCCGACTGTCGAGGAAGGCTTGGACGCCAACGATACTGTAGCTAGGAGCCTGTCCCCGTAACCCGTCCCTATGGGGTGGCTCAGTTTCCGAGCGGCGAATGGCCCAGTTTCAGACCGTTGCGTGGGCGGGTATGCCGGCTGATGGGGGGTGAGTTGCGGATCTTCCTGGCTGGGGTGGCGTGTGGCCTTCGTGCAGAGGGTCTTGCCGACCTATGCTGCTGACAAGTGCCTGCATTCATCTGCGGCGGCCAGTTCGGCCAGCACGCTGGTCAAGGCGCTGAACAACTTGAGCACATTGTGGCCGGTGCAAATGAAGCGCCATTCTGCTCGCACTTTCTCTTTGCCTCTGAGCAGGAACTGGCGGAAGCCTCGCGCCTGTTTGATCTGGCCGAAAACCGGCTCCGGCAACTCCTTCCTCAGACCGTAGCGCTTCCTTCCCAGTTTCGTCTTCAGCTTGCGGCGCATCCTGTCCGCCGTTGATAGACCCTTCGGTATGCGTCCACGCGGTGCTGCCGGCATCTTGTATGCATGGCGCATCTTGTCCGGCGGTATGTACACGTCAATGCCCGAGGCGGTGAGTTCCCCCACTACATTGCTGGAGAAGTATCCGGCATCGGCTGACATCTGCCGGGGCAGGTCCCCGGTATTCTCCTTCACTTGCTTCACCATCGGCACTGCCTGCTTCTTGTTGCGCTGCGCCTTGCCATCAGGAGCCTCCGTACCCTTGTCGGATTTGTCTTGCTTCTCTTCAGCCTCCACCATGGACTCGGCCTCAAGAGCTGCCTCGGCTTCCCTTATCTTCTGCAGCCTGCTCTCTCGAAAGGACAGTTCCTTCGGCAGCTCATCTCCCCTCTTGTTCTTCCCATAGGCACGGTCCTCCGCTTCGTCCGTGGACTGGGCCTTCTGAAGCAGCTCACGTACTTCGGCCTCCAATCGCGCCTCTTCCTCCTTCATCCTCTTGTAGCTCATGGCCTTGTGCTTGGAGGCGTTGGCCTTCACCTTCGTGCCGTCAATAGCGACATGCCCCAGCTTCACCAGTCCGGCCTTCCGGCAGACCCTGAGCACTTGCACGAACAGCCCCGCGAGACTCTGGAGATGGTCCTTGCGGAAGTCGGAGATCGTGCGGAAGTCCGGGGGTGTTGTTCGCCGCCAGCACCCGGAAGGCAATGTCCTCTTCAAGCCGCTTCTCTATCTTGCGCGAGGACGGAACCCCGATGCAGTAGGCGTACAGCAGCACCTTCACCATCATCGCCGGATGGTATGGCGGATAACCCTCTCTTCTTCATAGCGACTCATGATGTCACTCAGGTCCAGTTGGTCAACGAGGTCCGACATGAAGTAAACCAGATGGTCTTTGGGCAGCCAATCGCGCAGCGACGCCGGCATCAGGAATATCTGGTCGGGCTCGTAGGGGCGGAAGGTCTTGCTCACGTGGGCCTCCTCGGTCAGAATTGCCCTCTATTGTACCTTCTGCACGCCCCAAACGCGATTACTCGGACAGGCTCCTAGTGGTCGACGGCAAGACAACAAGAGTCCTGGCCGAGCGAGACCCACCAAGATCAAGTGGGCGACCTCCGAATTCACTTTCTTGCAACTCGCGAATGGCCTTATACTATTCTCTCCACTTACCGTCAACGACGGTTATCGAATTTGAAGGAGTAGGATGAGGGCCATTCTGGGTCTCCCCAACAGGGGCCGCTATTGCTCCAGACAAGTGGGAACAGTCCAGTGACCTGGTCCTACACTTACGATCCGCATGTCTGGCCAGCCCTGGTAACCGTTTCCCTGGCAATCTTGCTTGGCTGGTACGGATGGGGCCGACGCGGGGTACGTGGAGCCACTCCGTTCGCCGTCGGATGCTTCTTTGCCTTCCTTTGGGCATCTGGAACCGCACTCGAGATCTCCGCCGTAGACTTCTCCACCCAGGTCTTCTGGGTCAAGTTTCAGGTGGCATGGCTGCTGCCCACAGTGACCGCATTCACCTGTTTCATTCTGGCGTACGCCGGTTTGGACCGTTTTCTGAACCGCCGCAACCTCGCTCTGCTATCTATTCCGCCGGTTCTATTCCTGATCCTAATCGTGACCAACGATTATCATCACCTAGTGTGGTCAGGCTTCCAGATGGATGGACAAGTCCTGCGATTTCCCGTCCTTGGAAATCGGATCTTCCTGGGATATGGCTACCTCTTAGGTCTGGTAAATGTTCTGGCGTTGGTGTGGCTGGCCATTCGTTCTCCTCGGCACCGCTGGCCGGCAGCCATAATGTTGTTGGGCCAGGTTACCGCTCACGCGGTGTTCCTCGTGGATCACGTCTATGGGGGGTTAGTGGGTCCAGGAGAAGCCATACTCGCGGTAATAGGTGTCCAAGCCTCATCATACGGAGTGGCCTTCCTCCATTTCCATGTTTTGGATCCCCTCCCTGCCGCCCACACAACTGCCATCGAGCAAATGGCCGACGGGATGCTGGTCTTGGACCTGGAGGGGAGAATTGTAGATGCAAATCCTGCGGCTGCCAAGATGTTCAAAGGTCTGCAGCCTGCTCTCATGGGACGCCCTGTAAGCGATATCCTCACTTTGGACACCGATCTGCTGAAACGAGACAAGGAGAGCACAATGCAATCGGAGATTAGCCTTGGGAGTGACAAAGCAGTGCGGCAATACAACCTGAGTGTAACCCTGTTGAAGGATCGGCGTGGTCGAGCCCTCGGCCGGCTTCTTGTGTTGCACGAAATAACGGAACAGAGGCGAGCACAGGCTCAGCTCATCGAGCAGCAGCGAGTGGTTGCCACGCTGCAAGAACGCGAGCGCCTGGCGCGCGAACTGCATGACAGCACCGCTCAAGTCCTCGGCTATGTCAATATTCAGGCACAGGCCATTCAAAAATGGCTTGTATCCGGTAATACTGAGAAAGCGCAGGCTCTCCTCGGCCGCCTGGAAGAGGTGGCTCGATACGGCCACATGGACGTTCGCGAATCAATCCTCAGCCTCAAGGCTGGGACAGGACAAGGTTGGTCCTTCATCCCAACGCTGAGGCAGTACCTCAGTGACTTCCAAGCGCACTGCAAAATTCGCACCGAGCTAGTCCTGCCGCACGGCTTTGAGGAAGGCACTCTCGATTCCGGCTCCGGGGTCCAGCTTCTACGAGTTATCCAGGAAGCTCTGACCAATGCTCGCAAACACAGTGGTGCCTGCACTGTAAGAGTCACTGTTGACCAGGATAAGAGCCAGGTCCGTATCAACATTGCTGATGACGGTTGTGGTTTCGATACTGACCGATCAAGCCCGGACGCTGACCGCCACTTTGGCCTGGACTTTATGCGAGAGCGTATGGGGCAAATAGGTGGATCTTTGAAAATCGCTTCGAAGCCTGAAGCCGGTACCATTGTGACGTTGGAGGCGCCCATTGAAGATGGCGAGGGGGTGTCTAATGAGAGTATTGCTGGTTGATGACAACCGCCTGATGCTGGAGGGACTGCAGAATCTGCTCGAGGCGCATGGTATTGAAGTCGCTGGGATGGCTGAGGATGGACTGCAGGCCGTTGCACTCGCACGGCGGCTGAAGCCGGACGTTATCTTGATGGACATCCGTATGCCGGGGTGCGACGGATTGAAAGCCACCCGTCTCATCAAGGTGGAGAACCAGGAGGCCAGAATCATAATTCTGACAACCTCTACGGACGACAAGGACCTGTTTGAAGCAGTCAAATCTGGTGCCTGCGGTTACCTTCTCAAGAGTATGGACGCGGCTGAATTGGCTGAGGCACTTAACCAAGCCCAGCAGGGCATCCCTCCCTTCTCCCCAGGACTGGCGGCTAAACTGCTGGACGAGTTTGCGCGCATCGGCAATTCGCCGGCGGAGACTTCCCCAAGAAGTCCCCAGGAAACGGGTAAGGGGCTACCCGGCAGCGGGCTAAATTCGCGGCAGGTCGAGGTGCTTGAACTCGTTGCGGAGGGGCTCTCTTATAAAGAAGTTGGAGCCCGGCTGGCCTTGAGCCCCCGCACCATCAAGTATCACATGGCGGAGATCATGAACCAACTGCATTTGGAGAACCGGGCCCAGGTGCTGGCTTATGCTGGGCGTCTCGGCCTGGGGCGCGAGAAAACGGATATGTAGAGCCACTCTCGCCACTCCGGACTGGCAGGTCCTCCGTTCTATAGGGACAGTCTGCAGACTGTCCTTTTTCTGTCCCTGGAGGCAGCGTAAAACGCGCCCCTTTCTGATACTTTGTTGGCAGCGTCGAGAAGATGCTGACAAGAGTATGGAAAAGTGCCGGCGGATCTATCTTTACGGCAACTCGGTGATATTGGGCACTCTTGGAGCCAGCCTGCGGCGCGTCTCCCGGTATGAGGTAAGCACCCTTTCGCCGCCGTGGCCAGAGACGGTTGATCTGGAAGCTCTCGCACCGGATGTGATTCTTTTTGACGTAGAGGCTGATCGTCCCGAGGCAGCTTTCTTCTTGCTGGAGAAGCGCCCCACCTTTCTGGTGATCGGTGTTAGCCCGGACAGCAACCTCGTAAAGATATGGTCCGGCCGGCAGCTGCACGAGCTGTCCACCCAGGGTTTGCTGGACCTGATAGACAAACAGCCGAAGTATGCACCTTTTGAGTCAGGCACATTGGAGATACAAGGTGGCAGAATGAACTGTGAAGAGGACAAACAGGAGGAAGATAGTAAATGAGGAAGCTGACCATTCTTTTGCTGGTAGCACTACTGGCGGTAACCTTCAGCATGCTGTTGGTAGCACCAGCCATGGCGGTAGACGCCCCCGGTGCCCCCCAGGTGCGGGTTCCCACCGGCAACGGCTATTCCAGCGGCGATTGGGGGACGGGTGCCAAATGGTCGCCGGTCAACGAGAATGTTGACGGTTCGACTATCAATGATAGTGACTACATCACACTGATTACCAACAGTGGTGGTTGGCAATTATTCACCTTCCCGGCCTTCAATGTACCGGAAGGAGCCTGGAATATCAGCCTGAGAGTCTATTACCGGGCCAGGGATGGCAAAGAAGTCTTGTTGACGGGGAACAGCATAACTGCCGCTATCCAGATTGAAGACGGGACTTTAATAACCCGCTATCGTGGGACATACAATAACCCCGATCTCTCATGGCGGACATTCAGCGATACGTGGAGCCTGAATCCGGCCACCGGGGCTCCGTGGACAGTGCAGGAGATAAACGGGATATCCGGCGCTCGGTTGACGCAGTTCGGCGTCCGCTCAGATGATGGCTGGCCGGATATTGATGTATCCGCAGTATGGGCGGTGGTCAGCTACAGTATTCCACGGATTAACTTTCTTCAAACACCCCCTATCACTACGAGTGAGGGCACTACTTGGGGGGTGGCAGTTAATGTCAGGTTGTCTACGGCTTCAACCGAAACGGTGACAGTGGATTACTACGTCACTTACGGGAGTACCGGGGTACCGGCTACGCCTGGTGTGGACTATACCATCGACTATAGAGGCAACTATGATCCATCGGGCACACTTGTTTTCGCTCCAGGCGATACATATGAGTATATTGGAATATATCCAATCGACGATTCAATTCCGGAATTCAATGAGACACTCTCAGTCTATCTATGGAACCCCACGAACGCCATTCTTGGTACATGTACAGAGACCACCGTTCAGTTTATCGACAATGACTTTGTACCTCCCACGGACATCAGTCTAAGCTCCAGCAGTGTGGCAGAGAACCAACCGGCGGGCACCACTGTGGGGACCTTCAGCACCACAGATGCCAATCCGGGGGACACGTTCACCTATATATTGGTAGCTGGCAGTGGGGATATGGATAACGCCTTTTTCACAATCAGCGGCAACAGCCTCCGCACCGCTGCCGGGTTCGATTATGAGACAAAGAACTCCTACGGCATCAGGATCAGGAGCACCGACAGCACAGGACGCTCCTACGAAGAGCCCTTCACCATCTCCATTACAGACGTCAACGAACCGCCCGGCCTTTCACTGGCGAACAAGATCACCTCATTGCCCGAAACTATCAACACGTCTGTCCGTGTAAAGGTGGCCGATATCGTGGTCAGCGATGATGCGCTGGGCATCAACACCCTTTCCCTGTCCGGGGCAGATGCGGCCCTTTTCGAGATATACGGGGGTGATCTCTACATAAAAGCGGGCACCGCCCTCGATTATCATACCAATCCCGCCCTGGATGTTACGGTGAGCGTGGACGATCCTGCGGTGGGCGCCACCCCCGACGACTCCGAGTCCATGTCCATCACTGTCACCGAAGTCCTGTACACTCTCACGGTGTACGCAAGCGGGGGTTCTGTAGACCCAGCCGGAGGGTCGTACTTGGCCGGCAGCACCGTAACACTCCATGCTTACCCGGCTGCCGGGTATGAGTTCGCGGGATGGAGCGGTGATGCCTCAGGAACATCCACTACCACCAGTGTGGTCATGAATAGCGACAAGACCGTCTATGCCGGCTTCTACCCGGCTACCTATCAGATTTATACAGTGTTCCTCCCTTCAGAAGCATCTGCTACCTGCTCCATCTCCGGGCCGACCTCTGCGGTGTATGGCCAAGGGGTCTCGCTAACAGCCAATCCGGGGCCGCTCTGGGAATTCAGCAACTGGAGCGGCTATTTCGGAGATAGCAGCCAGACCATATGCTTCACCATGCCGGACCATGACGTATACCAATACGCCAACTTCGAGCCCGCCACCTTCAATCTGATGGTAAATCAGGCCGGCATGGGCTATGTGGACCCGCCCGGGGGAAGCTACAGGGCGGGGACAACCGTCACCCTGACTGCCGATCCGTATACCGGGTGGCGTTTTGCCGGATGGACCGGCGATGCTTCAGGGACAGGCATTACCACCACTGTCTACATGGACGGCAATAAGACCGTCCAGGCGAACTTTGAGCCAATCCGCTATGGGGTGCTGGTAAACGTGCAACCCCCGGAGGCGGGTTCTACCTTCTCTTTCGATGCGCCGCCCTATGCCTACTACGGCGATTACGTAGCTGTATCGGCTTCTGCCGGGTCCGCCTGGATCTTTGACCGCTGGGAAAGCAATTATCCCGGTATTTCCGGCACCAGCGCATCGCTATCCTTCACCATGCCGGCCCAAGAAATTCACTTGACGGCCTATTTCAGGCCGAATACGTACAACTTGACGGTTGCCACCAACCCGGCCCCTATCGGCTCTACTACAGGCTCGGGTGCCTATGAAGCGGACGCCACGGTGTCGATTAGTGTCCTGCCAGCATATTCAACTGCCTCCGGAACTCGATACCTCTTCACCGGCTGGAGCGGGCCTGGTGTAGCCAATCCTGCATCGCCTTCCACCACCATGACCATGCCGGCAGGCGATACTACGGTTACGGCGAATTACGTGCTGCAATACTACCTGACGGCGAACAACGGCGGCCACGGCACTGCGGGCGGCTCCGGCTGGTACAACGCCGGGTATAATGCCCAGGCCACCATAGATCCCCTGGTCGTGGCCGGCACACCGGGGACACAATACGTGTTTGCGGGCTGGAGCGGGGCTGCGAGCGGCTCCAGCTCAACCTCCGATCCTATCCTTATGGACGGGCCCAAGACGGCCACGGCAATCTGGACGACCCAGTATCAGGTGACCTTCGCTCAGTCAGGGCTTGATTCGTCGGTTTCGGGCCTGGTGGTGGGCGGCACCATCGCCAGCCCCACTCAGCCCGTGGCGCTGTTAGACTACTTCGAGAGCGAGCCGCTCTGGGCGGATGCCGGCACCACGATTGACTACTATTACAACGGCCTGGTCGGCAGCAGTTCGCCCGGCAAGCGGTTTTGGCTGATAGATGTGTCCACTCCGGCTTCCGGGTTTACGGTGAGCGGGCCAATGACCCTGACGGGAACATACAAGACCCAGTACCAGGTCACCTTTGCCCAGACGGGGCTTGATGGATCCACTACGGGCATTGCGGCGCAGGCCTACATTGTCAGCCTCGATCAGAGGGTGACGTTGTCAGGCAACTTCCCCGGCACGTGGTATTGGGCGGACTCCGGTACGGTCGTGTACTACAATTACTCCGGCAAGGTCGCCAGCAGCACCGCTGGCAAGCAGTTCGTGTTGATCGCGGCACCCTCGCCCGCATCAGGGTTCACGGTAAGCGGGCCGGTGACCTTGATGGGAGTGTACAAGACGCAATACCTGGTCATCTTCACCCAGTCTGGACTTGATTCCTCGGCTGCAGGCACGGTGGTGAGCGGCAGCATTGGCAGCCCATCCCAGACCGTGACGCTGGCAGGCAATTTCGGCAGCACGTCATACTGGGTGGATGAAGGCACCACTGTAACCTACAACTATGCCGGTCTTGTCCTCAGCGACGCCGGCAAACGCTTCGTATTGACGGCTGGTCCCTCCCCGACCTCCAGGTTCACAGTGAGCGGTCCCCAGATCCTGACTGGAACGTACAAGACGCAATACCTGGTTACCTTCGCTCAGAGTGGCCTGGGCGATGACGCTACGGGCACAACTCTACGAGTAGACATTCAGAGTCCGCCGCAGTTCCTGGAGCTAACGGGCAGTTTTGTCAGCCAATCATGTTGGGTGGATGCAGGGAAGGGGGTCAAGTATACCTACATCAGTCCCGTCAGTGGCGGCGCCGCCACCAAGTATGTTTGGGCCGTTACTTCGGGATTCGGGCAAACGGCGGTAAACAATATGTTCACCGTAGAGGCCCCCGGCACCCTCACCGGCCATTATTGGAAATGGACGGTCGGCGTATCTCCGGCTTCCCAACAGTACAGCGGCCTCGTGACCTTCACGGCCACCCTTACGCCAGCCAGCTATCCAGGGGCAACCGCTCCCGCCAGCGTGGACTTCTACGTAAATGCCCAGTACATGGGCACGGGCACGGCATCAACTGCGTACGGCGTCACTACCTGGACACTGAGCGACGTGCCTCCGTTGGAGTCGGCGATGGAGGACATGAGGGCCGGCGTCAAGACAGTTACGGCAAGGTTCAATGGACTGGACTCGATCAATAACCCCACCACCGCGCTGACGGTGACCAAGGAGAACGCCATCATCACCCTTGACTCCGCCAATGCCGTAGCGGTACGGGTAGGGTCGGACGGCGGCAACAACAGCGCCTTCACCTGGAGCGCGCTCATCCATCAGGCCCTCGATGGTTATGCAGGCAACCTGGGCAACATCCAGCCGGAAGACATCGCCCTGACCTTCTCCGCCGTGGGGAGTGGGGGTGGATGGACAGGCACGGCCTCAACCTTCGACCCGGCAACGGGCATTGCCACCTTCAACGTCCCGGCGGATGTACTCGGGGTGGAGACCTACGCCGGTGTAGTAACCCTTGATAATGAGTGGTTTGTTGCTGCCCCGGCCGAAGATGTGCTGGTGGTCTACGATCCCAGCCTGGGCTTCACCACCGGCGGCGGCTGGTTCACCTGGCCGGCCGGCACACAAAACCCCGAACTGGAGGGGGCCCGGGTGAACTTCGGCTACACCATGAAATACACCATCAACAAGAAAAACGTGCAGGTGAAGGGCAGCCTGCTGCTCATTGCTCACCTGGACGACGGCGGCATCATCCGCCTGAAGAGCAATGCCCTCTACGGGCTGGCAATCGTGTCCAACACCTATCCGGGCATAGCCTCCTTCAGCGGCAAGTGCGTCTACACCCGCCTGGATGCCGACGGCAATGTGCTGGCTGAGTCTGGCAACCAGGAGTTCAAGGTCTACGTGCAGGACATGGATGAGCCGGGTAACGAGACGGATATGTTCTGGTTCACCACCAAGCTCACCATAGACGGGGAGCTTCCCTTCTCCCTGGACGGCGATGGTGACCGGAAGGTCGATGCCAACGAGTATGTCTACCTGGGCGGCGGCAACCTGGTGGTCCCGCACACCTTGAGCGATAGGCGGAATTAGCCGTCCTTCCCGACAGATTAGTCAGCCGCATGAGGGCGGGGAATGCGTCCCCGCCCTCTTTGGCTTAAGGCGGCGATGGGTCTATTATCCCTCGACAAGAATGAGAGCCCGTCTGCACAGGTTGTACACTGGTTGACTTGTGATGATACCTTAATAGTAGGAGGACAATCTCGATAAAGATGGACTGAGGATCGGCTGAGAATCAAACATTATCCGACCCCTGAGATTAGGGGGCTTTGATGTACTGGGCAAATTTCCTCCATATTTACCAACCACCGACCCAGACCGAGTATATAGTGCGCAAAGTCACCAGTGAAAGCTACCGGACGCTGGTGAGAGTGCTTGATGACTCGCCCAAAGCGAAGATCACGCTCAATATCAACGCTTGCCTCACTGAGCAGTTGGCCCGATACGGTTTGGCTGATGTCATAGAGGGACTGCGGAAGTCAGCCGAGAGAGGGCAGATCGAGTTCACCGCCAGTGCTATCTATCACCCCATACTGCCCCTCATACCTCGAGATGAAGCCATAAGACAGATACGGCTGAACACGGAGACTAATCGACGCTACTTTGGCGACGCCTATGACCCGAAAGGCTTCTTTCCGCCGGAGATGTGCTACGGTACCGACCTGGCCCGGTTGGTCCGCGAGATGGGCTTCCGATGGATCATCGTCGATGAGATTGCCTTCAATGGCCGGATAGGTTCGGTGCGAGACGACAGAGTATACTCAATCAAAGAGGCGGGCGACCTGGTAGTCTTTTTCAAAGAGCGGCCTTTCAGCACGGGCATCACATATGGCAAGTACCCTGGGAGGAGGCAATTTCTCGAGGCTCTGGGCGACAGACTATGGAAGAATTCCTATCTTCTGACCGGGACCGATGGTGAGATTTACGGGCACCATCGTTCGGGACAGGAGAAGTTGCTGCAGGAAATGTGGGCTCTGGAGCAGCCCGGGACGTGCTTTGTCTCGGACCTTCTGGACCTTTACCCGGCACATGAACAATGCCATCCCCTCGCATCTTCCTGGAGTACCTGGGAAGATGAGATGGCACGGGGGATTCCCTATCCGCAGTGGGAGTATCCGGGGCATGAGTTGCACGCTCTGCAGTGGCGGCTTACCCGTTTGGCAATAGACTTAGTGAAGACTGCTTCAAAACACGCGCCGGACTATGATAAGGCACGGCACCTCCTCGACGAAGGACTTCACAGTTGCCAGTATTGGTGGGCAAGCTGCAGACCGTGGTGGAACACGGCTATGGTGGAGGTGGGTGCCAGGAGGCTTTTCGATGCTGTTGCCGTCCTTAAACCTGCTATTCCACCAGAGCGCTTCGAAAAAGCATCCGACATCCTGAACTCCATAATCGAGACGGCCCGCCGGTGGCAGGACTCCGGCCTGGCCAGGAGGCGTAAAGAGGATTACCTCAGGAATCACAGAGACATCAGCTCGGGGCTCGCGTTCGGGGAATAGATGGTGAATGAGAGCTTTGCCCTCCTTGCCTTTCATAAATCCGATAAGCTGAGAAATAAATTTCGAACAAAAGGTCGGTGGTCTACAAAACGGGCTTGACGAGTAGTATCCTAAGAGCGTAGCCCCCTGAAACGGCAGCTAGAAACCCTGTGGCGGCTAGGGTAGTGGAGTGAGGTGGTCAAAATGGGCATGGGTTATATCAGCAGGGCGGTCAGGAAGGCCTTCAGCGAGGTGGGGAAAGAGGCGGGGGATGTGGTGGACAAAACCATGGGGATAACACGGGCTGCTACTGCACGTGCTTTGAGTAGTGACAGGTTGAGGAAGGGCCGGACTTCGCACATCCTGGAGGAGGTTGTGGAGGAAACCATGATGGGAGCGCTTCAGGGTGGAAGAGATGCGGCTTCCGATCTTGGCTCCATCGTCAAGGGTGCTGTGATCGGAACGATCGAGGGTGTAGGCACATTCACCGCTGTGACCACTGATGTGCTCAGACAGGCTACCCGCGCAGCGGTTCGGAGCACCACTGCCGTTGATGGCGATGTGACAAAGGCAGCCCGGATGGCCATCGAGGCGGGGATCAAGGCTGGAGAGCAGGCCGGATTGAAGCACGATGAGGCTGCACGGGCAAGCGCTGCCGGTGTCATGGATGCGGCAGATGAAATGGGTGATACGGTGGCCACTGCACTCGGGAAGTCCATCGCGCAGACAGCCTCTGAAATACGGGTGCTCGTCAAGGAACACACCAGAAGACCAGTGGTTATCCTGGTAGGGAGCAATCGCAGCAATGCAGAGCAGTTGAGTCAATCACTGGATAAACAGAAATATGATATGCGTATTGCTGCAAGTCTCTCGGAGCTCGATCAGACGGTCCAGAGTGGCGAGAAGATAGCGCTCGTTGTCATAGATCTTGCCGGTTTTGACCACACTGTCTGGGGACATTGCGAAAGACTGCAGAAGGAAAAAATACCCTTCCTTGTGATCGCGCTCCAGCGCAGCCCATCGGTTCAGCAGGAGAGTATGAGATATGGCGCCAGGGGGGTATTCACAAAGCCTGTTGGCGTGAAAGAACTGGCCGAGCACATACGCGTTACACTGGGCATAGGCAGATGATAGCGAGTGGTGGAGCCTGTCGGTTTCCGCACAGACTTGCGGAACCGGCGGGCAGGGAATATGGGTGGAAGGTGATGCTATGCATGAGCGGATGGGCAGGCATTCTGGCAGCGACCCTCTCTGGTACAAGGATGCAATAATTTATGAGATGCATATACGGGCTTTCTCAGACAGCGACGGAGACGGCATTGGAGACATCCCGGGGCTGATAGAGAAGCTCGATTACCTCCACGACCTGGGAATCACTGCGATCTGGCTCTTGCCCTTCTACCCTTCACCCCTCAAGGACGACGGCTATGATATTTCCGACTATGTTAACATTCAACCCGTATACGGCAACATGAGCGACTTCAGGTCCCTTGTTGAGGAAGCTCACCAGCGTGGTCTAAGTATCATCACCGAGCTGGTTCTGAATCACACATCAGATCAACACCCATGGTTCCAGCGGGCGCGTCGTGCTCCACCAGGAAGCCGCTGGCGGGACTTTTATGTCTGGAGTGATACTACTGACAAGTACCGCGATGCACGCGTCATCTTCAAAGACTATGAGCACTCTAACTGGTCTTGGGATCCGGTTGCCAAGGCCTACTACTGGCACCGCTTCTATTCACATCAGCCTGATCTGAACTATGACAATCCGGTGGTGCACAGAGCCATCCTCAGAGCAGTAGACTTCTGGTTACGTCTGGGCGTTGACGGTCTCAGGGTAGATGCAGTGCCCTACCTGTATGAGCGAGAGGGGACCACGTGCGAGAATTTGCCGGAGACACATGCCTTCTTGAAGGATCTCCGCAAACATGTTGATACCAAGTTCAAGAATCGAATGCTTCTTGCTGAAGCCAATCAGTGGCCGGATGACGCTGTCTCATACCTTGGTGAGGGAGATGAGTTCCACATGGCCTTCCACTTTCCGCTGATGCCGCGCATGTTCATGTCGATTCGCATGGAAGACCGATTCCCCATCACAGACATCCTGGAACACACCCCAAGGATTCCAGACAACTGTCAATGGGCTCTCTTCCTTCGAAATCATGATGAGTTGACTCTGGAGATGGTGACCGACGAGGAGCGTGACTACATGTACAGGGTGTATGCCACCGACCCTGTCGCCAGACTTAATCTGGGCATCCGTCGCCGTCTGGCCCCACTGCTCAATAACGACCGAAGGAAGATCGAACTGATGAATGCGCTGCTCTTCTCATTACCCGGGACGCCGGTCATATACTATGGCGACGAGATCGGCATGGGTGACAACGTTTACCTTGGAGACAGAAACGGCGTGCGCACCCCCATGCAGTGGAGTCCTGACCGCAATGCCGGATTCTCCCGGACGAATCCGCAGCGGCTGTATCTGCCGCCGATAATTGATCCTGAATATCACTATGAGTCGGTCAACGTGGAGAATCAGCAGGCCAACCCTGACTCTCTCCTGTGGTGGATGAAGCGGCTCATTTCTCTGAGAAAACGCTTCAAGAGTCTCGGAAGAGGCAGCATCACCTTTCTTTATCCAGAGAATCGGAAGATATTGGCCTTCGTCCGGCAGTACGAGGATGAGTCGATTCTGGTTGTGGCCAACCTTTCTCGCAGTGCCCAGCAGGGTCGACTCGATCTTTCCGCCTTTGCAGGCAGGTCGCCAGTAGAACTCTTTGGCCGTTCTGAATTTGCTCCTGTTGGTGCCGACGACTATAACCTTACCCTCGGTCCTTATGGCTTCTACTGGTTCTCCCTCGAACCACAGAGTGTAGAGGCTCTCGCTCAGCGTCTCGTTCCTTCAGAGGCCGTCGCTCCAATGCCGACGATTGAACTTGACGAGAAAGCGATCGTGGGAAGAGACAATTGGCGCGCCCTGGAAGGAGCCCTGTTGGATTACGTTCCAGGCCGTCGCTGGTTTCGTGGGAAAGCACGACGCATCCAGTCGCTCAAGATCGAGGACATTGTCCCCATGGATTTCGCGGGCAGCCTCGTTCATCTCTGCTTGACCAAGGTTGACTACTTTGAGGGTGAATCAGAGATCTACGCTATCCCGCTGGCCTCTACTCCACGAGAGCGGGCTGAGGAGATCATAACACGGCATCCTCGTTCCGTCGTTGCCTATTTGAAATCAGGTGATTCGATGGCAGACGGCCCGAAGGTGTTGTTCGATGCAATGACAGTCAAAGCTTTCTGCAGTGAGTTGGTAGAGGCCATCGGCAGAAGGCGCCGTTTCAAAGGGAAATTCGGCAACGTCGCAGGCACGCCCGGTCGAGCCTTCAAGAGCATCCATGGGTCCAGTGCCAAGCAGGACATTCCTCCCATCAGGACTGAGCAGAGCAACACCTCTGTCGCCTGCGGTGGGCGCTTCATCCTCAAGCTTTTCCGTCGCCTCGAAGAAGGACCAAACCCCGACCTTGAGCTTGGCCGCTTCCTCACCGAAAAGGCGCGCTTCGCATATACTCCGCCACTGGCTGGTGCTTTGGAATACCATCGAAGAAACCGGCATCCAACGACCCTGGCTGTTGTGCACGGCCTGGTGCCGGATGCTGTGGATGCCTGGCGATATACCCTTGACACGCTGGACGGCTATTTCAGTCGCGCGCTGGCTCATCCAACAGTTCAGGTCCCGCCGATCCCTCTGAACCCACCCCTGTTTCTGAGCGAACCGGTCTCCGCGCTGGCTCAGGAGACCATAGGAACCTATCTCTCGTCAGCTCAGCTCCTGGGAGAGCGCACCGCGCAACTCCACCTGGCGCTGGCATCAAACTCCAGCGATCCGGAATTCGCGCCGGAACCATCCTCAATCATGTACCAGAACTCCGTCTACCACGCAATGAGAAGCTATGCAGCCCAGATCCTGGAGATGTTGCATGAGCGGCTGGACATTCTGCCTGCTGCAATGAGGCAGGAAGCTCAGAAAGTCGTAGCTTCAGAGGAAGCCATTGTAGCACGATATTATCAGCCGCTGCGGACCATGAAGTTCGGCGGGGTACGAATCCGTTGTCACGGCGACTATCATTTGGGCCAGGTCCTCTACACGGGAAAGGATTTCGTAATTATTGATTTCGAAGGTGAGCCGAAGCGGCCGCTGAGCGAACGACGGCTGAAGCGCTCACCGCTTAGAGACGTTGCCGGCATGATCCGCTCCTTCGATTATGCTGCTCATTTTGCGGCGGCTCGCCACGCGTCTACAACCGTCGATCCGGGGCGGGTTCCATTGCTCGAGCAGTGGGCCAGATTCTGGTATATCTGGGTCACGCCGGTCTTCGTCACATCCTACTTGAATACGGTCAGACGATCACTCCTGGTGCCGGAGGGCCAAAGAGAAGTGACTGTTCTCCTGGATGCATATATTCTGGACAAGGCCATGTACGAGATCGGCTATGAGCTTGACAGCCGCCCTGATTGGTTGAAAGTGCCGATCATGGGCATACTCCGTTTGCTGGAGAAATGACCGGGTATTACGCCACAGATGTGCCCTCCAGGATCGAGTCAATCCTCCTCCTCGTTCCTGAAGAAGAGGACTCCTAACGGAGGCAAGGTGAGGTTGACGAGATAGGGACGGCCGTGATGACTCAGCGGCGCTGCCTCAACCCCACCCATGTTGCCGTGTCCGCTGCCCCCGTATTCCACCGAATCGCTATTCAGGATTTCCTTCCAGAATCCGCCGGATGGGACGCCGACCCGGTAGTTGAAGCGGGGCGTCGGGGAGAAATTGCAGGCAACCAGCACAGGCTTGTGTACTGACCGCCCCTTGCGTATGAAGGTGATGGCGTTCTGATCAGAGTCATTGCAGTCAATCCATTCAAAACAAGCCGGATCATAGTCCGCTTCGTTCAATGCCGGCTCGCTCCTGTACAGCCGATTCAGATCCTCCACACACCGCTGCAGCCTGGCATGCCGCTCATATTCCAGGAGGTGCCACTCCAGACTACTGTCATGATCCCATTCGTGCCACTGCCCGATCTCGGCCCCCATGAACAGCAGCTTCTTCCCAGGCTGAGCGTACATATATGCCAGGAGGAGTCTGAGATTGGCGAATTTCTGCCAGTCATCGTTGGGCATCTTGCTCAACAGGGAGCCTTTGCCGTGCACAACCTCATCATGCGAAAGAGGCAGCACAAAGTTCTCGGAGAAAGCATAGAGCATGCGGAAGGTCAGGTTGTTGTGATGGTACCTTCGGAAGACGGGAGCCTTGGTAATATACTCCAAGGTATCGTGCATCCAGCCCATGTCCCACTTCATACCGAAGCCCAGGCCACCGAGGTATGTGGGTCGCGAAACCCAGGGCCAGGCTGTGGACTCCTCAGCTACGGTCTGGACGTCAGGATAGCTTCCGTACACCTCCTCGTTGAAACGCCTCAGGAAAGCGATGGCCTCCAGGTTTTCCTTGCCCCCGTATTCATTTGGAATCCACTCGCCCTCCCTCCGGGAGTAGTTCAGATAAAGCATTGAAGCCACCGCATCAACGCGCAGTCCGTCCACGTGGTACTTCTCCAGCCAGAAAAGTGCGCTGCTTATCAGGAAGCTCACGACCTCACGACGTCCGTAGTTGAAGATATAACTGTTCCAATCGGGATGCAGACCCTTTCTGGGATCGGCGTGCTCGTAGAGGTGAGTTCCATCGAAGAAGCCCAGGCCGTGCTCATCCCCTGGGAAATGGGAGGGCACCCAATCCAGGATCACGCCTATGCCGTGCTGGTGCAGGAAATCCACAAGATACATGAAGTCCTGCGGCGTGCCGTATCGGCTGGTCGGCGCAAAGTACCCGGTAGTCTGGTATCCCCAAGAGCCGGAAAAGGGGTGCTCCATGACGGGAAGGAACTCGACATGGGTGAACCCCATACGATGCAGGTAGCCCGCAAGCTGGGGTGCCAGTTCGCGGTAGGTGAGAGAGCGGTTTCCTTCCTCAGGCACCCGCCTCCACGAGCCCAGATGCATTTCGTAGATCGCCGTAGGCCCGTCCAGTGAGTTGCGCTGGCGGCGAGTCTCCATCCATGCCTGATCTCCCCAGACGTAGTCCAAATCCCAGACCACGGAGGCAGTCTTTGGCGGCACCTCACAGAAGAATGCAAAGGGATCCGTCTTATCCACCCGGTAATTGTTGTATCGTGACTCAATGTGGTACTTGTAGCAGTGCCCCTTGCTCACCCCCGGAATAAAACCCTCCCATATCCCGGAGCGTCCCCTCGGATGCAGAGGATGACTCTTGATGTTCCAGCCATTGAAGTCACCGATGACCGTCAGCCTCTCTGCATCAGGAGCCCAGACCGCGAAATAGGCTCCCTCCTGATCTCCGGCGGCCGCCAGGTGGGACCCCAGTTTTTCGTACAGGCGGTAGTGGCTCCCCTCGTTGAAGAGATAGATATCGTCTTTGGTGAGCGGACTCACACCCACAGGCATTGCTGCCTTTCGGGCTCTTGCCGCCTGCTTCTTCTCATTTTGCTGCACCGTCTCTCTTGTTTCAGATTCCATCTCATAGCCTCTCAGAGATAGTAGTCGAAATCCCGCTCCGTTCGAATCCGCTTGCGTACCCGGAAGACGTGCGCCGGTACCGAGTGAGGATCAAGCTCAACGTAGTTGCGCGGGCCATACCACGAATACCGGGAGTCACTCAAGAGATCGTGCACCTGAAAAGCCTGGTCATAGCCCAGCCCCAGCGTTTCCAGGGATAGCCACACCCATCCTGATTGCGTGTGGTGGGGATCCAGGTTCACAACAACCAGTATGACATCCGAGAGGTCCTCAGTGTGTTTGCTGTAGCAGAGGAGTTGTTCATTATCGACTGCGTGGAAATGGAGACTCCAGTCGTTTCGAAGAGCCGGGTTGTCTCTGCGAATGAGGTTCACTCTGGTAATGAAGTCTCTCAGGCTGTGCGGACTGTCGATTTCCCAGCGCTTGATCTCATATTTCTCTGAGTTGAGGTATTCTTCGCTGCCAGGCTCTTTTGCTCTATTCTCCATGAGTTCGAAGGCCGGACCGTAGATGCCATAGCTGGCTCCAAGAGTGGCTGCCAGCACCAGTCGCGTCATGAATGCGCCCCGGCCACCATACTGAAGGTACTCCGTAAGGATGTCCGGGGTATTCGTCCAGAGGCTGGGGCGGAAATACTCCCGCAACCCCGTCTGAGTAAGCTCAGTGAAGTATTGAGTCAGTTCCCACTTGGTGTTGCGCCAGGCAAAATACGTGTAGGACTGCGTGAACCCCAGCTTGGCCAGACGGTACATCACCTTCGGTCTCGTGAAGGCCTCTGACAGGAAAATGACGTCGGGGTACTCTCTCTTGATTGCTTCGATCAGCCATTCCCAGAACCTGAAGGGCTTTGTGTGCGGATTATCGACACGGAAGATGCGCACGCCCTGCTGAATCCAGAAGAGAGTGATGCTCTTCAATTCCTCCCAGAGGTCAGGCCATTCCTCGGTCTCGAAGTCGAACGGGTAGATGTCCTCATACTTCTTGGGCGGATTCTCGGCATACTGGACGCTCCCATCCGGGCGGTGCCGGAACCACCCCGGATGCTCCTCCACATAAGGGTGGTCGGGAGTACAGTTGAACGCGAGGTCCAGGGCAACCTCCATGTTGTATTCGGATGCTTTGGCCACCAGCCGCTGGAAATCCGTCAGGCTGCCGAGCTGCGGGTGAATGGCCTTGTGCCCGCCCTCAACTGCCCCTATTGCCCACGGGCTTCCCGGATCATCAGGTCCTGCGGTCGGTGAGTTGTTCTTTCCCTTTCGGTTGGTGCGGCCGATCGGATGAATAGGTGGCAGATAAACGACATCGAAACCCATGGCTGAAACGTAGGCAAGCCTGGACTCACAATCCTCCAAGGTGCCGTGTCTTCCCTGTTCGGGGGTGCAAGATCGGGGGAACATCTCATACCATGAACTGGAACGGGCGGCCTCTCGATCAACGACAACCACAAGTTCTTTCGAATAGGTGGTGGCAAACCGCCGTTCGGCGTACCTGCTCATGAGGTCGGACACTTCTTTGCTCAAAGCGAGCTCCGCTTTCACCGATGCCGGGGAATCTCTCGACCGCAGCGCTGCAACCCAGTTCTGCATCGTCTCCGCATGGGGTGTCGGGGCACGCCGGCCGGCCTCGGCAATCATCTGTGCCCCTGTAAGAAGGTCGAGGGATATGTCCTGCTGAGCGGCGCTTTTCTTTGCCAAAGCCCTTCGCCACGATTCAAACTGGTCAACCCAGGCAGTCAGCGTATACAGATAGCGTCCCAGTTCGGTGACTGGGAAAGCGCCGGTCCAGCCGTTGTTGACCAGAGGCTTCATCGGCACCTCGATCCACTGCTGCGCGCCGTCCTTCTGATACATGAGACACGCCGATAGAACGTCGTGACCATCGGCGAATATGTCAGCCTCAACGATCACCTCGCCGCCAATAATCCTTTTAATGGGGAAGCGGCCACCATCGATCTCAGGCTTCACACCTTCGATAATTACCCGCACTCTGCCTTTATCCATTGTGATGCCGCCTGTGGCTTGGCTCTTTCGAAAACACCTCTCCGCTTGGTTCCGGCCTTCCATCAGCAGAATAGCGTATAGGTGCTATTGAGACTTCCAGGGTCAAATGCCGGCACTGCGTTGTTTATGCTCAGGCAATCTGAACGCCCTTGGGGACTGGGGTATTCGGGCGTCTGGGATCAATCATAAGCTTGCCTCTACGAGTTCGTCAATGCCTCCCCTCTTCCCCCCCATCCGTGGATGGATGCCTGGATTCCAATACAGAGCAAGAGCAGATAGACTATCACCCGAGAGGTGACGGAAGCATGAAGAAGAAATCAGCATTGGCA
>CAYYWI010000010.1:0-46609 GCA_964475375.1 uncultured Dehalococcoidia bacterium
TCAATTGGCTTGATGTTCTGGTTCCAGTGACGGTCGGTATTCTGGCGCTGATCGCCATGTTCTGGCTGCGGCAATGGCTCAACGGCCTGCTGCAGAGGTGGTCGGAGGAGACCGGCTGGCAGGGATTCCAGGTGCTGCGCCAGACAGCCAGAATTCCTTCAGTCATCTGGGTGCTTACGATGAGCGCCTGGCTGGCCGTGGTGGTCTCCACGCTCCCGCAAGAGTGGGAGAAGCCGGTCAGCAGGATCCTCTGGACGCTGTTTGTTCTATCGCTGGCGCTCTATGCGCTCAATATAACCGGCAGGTTGATCACGATTTACGGAGACCATGTGAAGGCACCGAAACAGGCGATTGATGCAACGATGTATGCCGGCAGAATCGTCATCGTGGTGGTGACGGCCTTCACACTCCTGGAGGTTTGGGGGGCTCCTCTCTCTGCCATTCTCGTCTTCATAGGCGCTTTGGCCTTGCTGTCGATAATAGTCCTCCGTGACACCGGCCCTGACCTGATTGCCACTCTTCAACTGAGTTCCTCCCGGCAGATAAAGGTCGGTGACTACATCAAGCTGAAGGAGCGCGGCGAGGAAGGCTACGTAGATCAGATGACCTGGCGGAATGTCCTTGTCCGAAGCCCGAGCGGGGCTTTGACTGCCATACCGAACCGGAGATTAGTCCAGTCTACAGTGATCAACTACGGACACCCTATCAAGAAAGCGAAGAGGACCTTCCACTTCTACTTCAGATCACACATTCAGGAACTCACGGGCCTGAAGGCCAGGAACCTTCAAGAACTGGCAGACCTCCTCAAGACCGTGCCTGAGTCTGTAATCTACTACCATACCCACCACTTCCTGGAAGAGTACCAGTATCTGACGCCGCAGCCGCCAAACGACCTTGCCTTATGGGTGGATGAGGCCTTGGGCGACGAGGTTCTGGCAGAGAGGCTGGCCAGCGTAGATACAACCGAGTTTACCAACCTGCAGTCTCTGCGCGAGAGGCACGTATCGATCATAGAAGAGTACATATGCCAGTCAGCCACGCTTCGCGAAGCTGCGCAGGGCGATGAATTCTACTTTGTGAAATCGATCAGCGTGATCGTACCCACCCATCATGAAGCCAACGACCTCAGAGAATTTGTCGAGTCTCTCCGCAAGATCAGCTCCGGTTCCCTCTATTTCCACCTTTTTGAATCGAAACTGAGATTGGGAAGAGGGCTCAACGATTTCTCGGCATGGCTGGCAAGCGCTCTGGGAGAGGAAGATCTGGCCCAGAAGATCGCCAGGCTCGACCCCTACGCATGCACGCTGGAAGGACTCAGAACATCAATAATACAACTGATCGAAAAGGAGTCAGGTGAGACTCGCAGATTATGAGCCCATCGTGGGCAAAAGCGCCATCGAGGAGATGAGGCTGCTCACCGGCAGCCTGTCAGGCAAGGTCGTTCAGAATATCAACTCCACATCTATCGGCGGCGGTGTGGCTGAGATTCTGAACCGGATGGTGCCTATTCTCCAGGAACTGGGAGTGGATGCGCGCTGGAGTGTGATCAGGGGAAGCCCGGCCTTCTTCGAGGTCACCAAGAAGTTTCATAATGCTCTCCACGGAAGAAAAGAGGCTATCTCCGACGATGATTTTGCCCTGTTTCTGGAGGTCAGCGAAAAGAACATGGCGGAGATGGAATTCCACGGCCAGATGATAATCATCCATGATCCTCAGCCGGTCGCGCTGATCAGAAAGAAGGAAGCCGGCAGAAAATGGATATGGAGGTGCCACGTCGACGTATCAAGGCCGGACGAACGCGTCTGGAGCTTCCTGGAGCGCTTCGTGCTTCAGTATGACGCCACAGTTTTTTCGGCACCTGCCTTCTCTCAACGTCTCCCCATCCGCCAGTTCCTTGTTTCTCCGTCAATAGACCCTCTCAGTGACAAGAACAAGGAACTCCCGAATGATACCGTCGATGCAGTCATGAGGAAACTCGGCATACCCAGAGACAAGCCCATAATCACGCAGGTGTCACGCTTTGACTACATCAAGGACCCGGTGGGTGTGATCCGGGCATTCCAGTTGGTGCAGAAGTCAATCGATGCGACCCTGGTCCTCGTCGGGGGCGGAGCCAGCGATGACCCTGAGTCTGAGCGCGTGTTGGCTGAGGTAATGGAAGCGGCAAGCGGCAATCCTGACATACACATAATATCGGGGCAAGCCAGACCCGACATCGAGATCAACGCCATACAGAGAGCCTCCACTATAATCCTTCAGAAATCGCTCAAGGAGGGCTTCGCGCTCACCGTAAGCGAAGCGCTTTGGAAGGCCAAACCTGTGGTAGCTTCAGCGGTCGGCGGCATACCGCTTCAGATCAAGCACAAGCTGACCGGCTTGCTCTGTCATGACATCGGCGGCACGGCTTATGCCATCCGGCAATTGCTTGCCAATCCCGATTATGCCCGCCAGCTCGGTGAGAATGGCCGGGAACACATCAGACACAACTTTCTGATCACCCGGCAGGTAAGGGACTTTTTGTTGGTGTTCCTCGCCCTGGACCATGGCGAGGACGTCATTCACCTTTAGAGCAGCTTCTTAAGAATAGAAAATGCAGCGGAGGCGGAGAGCCCGCAGCCTTTCCAATTCAACCAGAAGGAGGTGTGAAATGTGGACACGCGACAGCTTGAGTGAACTCATCGGCAAGAGACTGCGCGACTATCTGTTTGTAGTCGTCTCCAACAGGGAACCCTATGTCCATAGTTATGTAGCAGGTGAAATAAAGTATGACATGCCCCCGAGCGGCCTGACCACGGCGCTCGATCCGATCATGCGAGCATGCGGCGGAACCTGGATTGCCCACGGCAGCGGCAACGCCGACAGGGAGACGGTGAATGTCCACGACCGAATCGGGGTGCCGCCCGATAGACCGTCCTACAATCTCAGGAGAGTCTGGCTTTCCAAAGAAGAGGAGGAGGGTTACTACTATGGCTTCTCAAACGGGGCGCTGTGGCCTTTGTGCCACATCTCATATACCCGTCCTCATTTCAATGAAGCCGACTGGAACGCTTATAAGAAGGTCAACCAACGCTTCGCCCAGGCCGTGCTGGAGGAAGTCCGTGACAACAAGGCTTTTGTCTTTGTGCAGGACTATCACCTCACGCTGCTGCCGCGGCTCCTTCGCGATGCCAATCCAAACCTGATCATCGCCCAGTTCTGGCACATTCCCTGGCCCAACCCGGAGGCATTTCGTATCTGCCCCTGGCAAGAAGAAATCCTGGAGGGGCTGCTGGGAAACCACCTGTTGGGCTTTCACATCCGCTATCACTGCAACAACTTCCTGGATACCGTCGATCGGGCCATTGAGTCCAGAGTGGATCGGGAGAGATACGAAGTGACACACGGCGGCAAGACCACTGCAGTTCACCCCTTCCCCATCAGCATTGACTTTCAGGACATACAAGAGAAAGCTCGGGCAAGAGAAGTCGAGGCGGAGATGGAGAGGATCAAGAAGAGCCAGGGGCTCCGCGTTGAGTTCATAGGTATGGGTCTGGACAGGATCGATTACACCAAGGGTATCCCGGACCGGCTTCGGGCGTTCGATCGTTTCCTGCAGAGGTATCCCGAATACACCAGACGGGTCGTGTTCGTGCAAACGGGCGTCCCCAGTCGAGTCCACCTTGCAGCCTACAAGAGAACCAATGATGAGATTGACAGCCTCATCGAGGAGATAAATTGGAAGTACGAAACTGCCGATTGGAAGCCTATTGTCGATCTCCGGGGGCCCCTGCCCCCTCTGACCGTGATGGCACTGCGAAGACTGGCGCATTTTGCCATGGTAAGCTCACTCCATGACGGCATGAACCTGGTGGCCAAGGAATTTGTGGCCAGTTCCATCGACCAGCGAGGGGCACTGATACTCAGCGAGTTCACGGGAGCTTCCCGGGAATTGAGCGATGCTGTAATGGTGAACCCTTACGACACCGATCATTTCGCGGAAGCCATCAAGGAAGTCCTGGAAATGCCTGCATCCGAAAGGCAGCGCCGGATGAGCAGGATGCAAGCTGTGGTGCAGGAGAATAACATATACAAATGGGCTGCAGACATAGTGACCGAGATGGTGAAACTCGAATTTGGGGGGATGATTGGAGCACCTGTTTAATCGATGGCCGGACATCTCCGCGAGAATAGAAGCCGCCGCACACATCATGGTGTTCAGTGATTTCGACGGCACCCTGGCTCCCATAGTCGCCAGGCCGGAGGCGGCGGCGCTTCCAAAAGAGGCGGGAAGACTGCTTCGACTGCTGGCCGGCAATCCGAGGATCGACCTGGCGATCGTCAGCGGCAGGGCGCTTGACGACCTCAAGGCACGCATCAACATTGATGGGATCATCTATATCGGCAATCACGGGCTGGAAGCAGCCGGGCCGGCGGTCACATTCACCCATCCGGTCGCAGAGGCCACAAGGCCGACCATGAGGAAACTGCTCCGGGAAATGGCTGTCGGTCTCGGACAATTTGCCGGGGTCATAGTGGAAGACAAAGGCCTCACCTTGAGCATCCACTACCGGCTTGTGGAAGAAGCAGAAGTCGCCGACCTTGAGGCTGAGTTCAGGCGACTGATCGACGGAACCGGACCGGACGACAACATCCGGATCACTTCAGGCAAGATGGTCCGCGAGATCAGACCCGCGGTTGAGTGGAACAAAGGCAGCGCCGTGGAAATGCTGGTGCGCTCCTGCGAGGCAAACACCGGCAATCAGCCGCTGGCCATCTTTCTGGGCGATGATATAACGGATGAAGACGGGTTCAAGGCTGTTGACAGGCTCGGCGGCATCTCAGTCCTTGTGGGACGGGCCGGCAGAGAGACATCGGCCAGGTACTATCTGGAGTCGGTGGATGAGGTCAACAGCTTCCTGGATCGGCTATCCCTGCAAGTTGGATGAAAGCCCGGCACGAAGCTGCTTTTCCATCTTCAGCGCCCCGTATGACTGGACAAACATGCAGATTATCTCAGCGTAGACCACAATCTTCTGTCCTGTCGCCTGGATCCTGACCCCTCCCTCTGTCTCAACATCCGGCCCGCCGAACAGCAACACGAGGTAAGCCGCCAGGATCAGGGCGAAGCCCAAGTAGGTGAATGCGTAGAGGTTAGGATAGTCCTTGTTCAAGAAAATGGCGGCGGAATACAGCACCACTACCAACAGGAAAGAGCAGAAAGCTATGTAGACAAACAGCCTGTGCAGAGAGAGATTCAGATTCGACGGACAAGACGCGATTCCGAGGTATGCCAGGGCCGAGAGCACACCGAAAACCGACCCGGCAATAGAGAGGTAATGGGTCCTTCTGCTACCCGAGAACAGGCGGGGCATGGCTGCGAAGGCTATGCCGAGAGCCAATGATGCCAGCGACAGTGCAATGACAAAGAGCACCATGGAAGCCGTATTCGACTGATCGCTGAAGGTCCTGGTTCTGCCCAGATCACTGAAGAAGTTGGTCCAGAAGGAATAGCCTGCCGTATCCTGGTCCGCATGGGTCCCGCCGGGGTAAAGAAACATGGCCAGAACAGTGAGGAGAATGAACTGGACGCAACCTGTCATCCCCAGAATGAAAGCCCAACGTCTCCAGTTCAGACCGCTGACCTGCATACATCCCCTCCAAAGCAGACAAACATCTACCCGTATTTAATGTCGCATGAATCGGAGAGCCGGCATGCCCGGCATTTGCGAGGATTCCTCGTTCCAATCGGTATGGCTTCTCCATCAAGAAGTTGTCTGATCCTGGAAACAGCCCTCGACACCTCTTCCCGATGCTCTCTGCCAAAGGGCTGAGCCCAGACCTCATAGCCTGTGTCACTGTTGCGTATGCCGGTGATGATGGGCAGGCTGGGATCATACTGTTCCTTAAAGGCCATGCTGTAGCCCCAGGCCTGCATCTTGCCGCCCGGCCAAGCCATGTCGCCGGGTTTGTCATCGATTATCAGTATCCGGTCAGGCATGAACACGATTTCATTGATGCACCCTACGAGGTCAAATCCCTCCACAGAAACATCCCTGGCGGACAGGACAACCCCTTCCTTCCCGACCCGCCCCAAGGCGTCATCGACGCTCAATTCGAGGTTTGCAGATGCTTTGTACACCTCCTCCAGCTCAGCACGAGCAGCCTTGCCTTCCTCCGTTTCGGATGCCGGCCCGGCCTTGACTCCCCTGCAGTGCTCCAGGTGGAACTGATACTCGCAATACGCATAGCTGTTCAGCCAACTTATCGGAATCTTCAATGCCTTGCTTCCTTCCGCTCAGAGATTCTCACGACGGGATCAACCACCCCTCTCCGCCAGCATCTTGTGGGCGATATTCACCATCGGCTGCGGATCGAACCGCTCCTCGCCGCAGACTCCGCACACCGGTACTCCACTGCCGCGCCGACTCACCCACTTGTGCACATGATCCAGAGGGAGGCTCCTGGACCACAGGCACAGATGGGCATGCGAGTCCGCCATGACCTCCGGGCCGGCATCGGGGAGCGACGGGAATTCATCATGTCCCAGAAGCCGCCAGCAGAAGACCCCCATCAGCACATAGGCCAACGTCTTCTCGTTCTCGTATTCCCACCACCTGCCATCCGCTTTGTCCTGCATCTCCTTGGCCCAGTCCCAGTACTTGATCGACTCCCTCAGACCACCCAGGGGTTCCAGGGACTCGTACTTCTTCAACTTGTCGTCCAGCCCGAACGCCCGCCGGAGCATTGCGAAAACTTCAGCCTTTGTCACGATCCCCTCCTGCTCCTTTCCTTCAGGCCTCAATCCGGAAACCACGCCACCTGAGTGATTATAGCAATCATCGCCTCAGTTCACACCCCGGTCCAACGCCGCCGGCGTTCCTCAGCTTGACGCTGAACATGGCAATACGGGACAATTAGGTCATGATTTTGGAGGCACTGGAAGTCGGACCCTACATGTCCAACTGCTACATAGTAGGTTCCGAGAAGACCAAAGACGGCATGATAGTCGACCCCGGAGCCGAGGCCGCTCGTATTCTCAAGACCGTTCAGGATCATGGCCTCTCCATCAAGATCATTGTGGTCACCCACATGCACGCCGACCACATCGGCGCGCTGGCCAAGGTCAAGGAAGCCACCAAAGCACCATTCGCCGTCCATGAAGCGGAGTCCTCAAAGGGCTATATCGATGGCGCCACCGCCATGCTGAACGCCATGATTGGCCGTTCTTCAATCGGCGTTCCTGCTGTGGACAGAAGGCTGAAGGATGGGGACAAGCTGGAGATAGGCGATCTTACCTTCACCATACTCCATACCCCGGGCCACAGTCCCGGCGGCATCTGCCTTTCGGGGCATGGCGTGGTCTTTTCAGGCGATACGCTGTTCAATTTCAGCATCGGCCGGACTGATTTCCCCGGCGGGGACTATGACCTGATAATACACAGCATCAAGAGCAAGCTGATGGTCCTGCCGGATCAGACCAGGGTGTACTGCGGACATGGCCCGGCGACCACCATCGGCTACGAGCGGAAGGCCAACCCCTTTGTCACCGGCCTCGCCTACTAGGCATTCCCCCCATCGGTAGCCACTGACTAGGTTCTGTGCCGGGGGTGTGACTCCTTAACCAGGAAGAAGGCCATAGTGAAACCTATGGTCACCAACGCTGCGCCTATGATGAACACATTTCGGAAGCCGAGGACATCCGAAAGAAATCCTCCTACCGCTGGCCCTATCATCCAACCGACAGATATCATCTGCTGGTGAACGCCCATGGCCCAACCCCTCTTCTCCTCGGAGATAATGTCCGAAATGTAAGCGGTGTCTGCGGCGCTGATGGCGACCCAGGCAGCGCCCTCGAGAACCTGAATGGGGTATACCCATACATAGTGTCGGACGAAAGCATAGAGAAGGAAAGTAGCCACAAAACTTGCCATCGAGGCCAGGATTACCGGCTTCCTTCCAAAGCGATCCGACAAGTTGCCCAGAAACGGGCCGAACACAAGTCCCACTGCCGAGCCCAGCATATATATCAGGCCGATCTGAGTCTTCGGCGTTTCAAGAACATCAAACATGTAAAGGGAGAACATAGAGTACACCAGACCGGAGCAAATCATGAGTGGCAATCCGCAGGCTACGAGGATGTATAGCCTCTTTTTCTCCATGTCAATCCTTTCTCGGCTCCCCTACCAGTGCACGCCTTATTAAAGACGTGCGTGCGATTTAGTTATAAAGGATGGAGCGTCAGCTATCTATACGATTGACTACTAATCATGCCTTCTGGGGGATACGTACTACGTGGTGTTTCAGTCGGTCAGACGGGGGGAGCGGGGTACAGAGTCGGAGGGAGAGAGTTGACAGCAGTGGCCTGTATTTCGGAGAGCATCCAGAAGATCATTACACCAAGTAGCCTCACATTGCCCGGAGCATAGACCATTTCCTTTGAAGATGTGCTTCTTCTACTCTTGACGTTCGGGGCGGTATCGCAGCGAAGCTGAAAAAATGGCCAGCTATTCCTCAGCCACCATCGTCCCCTGCTTGCCGATGCGGCGCATGATGAGAACAAAGAGGAGACTGATCAGAACAAGAGCAACTCCCACCAGCCCAAAGGTCGTCTTGTACGAGTATGCTCCGATCAGCAACCCGGTCACCATGGGACCGGTGGAGTGGCCGATGTCCATGATGGTGGAGAGTATTCCCAGAGCGCTGCCGCGGCTGTGTACCCTGGAGAAGTCAGCCACCTGAGCTGCAGTAGAGGCGGTGACCGTAGCCAGACCTAAACCGAACAGCCCGATGAGAATCACTAACACGGCGTAGCTTCCCGTTTGGATCATGAACGCCATGGTCACGCCGCCCAGAGCCAGCCCGGCGGCGATCATCGGCACCCGCCCGTAGCGGTCGGATAAACGTCCCATCAATGGTTTGACCAAGGCGGCAGCCAGAATCTGTGTAGTGAACAGCAGGCCGATCCTGAGAGTTGAGAGTCCCTTATCCTCCTGGAGGTATATGGGCAGGAACGTCTCCAGACAACCGAAGGCGAAGTACTGCACCCCTTCGATGCCGCTGGTGGCCAGAATGCCAGGGTGACGGAAGACCACTCTGATCTCTTGCCCTACTTTGCCGCGCTCCCGTTTCAGTACCTCTCCCGCCGAAGCCGAGGTGCCGGTTGCCAGCGGCAGTCTGACGGCGACAAGCAGCACCAGCGCCCCGGCGAAACCGTCCGCCAGATACACCCAGCGGAAGTCCTCCCCGAAGATCAGGGCACCACCCACCAGTGGAGCCAGGAAACGGCCGACCATGGTGGCCGAAGAATACCAGCCCATGCGCTCCCCGCGCCCCTGCTCGAAGGTGTCGGCTACCGCCGCCATGGCAACGGGGCCCAGGATGGCCGTCGCCAGCCCGTGGTAGATGCGAACCAGAACCAACTGCCAGGGCTGATCCACCAGCAGATACAGAAACGGCGCTGTGGCGAACACAAATGCAGCGGCCAGGATCACCCGGCGCCGACCTATGATATCCGAGAGAACCCCGGCAGGAATGCTGACGACTACACCCACCACCGTGGAAGCTGCTGCGATGAAACCGACCGTGCCCACTGAGACCCCAAGAGATCGAATGAACAGCGGCAGCACCGGGTTCTTGGCCATCGTGGAGCTGAAGATGGCCAGTCCACCCATTACGCAAAGAAGCAGAAATGGTGAGATTCTGACTCTCATCTTTTTCAGTTTATCCCCGGCAGATTTCCCTCATTATCCGGCAGAATGAGCGCCTACGCCAGCGATCGGTATATCTCCGGGTTTCTCCCGGCAGGCATAAATTCTCGTCAGTCCCCGTATCGCCCTCTTTGAGAATCAGGTTACAATGTGGTATCTTCCCATAAGGCGATCATGGAGCTTCTGAAAACCAAACTCTTCATGCCTCCGGTGCCGTCGGAGATGGTACACCGGCCCCGGCTGGTCGAGAGACTGCTGGAGGGATTCAAAGGGAAGCTGACCCTGATCTCGGCTCCGGCCGGTTTCGGCAAGACCACCCTCCTCAGCGAATGCTTCAACTCAGGCGATCTGCCGGTGGGCTGGGTCTCGCTCGATGACGAAGATAATGACCCGAGCCGCTTCTGGACCTACTTCATCTCGGCGCTGCAGCAGATCCACCCGGAGGTGGGTGAATCGGCGATGGAAATGCTCGAGTCTCCTCAACCTCCGGCCCTGGAAACACTGCTTACCGAGCTGATCAATGATATGGCCGACTGCGGCGATTCCCTCGGCCACCCCTGTGTAGTGGTTCTCGACGACTACCACGTTATCGATGACAAATCCATTCAGAAGGGCGTGGCGTTTCTGATCGACCGCATGCCCCGGCAACTGCATGTAGTCATCTCCACCAGGGTCGATCCGCCGCTGCCTCTGGCTCGCCTTCGCGCCCGCGGGCAGTTAAGCGAGTTCCGCGCTGGTGACCTGCGCTTCACGCCGGAGGAAGCCGCTACTCTCCTCAATGATTTGATTGGCTTGGGACTCTCTGAGGATGACATCGCCCTGCTGGATGCCCGCACTGAAGGCTGGGTGGCCAGCCTTCAGATGGCTGCGCTGTCCATGCGGGACCGCGAGGATATCTCCGGCTTCGTGGCGGCCTTCGGCGGCAGCCACCGGTTTGTCCTGGACTATCTCAGCGAAGAGGTGCTCAGCCGGCAACCGGCTGACGTCCAGTCCTTCCTCCTGGAGACCTCCATCCTGGACAGACTGACCGGGCCCCTGTGTGACACCGTGACCGGCCGCAGGAATGGCGCGGACATCCTGAGGCGGTTGGAGAAGTCCAACCTCTTCGTGACCCCGCTTGACGAGGAACGGACCTGGTATCGCTATCACACTCTGTTCGCCGAACTGCTGCAGCAGCGCCTGCATCAGCTCGAACATGACAAGGTGAGGCACCTGCACAGCCGGGCCAGCAAGTGGTGTGAGCGCAACGGCCTTACTGACGAAGCTATATCTCATGCCCTGGGCGCTGGAGACTACGAACGCGCGGCCAACCTTATCGAGCGGGCCGCTGAAGCCACCCTCATGCGAAGCGAGGTAACCACCTTCCTGGGCTGGGTGGAGGCGCTGCCTGATGAGGTAGTGCACTGCCGTCCCCGCCTTTGTGCTTTCAATGCCTGGGCATTGCTGCTGAGCAGCCGGCCCTTGGCGGCTATTGAAGAGCACCTTCGCGATGCTGCCGAGAGCGATCCCGCCGGACTGGCCTCCGGAGAAGTCGCCATGCTCAGAGCTCTGATGGCCGCCATCAAAGGAGACACGCTCCAGAGCACCAAGCTGGCCAACCAGGCACTGGAGCTTCTGCCCGAAGAGAGCAGTTTCCTGCGGAATGTGGTGGCTTGCAACCTGGGTCTGGTGTATATGTTGACCGGCGATGTGGCATCCGCACTTCCGGTGTTCGAGGAAGCGGTGCGGGTCGGCCGGGACACGGGCAATCTGATGCTGACCGTCATCGGGTTGCAGCGGCTGGCGGAACTCTACATCGCACGGGGCCAGCTTCGTGAAGCCAAGACATTCTACGATTGGATACTGGAGCTGGCGGTTGATGCTAAAGGCCGTCTGCTGCCAGTTGCAGGAACAGCTCTCGTTGGTCTGGGCGATCTGCTCCGCGAGTGGAATGACCTTGAATCAGCGGGATATTGTCTCACAGAGGGTATTGATCTCATGGCCAAGTGGCAGGAGGCCGGGGCCACGCTCGGTTATGTTGCACTGGCTCGCATCAAACAGAACCAGAATGACCCATCCGGCGCCAGCGAAGCTATCGAAAAGGCGAAACAATTGGCGCTGGCCTACGATGCCACGGAAATTGATGACATCGAGGTGGCCGCCCACGAGGCTGGTCTGCGCATCGCCCAAGGTGACCTGGAAGCCGCCGCACGCTGGATTAAAGAGAGCAACCTCGGGGCTTCTCCGGACATCGCTCAAGCCGGGAGCAGCCACTTGCCTTACTCTGTACGCGAACTGCAACACATCACCCTGGCGCGGATACTGGTCGCTCAAGGGCGCGCCGATGCAGCGCTGGAGATACTGGACCCGCTGCTGGCGGCAGCCGAGGGACTGGGCCGGACGGGGAGTGTGATTCGCGTGCTGGTCCTGAAGGCACTGGCTTTTGAGGTCAGAGGTGACACCCTGCGGGCGGCGAAATCGCTGGAGCGGGCTCTGTCTCTGGCCCAACCGGGAGGGTACGTCCGAACCTTCATCGATGAGGGCCAGCCGATGGAGCGCCTGATGCGCCGCACAGTTTCACAGGGGGCCGTTCGCGAGTACACGAAGCAACTGCTGGCTGCCTGCTCAGCCCCCAAGCCGCGACCAACCTCTCGAGCCAAGGCCTCGGGCGCGCGCGGCAAGCTGGTGGAACCTCTGAGCGACCGTGAAGTAGAGGTGCTGAAGTTGGTGGCGGCCGGCCAGTCGAATCGTGATATAGCTGAAGAGCTATACCTTGCAGTCGGGACAGTCAAGAAGCACGTATACAATATCTACGGCAAGTTGAACGTGAAACGGCGCACCGAGGCCGTCACCAGGGCCAGGGACCTCCGTCTGATCTAGGCTGAAGGCCACCCTCAGTAGACCATCTCAAAACCATCTCTCAGATCCCAACCCCCTCATAGTGGCTGTCGGTCGCTGACCCGACGCCTCAACCTCATCGCAGTCTTCAGGTCAGGTCGGAGACCTGACACTCACCGGAATCCCGCTGCAGTCCCCCTTTGCCAAAAGGGGACTGCAGCGGACACTCAATCCCTGGCGGCAAGCGAGTTGCACCTCTCGACCATAAACCCTCGATTACCACTTTCGGGCACTTACGGCCAAGGTGGTTTACTGCCATCCTTCTGTCTCAAGTCTGAAAGGAGGGCGGACAATGAAGTACTCGTGTCGCATACTCGTCAAAGGTCACTTCGGGCGCGAGTGGTTCAGGTTCTTCGATGGCTGGAGAATGGTCCCTCAGAGGGATGGGACAACGCTTCTGGAAGGAGCATCGATCGATGAGCCATCCCTGCAAGCCTTGCTGGGAAGGATTCGCCCACAGCAACTGGTCTATGCCCGTTGCGTCTACCCGGATTCGCGGCACTAGTCTTTTGAGCCGATGAGGCGGAATGGAGACACGATGAATAGGGAGTCTCAGCCAACCAGGCCGACAATGTCCTCAGAGTCAAAGGAGTCACGAAAGCATCGCCTGCGCTGGTGGACGCTCGGTGTGCTCTGCCTCAGCGTGCTGGTGGTGGTCATTGACTCCAGCATTCTGAATGTGGCATTGCCGACGCTGCAGAGAGAATTGGGGGCTTCGGCTGCCGGGCTCCAATGGATCGTGACTTCGTACATCCTGATACTCGGCGGGCTACTGCTGACCACCGGCTCCCTGGGCGACTGCTTCGGCCGGGCCATGATGCTCCGGGCCGGGCTGGTTGTTTTCGCTCTGGCCTCTCTTTTGGCCGCATACGTGAACTCCACCGGCCAGTTGATTGCTGCCAGGGCCGTGATGGGATTGGGAGCGGCCATGATAATGCCATCCACCCTGTCCATAGCCGTCGACATATTCAAGGGTGAGGAGAGGACCAAAGCCATTGCCTTCTGGGCGGCTCTCAATGCCGTGGGCATCGTGCTCGGCCCTATCTTCGGCGGACTCATCCTGGAGCACCTCCACTGGGGTTGGATCTTCCTGGTCAACCCGCCGATTGCCGCAGCAGCTATATTGGCCGGCTTCTTTCTGATAACTGAAAGCCGTGACCCTGAGACCAAGCCGCTGGACATACCGGGAGCGTTTCTGTCCATAGTGGCTGTTTCGTCGCTCGTCTATGCCATCATTCAGGGTCCGGATGAAGGCTGGACTTCCCGTTACGTCCTGATCTGTTTTGCAGTGGCTGTGGTGACCGGCGCTGCTTTCATCTTCCGCGAGATGCGAGCCAGGCACCCTATGCTGGACCTCTCCTTTTTCAAACAGCGGCGCTTCACCGCCGGTGCAGCGGCTCTCAGCCTGCAGTCGCTGGCTCTGGCGGGAATCATGTTCGGCTTCACGCTGTATCTCCAGTTTGTGCAGGGGTACAGCCCATTGCAGGCCGGTATACGTTTCCTGCCGCTGGCGGTCGGGCTGATGATCGGAGCCAGGTCGAGCGAAAAGCTGGTTCACCGCTTCGGGACCACAAGGGTGATCGCCGGCGGACTCCTGCTCATGGCGGCCACCTTGCCGCTGATGCTGCTGTGGGAGGCGGACAGCCCTTACTGGCTGGTGGGGATCGTCTTCGCAGCCATAGGGTTCGGCGTGGGCAATGTGGCGGCACCGTCGGTCGATGCCATCATGGGCGCGGTGCCGGAGGCGAAGTCCGGCGTGGCTTCAGCCACCAACAGCGTCATCCGAATGGTCGGAGGTGCGCTGGGCATAGCGGTCATCGGTTCAATTATGAACTCACTGTACGCCAGCAAGGTAGCCAGTGCTGTAGCCTCGCTGCCTCCCGAATATGCCGAAGCCGCCAAGAATAACGTGGGGGCAGCGGTGAAGATAGCGGAGTCGCTTCCGGGCGAATCCGGCCAGGCGCTGTTCAACGCTGCAGGCAACGCCTTTGCCGAGGCTATGGGAGAGGTGGGCATCATCAGTGCCGTGGTGATAGCCATTACGGCTGTGCTGGTTCTGATATTCATGCCGAGCCGTGCGGAGAACAAAACCGAAACGAAGTCCGGTACACAAGACAAGGCCTAGGGATTGCGCATCTGTGTTCGACACAAACAGAGTTGGAGCCTATACTGATTGTGGCTGCTCTTGGCATGGCTTCATGCTGTCGTCACCGCCGGCCTCTACTTACTGAGCCTCTGGATTCCCGCGTTCGCGGGAATGACAGAAGAGGTGCAGCAGGATGCCACCAGAGTCTAAGGGAGTTGAAGCAGCGAAGATGCGCGATCTCATCAAGCAAGCCGCCGGCGATCTGGCGGCCTCCAATCATGCCATCGTTCTGACCGGGGCCGGCATATCCACGGAGTCCGGCGTTCCCGATTTCCGCGGGCCGAAGGGGGTCTGGACCACCAACAGGCAGGCTGAGGCTCAGGCTTACGAAAGATTCGAGAGGTTCCTCAACGATCCGGTAGCCTACTGGCAGGAGATGCTGGGTACGGTTGGCAGCAGCAGCGATTTCTACAGGCAGATGCAGGAGGTGGTGCCCAACCCGGGCCATCATGCCATAGCCCGCCTGGAGCAATTGGGCATTGTGAAGTGGACCATCACCCAGAATGTCGATGGCCTTCACGAGAAGGCTGGTACGCAGAGAGTTGTGCACTATCACGGTACTGTAGAGAAACTCCGGTGCATTTCCTGCGGCGCAAGGTTCGGCGTTGGCGAGTTTTCGCTGGAGAAGCTTCCGCCGCTGTGTCGATGTGGCCGGCCTCTGAAGTACGATGTGGTCCATTTCCAGGAGCCGATCCCTTCTGACGTCATGGACGTTGCCGAGGAAGAAGCCATGAAGTGCGATCTCATGCTCGTCTGCGGGACGTCGGCCGTCGTGTATCCGTTCGCTGCATTGCCGTCGATGGCCAGAAGCAGAGGTCGCGGTAACCCCGGCGTGAAGATCATCGAGGTTAACGCTGAGCCGACGCCGCTCACTCACCAAGGCACATCTGATTACCTGATCCAGGGAAAGACGGGCGAAATCCTGCCCCTTGTGGTTGACGAAGTGAACCGATTGTTGTCACAGCAGGCTAGGCATGGCTGATCTGGCAATCCGCACCGAGAACCTCACCCGGGATTTCGGAAAAATCCGGGCAGTTGACAACCTCTCTATCGAGGTGCCCTCCGGCATCATCTTCGGTTTCCTGGGCCCCAATGCCTCGGGCAAAACCACCACCATTCACCTTCTCCTCGGTCTTCTGGAACCCACCTCGGGTCGGGTGGAGGTGCTGGGCTTCGATACCCGGACGCAAGCGGATGATGTGCGGGCGCGCTCTGGAGCGCTGCTGGAGCACGCAGGACTCTACGAACAACTGAGCGCCGAGGACAACCTTGAGTTCTACGGGCGAATCTGGCACATGCCTGCCGGTGAGAGACAGGCGCGAATACAGGAGTTGCTGACTCAACTGGACCTGTGGGAGAGGCGGAAGGAACGCATTGAGAAGTGGAGCCGGGGTATGAAGCAGAAGCTGGCTCTGGGCCGCGCGCTGTTCCACCGTCCACCTTTGGTTTTTCTGGATGAGCCGACGGCCGGCCTTGATGTGGTAGCCGCGACGGCTGTTAGAGAAAACCTGGCCCAGTTGGTGGCACATGAGGGAGTCACCGTCTTTCTGACTACCCACAACATGACAGAGGCTGAGAGGTTGTGTCGCCAGGTGGCCGTGATTCGTAAGGGGAAGTTGTTGGCTGTGGGCGATCCGGATGAGTTGAAGAGGCACTCCGGCGCACCGCGGGTCGAAGTGGTGGGCAGCGGGTTTGGCGATGGAGTGTTGACCCAACTGCGAGCCCGGCCGGAGGTATCCGGTGTGGAAATTCAGGGAGGGCGTCTCCTGATACACCTGCACCAGGATGGTGACTCTGCGCCTCTGGTCAGTTTGATGGTAGCGGCAGGCGCGCAGGTCGAGGAGGTTCACAAAGGCAAGGCCAGCCTGGAGGAGGTATTCCTGACGCTGGTGGAGGAAGAGCGATGATGGCGGATATCCGGGCGGTGATTTGGAAAGAGGGCAAGAGCCTTTTCAGGTACCGGGGCAGCCAATGGAGATTTGTATTGGCGGTGTTCGCTGCCTTTGCCATAGCGGCCCTCTACTTCCCTTTAGAAGCGGGGCCTGGTTGGGTGAATAGCCCATTGGTGCTTTCCTGCCTCATGATACCTTTGATGCTGGTCTCGATGACTATCCCCGAATCATTCGCTGGTGAGCGTGAGCAGCATACATTGGCCACCCTGCTGGCCAGCCGTCTGCCGGACCGGGCTATCCTGTTGGGCAAGCTGGCTGTGTCTATCGCCTTCGGGTGGGGGATGACGCTTTTTGCTCTTATCGTGTCGTTGGTGGCAGTCAATGTGGCTAATTGGGATGGCCATCTGCTCCTGTATTCACCCACCGCAGGCCTGAGTGCAGCCGGGCTGAGCCTGCTTCTGACAATTGTGATCGCCGGTGCCGGCGTGTTGATTTCCCTGCGTTCGGCGAGAGCGCAGGAAGCCAGGCAATTGCTGACCATAGCCATCATGGTTCCCGGCGTGGTTGCAGGGTTTGTGGTCTCGGCTGTGTTAGGCAAGAGCAGCGGTCCCCCTGCAGACCTTAACTTCGCCAGGGTAGCCCTGATCATCGGGGCTGTTCTGGCGGCAATCGGAGCAGCACTGATCGCCATAGCCGTGGCACGCTTTCGGCGAGCACGGTTGATTTTGGACTAGACTTGAACTATGGGGGCACCCCCAGACCCCGAGCAGCATCCTGCTACACCAGCAGGCACTACTTGTCCTCGTATACCGGCCGTCGCTTCTCTATGTAGACTGCCTTGATGGCCTCCATGGCATCCTGAGTGAAACCGCACATGAGTTGGGTCCTGTTCTCCAGCTTGGCGGCTTGCTCCAGGCTTGGGGCGTCGATGTTGGCATATAGGACTTCCTTGGTCATTCTCAGGGCGAACGGCGACACGGCCAGCATCTCCTGAACCAGGTCCTCGGTAGCTTTGCCCAGTTCGTCATCCGGCACCGCCCTCGAAATCAGCCCGATACGTTCGGCAGTGGCTGCATCAATCCAGCGCGCGGTGTACATGAACTCGGCGGCTTTCGACAGCCCCACCAGCCGGGGCAGGAAATAGGACATCCCCATCTCGCCTCCGGAGAAGCCGATGCGGGTGGCGCCAACGTTAAATCTGGCTGACTGGCCGGCCAGGCGTATGTCGCAGGCCAGGGCGATGCCGAAACCCGCTCCCAGAGCCGCGCCCGTCATCGATGCCACGATTGGCTGCGGGGCCTGGCGCATCTTGACTATTATGTCGCTGAATTCCCACTGTATACGGCAGCCCCTGGGGTCGAACCTGGTAGCCGCCAGGCCGACGGCCGGGTTCATCTCGCTCTGCCCTGAGCCGAAGCTGGACATCAGGTCCAGACCGGTGCAGAAATGCTTCCCTGCGCCTCGCATGACCACGATGCGGATATCCAGGTTTTTCTCCAGGTCGGCGAAGAATCGGCGCAGTTCCTGCACCATCTCCATGGACAAGGCATTGCCTTGGTCGGGCCGGTTGAGTGTCAGCCACCCCACGTGGTCGCGGATTTCGAATTGCAGTGTCCGGTAGTCCAAGCTGCCTCCTTTGCTGTCTAGTTTCGAAAGTCGTCGCGCAAGAGGGCGCGGATCATGTTCTCCGACGATATGTGTCCGCCTGTCAGGCCGGCAAGGATGGACTCTCTGCCAAAGACCTCAAGTGCCATGGCGCTCGTTGGCAGCCCTCTCTTCTCCAATGCCTTGGCCTTCTGTGACAGATCGTGAATGTAATCGATGCAAGATTGCAGTGCCTCGCGTCCATCTTCCACAACGTTCCCCAGGCCGGTGAACAGGATGAGCCTCTCGGTCTCCAGGTCCACCAGCTTCTTCATTGACCTGGCGATTTCGTATACATCCTCATCCGGACGCATGGACTTCGGCTCCTTTGAGATGAACAGGTCGCCGGTGAAGCACCAACCCTGTGTCAGTTCCACCAGCGCCACATGACCTGTGCTGTGGCCGGGAGTCTCGATAACGCTGAAGTGGTGGTTCCCGGTTTTCACCTCATGTGGGAGAATGCTCACCTTGGTCGGCACCGGACAGCCCCAGACCAATTCCTGGTATGGCAGCAGCGTAGCTGGTTCGGCGATGAAGCGAGCCGATTCGGGGGACGCCATGATCGGGATCTTGAACTGCTGCAAGCGGTGATTGGCACCCACGTGGTCTTCGTGGTGATGCGTGTTGACGGCCAGTTTCAGGGAGCGGTCTTTCAGGAAGCCGACAAGCTCCTCTGCGGTGTAGGAGCATCCCGTATCGATCAGCAGCCCATCGACCAGATAGGCGGCGGTCCAGTAGAGCACGCGTCCCTGGTACTCGCGCCCCATCTTTATTCGCGTGACGTCTCCAAGGCGGTCAACCTCAATCAGTGCGCGCCTCCCTCCGACAAGGGACCATCTGAAAGCCTACTTGATGTGCTTCTTTGACTCTCCGGCCTTGAGTCCCACCAGTCTCATATCCAGGTGGCCGGGCCCACCACACTCGGGAGTGTAGCAGGTGACATCGCTGTAGACACACTTGGAATGACACTCGGGACAGGTCTCCTGCGGAAGTTCCGCCTCAAACACGTAGTCGCATTCGCTGCACATCCACCAACCCATCTCCTCCTCCTTCCGCGCAGCTTCTACGCCCATACTAGATCAAAGGTCTTCGGTTGGCAATGGGCTGCCTTCCAATCTCGAATGCGGCTGTGTGCGGTGAAGAAGGGGGACCACCGGAGTGGATAGTGGCATCAGGCCATGCTATTATGAATCTTCACATCATGGTGAAAGGACAACATGAAGCGACAACCAGCGCCGGATGAGATCGAACTTCTGAGGGCAATGGCGCGAGATCAGACTATTGACGAAAGAACTCGAAAGAAAGCCATTGCTGTTCTAAGCTATTTGCGCAACAACGACTACAGTCAAGCTGCTAAAGAGGCTGGTGTTGGCGTGCCAACGGCTCGCAACTATCTGGCTATCTTCGAGCAAGATGGATGGCAGGGTCTTATCACTGTACCTCCTCCGCGAGGCGGTGATTTCCTCGCTCGATACGATCAGGGTTACTGGGCTGAGCGTCTCACTCGAGTCTTCCTCGATACCAGCCGTGACCACAGAGCTATCCCATACGGGACGTCACGAAGCGAACCATTCACAAATTTGGACACGTTCAGAGAGTATGCAGTCAACGAGTTCTTGCTTCAGGCTTGGTCTTCAGGGCAACGATGGAAGCGACCCGATTTGTTGCTGGTTCCAAGACAACTCCTGTGTGAATCGAGAGGTAATGATAGGTGGACACCGGACCTGATTCATTGGAACAATGAATATTGTGAGCCATACATTACTCGGGCAACCGCTGCGATTGAAGTCGAGACAAGTCTCTGGCAGGTTTCTCGTGCGACAATTCAGCTCAGCTTTACAGTCAAGCACGAAGACCTTGAGGTGCTACGAGCTTGGGTTGGCACAACTTCCGTTCCGTTGTATATATTTCAGGTATTCTATGATCAGGCGTATGTTATCCCATTCTCCAAGGTCGAATACCTGATAGCTCCGGAGTCGCCACCTGATCGACGCATTACTGCGGAGGTCGATCGCTTCACCGGCAAAGCCACCTACAGGATTCCTTTATCTGAGGGCAAGAAGGTCGGAGATATCCCAGAACCAGATGTGGAAGGCCGAGTGTACAAAGCACCCAATGGAAGGGTTACAGTATACGGAAGGTTGACAGGATCCCGAATTGATATGGTCAGTCGGGATAGACTTGAATCCATTGCTTCCGGGACTCTCACTGGCGAGGACTAGACCTATGGCAACAAGTCCCGCAGTCGGACAGGCAGAGACACATCGTCTGGAGGTTCAGACAAGACTCGATTCACGCTTCACAACCACCGAGAGGAATCGGCTGGGCCAATTTGCGACTCCCCCAAGATTAGCCCAAGACATACTCCGGCTTGCCCGTCAGGCATTCCACAAAACAGAAAAGGTGAGATTCCTTGATCCGGGACTTGGCACAGGAGCTTTCTTCAGTGCGCTTATTGCTGAGTTTCCTCAAGAGCATATAGATACAGCCATTGGTCTCGAGTCGGACGAGGTGGTAGCTGCTGCAGCCCGAGAGCTGTGGCACAGCTTTGGCCTCAACGTTCGCCATGAGGATTTTACCCGAGCATCCGAGTCTCTCGACTTCACCCCTCGTTTTAATCTTGTCGTCTGCAATCCACCGTATGTGCGCCACCATCATCTTTCTGCCTCGGAAAAAGCGCGTCTGAGAAAAGCCTCAATTAGCGTATCAGATGTAGACCCAGGAGGATTGGCAGGTCTGTACTGCTATTTCATGCTGCTGGCCCACGCGTGGATGGAGGAGGGAGGCTTTGGTGTGTGGCTAGTCCCATCAGAATTCCTGGATGTTAACTACGGTCAGGCACTGCGCCGATATCTGACTCACAAGGTTAACCTAATCCGCATCCATAGATTCTCGCCCCAAGATGTCCAGTTCTCTGATGCTCTAGTAACTTCGTCTGTTGTGCTCTTCCAAAAACGGGCCCCGCGTGACCATGACCTAGTTTCTCTCACCGAAGGGAGTTCCCTACACGCACCCGCGAGTTCGAACAACATAGATGTTGCAGCGCTTCGGTCCGCAAGAAAATGGGGGGCCCTATTTGGCCAAAGGATAGGACGCAGCCATTATCATGTAGAGTCCGTTTCCTCAACAGTGGGTGACCTTTTCGACATAAGACGTGGTATCGCTACCGGTGCTAATCGCTTCTTCCTCTTAGAGCCAACACAAGCGCTTGAATCCCTCGCTCTGAAGCACGACTATCTGATTCCAATTCTCCCGAGTCCGAGATACCTTTCCAGCACAGTGATTGAGCCCGATGCGAATGGCTGGCCCAAGATCGCAAATCAGCGGCTGCTTCTCCATTGCGACCTCCCCCGACGAGCAATTTGCGAGCGGTATCCTGAATTGGACAAGTACCTTCAACAAGGCGAAACAGACGGATTGAACCGCCGGTACTTGCTGAGGGGCAGGAATCCCTGGTACCGACAGGAACTGCGCCCACCCGCCCCTATCCTTTGCACCTACATGGGTAGACAAGATAGCACTAATGGTCCCTTCAGGTTCATACGCAACTACTCGGCGGCTACCGCAACGAACGTCTACCTAATGCTCTATCCCCGAAAGTGGCCTCATCTACATGGTGATGAAGGCGAGGTCCTACTTGATCGGATATTCAACTTACTCAAGAGCATTCCTCTTGACTCTCTCATAGGAGAAGGTAGAAGCTATGGAGGCGGTCTCAGGAAACTCGAACCTATGGAATTGGCCACCGTTCCACTGCCAGTGCAGCCTGAAGAACTCAAAAGGATGGTTCCTTTTGCACAGATGTCTCTACTCTGAGTAAACTCCTCACTCATAGTTGGCCAGCTAACAAGGCGCTCCAGGCCGACGGGTGACCAATGAGTGCGGTCTCTGGCCATTGCATTCAGTATGGTGAGCAACTTGCACATGCACGCAGCGGGGTGGGTAGAGCGAAGTGAAACCCGCCAGTCTTTCTGCGATGGGGCCGCCTGTGGGAACGCTGCTCTCTGGCGCATTGTGAGAAAGGCTGCGATTGATGCAGAGCTTTGGCTGTCGGGCCGGCAGGTGTTCGCAGCCCGATGGACTCTGAAAGAGGAGTCCCCGTGTTGATCCGCATAACATGCCAGGATAAAATGCTGAACTGGCAGAAAGTCATTGGAGTGAAAGGGCCTGGTGGCAACCTTGCGCCGAGACAAGGAGGCGTCTCATACGGGCAGAAACCGGGGATTCCGCAGCTTATGCCGATCGATCTAATTGCTGTTATGCGTAAACCTTACAACCTCGGAGGCCAAATATGGAATTCAAAGAAAAAGTCGCTCTTGTAACTGGTGCTGGTACCGGAATCGGAGAGGCTATAGCAGAGCGTCTATATGCTGGTGGGGCGTCGGTTGTGCTGGTTAGCCGTCGCCTTGGGCCGGTGGAATTGGTCTGTAGAAGAATTGACCCGAAGAGTCTGCGGACTTTGGCTGTTGAGGCAGATGTGCGCGATCCAATAGCCATGCAAGCGGCAGTGAAAAAAGCCATTGATCGATTTGGGAAGCTCGATTTAGCTGTGAACAACGCTGGTATAACTGGCCCAGCCGGAGTACCGGTCCAGGAAGTAGAAGCGGAGATATGGCGTGAGGTAATCGACACTGACCTAACCGGCATCTTCTACTCCATGAAGTATGAGATACCCGCAATGCTCGCCAATGGTTCTGGTGCGATCGTGAATATGTCCTCTGCCAATGGCCTAGTCGGCCTGGCAGGCATGGCTGCATATACCGCGGCGAAACATGGAATAATCGGGTTGACTCGCTCAGCTGCTTTAGAGTTGGCAGGGTCCAATATCCGCGTATGCGCAGTTGCACCGGGCTACGTGGCAACCCCACGGATAATGGATTCCGGCAAAGAGGTCACGGACTGGATGGCTAGCGTTCATCCCATGAAGCGTCTCGCTACCAGGGAAGAAGTTGCGGATCTGGCTGCATACCTATTAAGTGAACACGCGTCTTTCATGACCGGGAGCGTCCATTCTATTGATGGCGGGTATACCGCACAGTAATGCAATTACGCATAACCAGCCACTGCAGCCGAGGCGCTACGCGCGCGGCTGACCGGGTGTTCTGTGAAGATACGAGGAAAGATAATGTTTGAAGAGTTGGAGAAGATCAACGAACGACCCGAACCGTTCCAATTTTACACCGCAAGCGACCTATGGACTGATGAACATACGTCAAAGCAGATGCTATCGTTCCACCTTAACGAGTCCATCGACGTTTCTTCGCGGAACTCAGAATTCATCAATCGATCGGTGGAATGGATCGCATCTGAGTTCAACATCGACAGGGACACCAAGATAGCTGATTTCGGCTGTGGTCCCGGATTGTACACAACGCGCTTGGCGAAACGCGGAGCAAATGTGACCGGCATTGATTTTTCAAAGAGGTCCATCGAGTACGCAAAGGAAGTCGCAGCCCGTGAGCAATTGAATATCAACTATGTGAATCAGAACTACCTGGAATTTGAAACGGAAGACCGTTTCGACCTCGTGCTGATGATTATGTGTGATTTCTGTGCCCTCAGTCCAACACAAAGAAAAGGGCTCCTGAGCACGTTCCGTAAGACTCTGAAACCGAGCGGTTCAGTCCTTCTTGATGTGTATTCCCTGTCGGCATTTGAACAAAAGGAAGAAGCCGCGACATATGAGGTGAACCAACTCAACGGATTCTGGTCGCCGAACAAGTATTATGGCTTTCTGAATACCTTCAAATACAATGCGGAGAAGGTGGTGTTGGACAAATACACGATTATTGAGTCTGGGCGAACCAGACAGGTGTACAACTGGTTGCAGTATTTTTCGCCTGAGGCTCTTGAGAGCGAGTTTGTCGAGACCGGTTTTTTGGTTAAAGGGATCTATTCCGACGTTGCAGGAAATCCATATGATCGAGAATCGAGCGAATTCGCAGTCATTGCCAATAAAGCGTAGACCGGCACAGAACAATGCCATGCACTCGGACAGGAACCATCCCGCCGGTGATGGCCACGTCAGGCGTGACCGTCAAGCACACTGTGAGCCCCGCTGACTTTCTTGGGCACCAGCGGCGGGTGGCACGGGCGAAGCCAAGCTTGCCCGTGATGGGTCGCTGTCAGTGCCGGCTCAGTAGTAGAGCCTGTCAGTCAGCACCTTTCCCGTTGTTGAGAACTCCACACCTTCAAGTTCAAGCAAGGCCCTCTTCATCTCGATACCGCCCCGGAACCCGCCGAGTTCACCGTTGCCTCTGATGGCGCGATGACAGGGAATGATGATGGGAAAAGGGTTGCTCGCCAAGGCATTGCCAACCGCCCTGGCCGCAGCGGGCGATCCCAGGCTCCGGGCAATCCTGCCGTAGGTGCTCACCCAACCCCTGGGTATCCTGCTTTCGGCCAGGAGGACTCTCCTCTGGAACTCCGAGCACTCTTCAAGAGCGATCAGATTCATTTCGAAGTCCACGGCTTTCCCTTCGAGAAAGGTTTGAATCTGATCGGCGAGCTTTGTGATGGTGGGATTGGACAGCGGTCTGCCGGCCTCAGTTGGTGTGCCTTCGCCCGGAAGGAGAAGGCAGCTCACCCGAGGTCCTCGGTCAGTGTCTCGCCAGACGATGCTGAGTTCACCAAAGGCTGATGGTACCGCTGTGCGATGAAGAGATTTCATGAGCTATGCTCTTCTCCCAACACTCAGACATTCTCCGGCTTCCCTGCCTTGTTGGCAAGCCGTCTGCCTGAGAGCGAGAGGCCAAGCGATAAACCGAGGACCGGACCCGGAAGCAAAGGTGTGGTTGCATGGTCAGAAGGGGTGGTTGAGGTCCGGTCCTATAGCAGCCTGGCAGAGTCTAGTCGAATACGCCTGCGGAGACCAGCCGGGTGAACTCCTCGTCACTTACCCCGAGCAATTCGCAGCAGACGTACTCATTGTGCTGGCCCAGACAGGGAGACCCTCGCTGCAGCTTGAATGGCGTCTCCGAGAGGTGATAGGAGAAGGTGTCCACATGGTACATCCCCATTTCAGGGTGATCAACCAATTGGTAGTGCTGACGATGCTGTAGCTGAGGGTCTTCGCACACCTCAGGGATGGTCTTCACGGCTCCTGCCGGTACTCCGGCTCCTTGAAGGGTGACCATGACCTCTTGTGGTGTGAATTGCCTGGTCCACTCGCCGACCAGCCGGTCGAGTTCATTCTCGTTACGCTTCCTCTCCGCTATTGTGTCAAACTTCGGGTCTTTTGCCCATGCGGGATCGCCGATAGCCATTCGGAAACGGTTCCACTCTTCTTCTCTGGTAACGGCAATCACACACCAGGCATCGGTGCCACGGCAGGGGTAAGCCCCATGCGGAGCGGCATTCCCGCAGCGATTGCCTTTCCTGCTGAGATCCCGCCCATTGGCAAAGTAGTCCAGAACCTCAGGGATGATGTAATTGATACCGCCATCAACCATAGCCAAATCCAGCAACTGGCCTTCGCCTGTCTTCTGGCGATGGACCAAGGCTGCCAGCATGGCCACCGACCCGAGACGGCCTGCAGCAACATCGGAATACCCTCCCCTGGCCGATAGCAACGGCTCCCCGTTCTCGTAGCCCAGGACACTGGCTGTTCCACATTGTCCCACCACATGGAAACCGTAGCCGGGATGCTTGGACAGCGGGCCGGTCTGGCCCTGGTTTGAGATTCGCAGCACGATGGCGGAGGGATTGATCTTTGCGATGTTTTCGTAGCCGAGGCCCCACTTCTCAAGCACCCCCGGGACGCGGCTGTCCAGGATTACATCCGCCCAGGCGATGAGCTTCTTGGCCAACTCTGAAGCTTGGGGAACATCCATGTCCAAGGTAAGCCCCAGCTTGTTGGCTTCGAAGTCTCCGAAGATGACGTTGCGGTTTACCCCCCACTTATTGTCCTTCTGCGGCGGAGATACCCTCAGCAGGTCGGGCCTTCTTGTTGACTCGATGTGGACCACTGTTGCTCCATGATCGGCCAGGAGCCATCGGCTGGGAGCGGGCGCCGATTGGCGTAGTGCGGGTGCCGGTGCCAACTTCAATCCTCTCGTACCACTTGCGGCCTCACCTGTAGCCGCCGTTGAGCTCGAACACGAGCCGATCGTTCTTCGCTCCGACACCCTTCGAAACATCGGTTGCCTGCCTGCAGGCGACCGGTCGCTTCTCCGCCAGAACTTCGTTGTTGTGCTCACCGATAAGTGGAGCGCGACGCGGTGGCTTGCGGCTGAAAAGGGATGACAGGAAACAGACTCCGGGATACGTCAGTTTGTCACCTGCCTCGGAGTATTCAACCTCGGTCCAGAATTGCCTCGATTTCAGTTGGGGACTGTTGGCCAGGTCGCTGACAACACAGACGGGCGACAGCAGCATACCCCTCTTGGTGGCTTCCAGAAGGAGTTCCTCCTTGGTATGCATCAGGAAGAACTTGCCGAAAGAACCTTGGATGTGGTCGATGAGTTCCTGCTTGGAACTCTGGAAATCCCACTCCGCCCACTTCATGTTTCTCAATAAATCATCGGCGCAGCCTTCACTTTCCATCCATTCCACCATACCCTGGTTTGTCCGGGCACCGATTATGCCAGCGAGCAGATAGAAGCAGACAAAGCCATCCTTACAGGGGAAAATGAAACTGCGCTTGAGTCCGTTCAGTTCGGTACGCAGATTGCCCTCCCTGTGGTTGGACAACTGTTTGTTAGCCAGCCAGTCAAGTGTGCCACCTTGCGTAGCTATGATCCAGGCCATGCTTTGATGAGCGGAGACATCGATGTGCTGACCCATCCCTGTTTCCTGGCAATAATGGAGGGCGATGACTATGGCTTGCGCCGCGTCCGCAGAAGCAAGCAGGTAACTCTGGGGAGCGCTGAATCGCAAAGGTGCACCATCTGTGTACCCGTGCTGATACATGAAACCGCTCATGGCGCTGACCACGATGTCAGGGCCAAGGTAATCCTTGTAGGGTCCGGCCTGTCCGAACGGGGTGATTGAGGCCATGATTATGCCGGGGTTGATCTCTTTCAGCGACCTGTAGCCGAGTCCCAGGTTGTCCAAATATCCCGGAGTGAAAGACTCCAACACTACGTCGGAACCGCTCACGAGCTTTTTGAAGGTCTCTCGACCCTCGCCGGTTTCAATATCCAGGGTCACGCTTCTCTTGTTGGTGTTGTAGGCAAGCCAGAAAAGGCTCTTCTCCGGATCGTGATCATCGTGATAGAACGGGCCGATGCTGCGTGCCCAATCCCCCGCCGGCTTCTCTATCTTCACCACATCACATCCCAAATCAGCCAGCATCTTTCCACAATACTGCCCCTTTTCATCTGAAAGATCCAGAACTCTGTAGCTACTGAGCATTGGTCACCTCCATCCGGAATTTCAAGGCCGACGCATTGACGTGCCTGAACACTGGTTTGCTTCCAGGCCGGTGTTTTGCCTCCATCCAATTTGGGAATACACCCCCCATACAAATACTAGGGGGAATGATTGGGAGATGTCTGTCCGTGAGCCTACGCTAGGCGCTGTACGTAGTTTTACCTACAAGGAGGCCTGTTGCAGCGTGCTTGGCATTTGCACCCGTACGCCGTGGGGCATGATGGCGCGAGACAGCGGTGGAGAAACAGAGGAGGAGTAAAGCGGTCGAGACTAGATAAGCTTGTTCTGGTAGGCAAAACGCGAGATGTCCGCCTTGTTTCGGAGATTCAGTTTCTGGCGGACCCGTGCTTCATATGTCTCAATAGTCCTGACACTCAAGTCGAGCTGGCCGGCGATCTCCTTCAACTTCAATCCGCGTGCCAGAAGGCATAGCACCTGGAGCTCTCTATCGGAAAGAGCATCAGTAGCACCAGTCCCCCGGCGGGCCAGGAGTTGTGAGGTCACCATGTCTTTGCCGCTTTCCGAGAGGAACCTTTGCCCCTTTGACACTGCACGCACCGCCTCCCGAAGCTGCTGCGTGGATGCGTCCTTGGTGATGTACCCGATGCAGCCGGCCTTAAGTGCCCTGAGTGCAAAATGCTCCTCTGGATGCATCGTCAGCACAAGGATGCGCGCATCCTCGTCCTTGGCAAGGATCATGTCCACTGCTTCCAGTCCGTCCATCCCGGGCATGGAGATGTCCATGATGAGCACGTCCGGGCGTTCTATCTCGTACGCCTGCACGGCTTCTGCTCCGTTATTGGCTTCTCCCACCACCTCCATGTCTCCCGATTCCTCCAGGACCCGCTTCAGGCCGGCACGAACCAGCGCATGATCATCAGCCAGGACCACGCTTATAAGGGTTTTCTTACTCTTCATTGTCACCACCAGTATCGCCCCCGTCGGACTTCAAGGGCAAACGCACCATTATAGTGGTCCCCTCGCCCGGACTGCTTTTCACTTTGAGCCTCCCACCCACCAGCCTTGCTCTTTCAACCATCCCTCTCATCCCCAGAGAGATTGCATCTGAGAACGGCTTGACCTTCATGCCGACTCCGTCATCCGAAACCGTGATCGATATCGCCTTGTCAGTCTTGCGAACAGTGATATTGACTTGTGAAGCTCTGGCGTGTTTCCAGACATTGGTCAAGGCTTCCTGGACAATGCGGAAGGCCACCGTAGCCGTTGCCTTGGGGACAACAACATCGCCCGGCGGCACTTGGACCGGACAGGATATCCCGCTACGTCTCTCAAAGTCCTCCGCGTACCATTGTATTGCTTTCAGGAGTCCCAGTTCATCGATCATAGCAGGTCGCGTGGAGGAGGCGATGCGGCGGGAGGTGGTTCGAAGCTGGTCAGCCAGATCCGCCACCACTTTGGCCCGGCTGCTGATCTCGGAGCCCTGTCCGGACTTTTCCATCAACGACTCAGCTTCCATCTTGAGCGCGAAAATCTCCTGGCCCAACTGGTCGTGCAGTTCACGGGCAATGCGGCCTCTCTCTTCCTCCTGGATCTCGAGTATCCGCTTTGACAGGAACCGGAGCTCGTGCTCTGATTTTCTCAGGGCTTCTTCATTGCGCTTGTGTTCCGTCACATCCATCAGGTTTCCCAGCACAGCCGGCTCACCACGGAACTCCACCGCAGCCACCCTTTCCATAGCCCACCTGACTCTCCGGTTTTTCCCGACATACCGGAACTCGTAAGGAGACGAACGCTGCCCCTTCAGCATCTTTATGGCGTTCTCTCTGGCAGCCCTTCTGTCCTGAGGCAGGATGAATGCCAGCGAGTGCGTGCCCAACAACTCTTTCTCCTTGCGTCCTACGTATTCCTGGAACGGCCGATTGACAAACCGGAACTGGCCATCCTGGACGATATAGACGCCGATCGGCGAACTCTCAGCCAGCGTCTGGAAAAGCTCCTGTGCCTGCCTGCGCTCGCGTATGTCACGAGTCACACCCAGGACCCCGGTCGGCCGCCCATCGGGACTCTGCAGGAAGGATATCGTGGTCTCGGTCCAGATCCTGGTGCCGTCTTTGGCGATCAGTTCCAGTTCTACAGTCCATCGTCCAAAGGGCTTCCGCTGTCGCTTTCTCTGGACGGCTACCTGTTCCTGAAGATACTCAAAGGCGTGACGTGAAGTCAGCAATGCGGAGGCGTGTCCGCCCAGCACCTCTTCCACCTCATAACCCATGACTTGCTTCACCGAAGGACTCACATAGGTCACCCGTTCTTCCATGTCCGAGGTCCAGATGATATCGCTCACATTCTCGGCCAGGAGACGATAGCGAGCCTCGCTCTCCCGCAAGGTCTGCTCCGCCCGTTTCCGTTCCGTGATATCAGTGATTATGATGCCAAGGCCATCGCCCACCTTGAAGGCCTTTTGCGACAGACGCTTACCCTGATAGAATGCTGGCGGTTGTGACGGGACGTAGTCATCTATGATCAGCGGCTTCCCCGTCTTCAGCACCTCACCGTACTGCTCATATCGGCCATCCACCCTGGAACCGGGAGAAAGCTCACCGAGAGGCTTGCCTATCACTTCTTCGACGTTGACTCCGCCTCGCTCCAGGTCCGTCCGTGTGACATCCACTACCCGCAGGTTCCGGTCAAGCAGAATGAAGCCATCACTTGCCGAGTCCATGAAACAGCGCATTCTGGCCTGGCATTCATGCAGCGACTGCTCGATGGCTGCTTGACGCTGTCTCAATTCATTCAGCTCTTGTATAAGCTCGGCTTTAGTCTTCTTTTCTTTCATAGAATCGCCGTGGCAACATGCTCAATAGTCAACTTGTTGCAGGTAAGGATGCCTTCCTTGGGGATCAGCCGGATCGGGTGATGCCGCCCGGCACGTGAAATCCACTGTCCCTATTCTATAACATTCGCAGGGCGCAAGAAGGCAATTAACAAGCTTCCGGAGATGGCTATCCGCTTGTTTGACCGGGAGTTCAATCGACTCAGGTCAATTGCGTGGCCGGAAGGCGCTGTCCAGTGCGTCTCTGGAGAAGGCGGCGGTTGGCTGGCCCTTAGTCGCGTACTCGTACAGTGCCGCTGTATACACTGACTGGAGAGTGGCTGCCAGTACCACGATGGACAGAACGCCCAGTACAGCTATTGAGATGAACAGGATGCCGACTACCGTCCCAGCGGTGCCGCCGCTGGTCAGGAGAAGAATTCCGATGATTCCAAAAACTGCACCTACAAGTATGCCCAGTATCCACATGACCAAACCTATACCGGCCTGTCCTACAACCGCTTCACCCCAGCGGCGCTTGATGACGCCGGCGGAGCGTTTGATGGCCTCAAACCCTCCCACGCCCTCATAGGCAATTATGGGTATTACGAACAGGGTGGCCAGGCTCCAGGCCATCCCTACCAATCCGATGGCGATCTGGGCTACAATGCCCCCCAACCCTCCCCTGCGTCTGGCTGCGCTCTCCAGCAACCGGAGTATGAGCCCCACAACAGCAGCGATAGCCGCCCAACTCGCAATCGCTCCCAGCCGCTTGTTGGCCTCTGATACGCCGTAGCCAAGCGTCGGGTTGCCCCCTGACAGACGGAGTTTGACCGCTGCCACCAGGGCCACCTGAAAGTAGATAGTCACGAAGTAGGTGACAAAGTAGAACAGCAGGATAAGTATGATGCCCAAGGCCGAGATGCCGTTGTCGCCGCCAAAGCTGTTCGTGAAAAGGCCTAGTATACCAAGAACGCCGGCGACAATCACGCCGGCGACGAAAGAAACGATGGGGAAAACCATCAGCTCAGGATCTTTGCGGATCACTCCCAGGCTCTCCTTGGCCAGGTTCCAGCTTCTCCCTATCGCGTCAAACATCCAATCTCCCTTCTGACCACAGGGTTTGGTCTCTCCATTGTTAGTCGTCACTCTTGGTAACAAGAAAGACACGCAGGGCGAATGCAATCACCCACAAGGTGACCAGCCCAACGATTCCCAGCTTCCAGTCGTAGACATCCGCGAACAAGCCTACCGCAAGCACCAATATGCCGCAGCCAAACAACAGAGCCGTGAAAGCGTTCATGAATCGTGACATTATTCTTCCGCCTCCCTTGACATCACCTTGTTGAAATTCTATACACGTTTGTCGGCATCGTCAATGCTAGGATAGCATCGTTTAAGTGAGCCATTTGGCCCATAGTTGACAATGCAGATTGCATCCTCTCCGGTTTGTACAGACAGCGCCGTATCGAGAAGGGTTGGTTTGTTTGACCCCGCGTTGATCTAGTAGAATTAGGTCGTCGATACGAAAGGAGTCCCTCACTTGGACAAACCACTCCTTGTTCTCTTTGACGGTCATGCTCTGGTGCACCGCGCTTTCCATGCGCTACCGCCTCTCTCTGCCAGCAAGACCGGAGAGCCCACCGGCGCCGTCTACGGCTTCGTCCAGATGCTGTTCAAGGTGCTTCAAGACTACAAGCCCGCATATATCGCCATGGCCTTCGACCGCCCCACACCTACCTTCCGGCACCTGGAATTCAACGAGTACAAAGCACAGCGCCCCAGAGCGCCCGATGAGCTGGTGCGGCAGATGGGACGGGTGCGGGAAGTGGTGAAGGTCTTCAATATCCCCATTTTCGAACTGGACGGCTACGAGGCTGACGATGTCATCGGCACCATCGCACGCCAAACTTCAGCCGAAGGCATCGATACCGTCGTTGTCACCGGCGACAACGATGAACTGCAACTGGTTTCGCCGAAGGTCAAAGTGCTGCTGCCCCAGCGGGGATTCATGGAATCGGCTCTCTACGACGAAACGCTGGTGGCTGAGAGGTACGGCATTGCGCCGGAGCAGATCGCTGACCTCAAGGGTCTCAAGGGCGATCCCTCCGACAACATACCCGGTGTTCCGGGAGTCGGCGACAAGACTGCTGCTAAACTGCTGCAGCAGTTCGGCAGCGTGGAAGGCATCTATGAGCACATCACCGAGGTGACTCCGGACAGGCTGCGGGAGAACCTCATCGCCCAGGAGGCACAGGCCAGGCAGAGCAAGAAGCTGGCCACGATTGTCACTGATGCGCCTGTCGATTTCAAGCTCGAGGATTGCCGGGCCGTTGCCTACGACCGCAATGCGGCGGTACAGCTCTTCCGCGAGTTGGAATTCTTCAAGCTGCTGAGCAGGCTGCCGGAGTTGGGGGAGCCTCAAACAGCAAGAGTCAGCCCACCTGCAGCGGAGGAAAGCTGCACGCTGGTGGACTCGGCAGCAGCGCTCGAAGAGATTATCACCAACCTCTCGGGCGTCGGCTCCCTGGCGATTCGACTTGTGGACGGGCGGCGCGAGCGGGGCGCTGTCGAAGTCAGGGGTCTGGCCCTGGCGATCCCTTCCGGTGAAGCATACTACCTGCACATGGGCAGCGGTTGGGACCCTTCCCGGCATCTGGACCTGGAGAAGGCTCTGGATCGTCTGCGGCCGCTTCTGTCCGATGAACGCGTGACCAAGGTGGCTCATGATGGGAAAGAAATCATCAGCACCCTGGCGGAGTACGGGGTGGAAGTGCGCGGCCTGGAGTTCGACACCATGATTGCCGCCTACCTCCTGGGTGAGAAGACAGCAGGATTAGATGCCCTGGCTCTGAGCAAACTCGGGGTGGAGATAGCCCCGGTATCGCAGCCGGCAACGGCCAGGCGAGGGATGTTTCCCGAAATCGACCCTGCGGCTGTTGCCAGGAGTGTCTGTGCCGAAGCCAGAGCCATCGCCAGACTGCGCCCGCTGTTACAGAGCGAACTGGAGCAGCAGGGATTGATGAGACTCTTCACCGAAGTGGAGATGCCGCTCGTGGCGGTGCTGGCCCGCGTGGAGAGAAACGGGGTGATGCTGGACTCCGGCCTTCTCAGGGAGATGTCTCAAGGCTTGGGCAGGCAGTTGATGTCGCTGGAGAAAGAAATCTATGGCTTCGCCGGTCGCTCCTTCAACATCAACTCGCCGCAGCAGTTGGGCACAGTCCTGTTCGGCGAGCTCAAGCTGCCGGGTGCCAAAAGGACCAAGAGCGGCTTTTCGACCGATGCCTCGATCCTTGAAGGACTGAAGCCGTACTATCCCATAGTGAAGCTGATACTGGAATACCGCCAGCTTGCCAAACTGCGGTCCACTTATGTCGATGCCCTGCCGGCCCTGATCAATCCCAGAACAGGCCGCCTTCACACCACCTTCAATCAGGCGGCCACAGCCACCGGGCGTCTCTCTTCCAGCGACCCCAATCTGCAGAACATCCCTATACGCGGCGATCTGGGCAGACAGGTGAGGCAGGCCTTTACAGCCGCTCCTTCCTGCTTCCTGATCAGTGCCGACTATTCACAGATCGAGCTGCGCATCCTGGCGCATCTGTCGCAGGATGCCCGTCTTCTGGCAGCCTTCAGGGAAGACCGGGACATCCATGCAGCCACGGCTTCAGAGGTTTTCGGCGTGCCAATGGCTGAGGTGAACCCGGATATGCGCCGTGTGGCCAAGGTGGTGAACTTCGGCATTGCTTACGGCATGAGCGACTACGGACTGGAGCAGGCCACTGAGCTGTCCCGCGAACAGGCATCCCAGTTCATCCGTGACTATTTCCAGAAGTATCCGGGGGTGAAACATTACCTGGAGTCCACCAAGCAGAAGGCGCGCGAGAACGGATATGTGGAAACATTGATGGGCCGCAGGAGATACATTCCTGACCTCTACTCCGGGAACCGCCAGGTGAGGGAAGCCGCGGAGCGGATGGCCGTAAATATGCCGGTCCAGGGAACTGCGGCCGACATCATCAAAGTGGCCATGGTTAATCTGCAGAGAGAGCTGGACCGGCGCGAGCTGAAGAGCCGCCTGATACTCCAGGTGCACGACGAACTGCTTGTTGAGGCGGCTCCAGAGGAAGTGGAGCAGGCTCAAGCCTTGCTGAGAGAGACGATGTCCGGGGCGATGGAGCTGAGCGTTGTGCTGAAGGTGGACGTCAAGGCGGGCAAGAACTGGGGCGAGATGGACATCCAGGAAAACAGCATCGACCTGTCCGCTCCATCTTGAACTGAACCCCTCGCCCGCTGCCCTTCTTCTCACTGCGCTGCCGCGGGCAGTTGATGGTCGCTGATCCTGGTGTTAATATCGTGGCGTGATTGAAGGCAGGTTCCCAGGAGGGTTTGACTCCATGCTCGACAAGAAGATACTGATCGTCGACGATGAGCCGGACATCCGTTTGATGGTGTGCAGGATGCTGAGCAAGGACTACCTGGTGCTGGAAGCATCCGATGGTGAAGAGGCCGTGAAGCTGGCCCGTCTCCACAAACCGTCCATCATACTGATGGACATCATGATGCCCGGGAAAGACGGCTATTCCGCCTGTCACGAGATCAAGGCCGATTCAAGCACCAGGTCCATCCCGGTGGTGATGGTCACCGGCATAGGCCATAAGCTCAACGAAAAACTGAGTGCAGAGATGGGAGCCGACGGATACATGACCAAACCCTTCAGCGTGGAGGGACTTCTGGAGATCATAGGCAAATTCGGGTCGGGCTTAACATAGGCAGCCTTAGTACATGGCATCTCAATCAATGCTGACAGGGAGGCGATCTGAGCTATCACCCGAACCGGGTTGCCACCAACAGTGAGATACCTATGGCGAAATCAATAGACAGTGCCCGGGAGTTCACGACCGATGTCCTTGTGGTGGGATCCGGTGGCGGCATGACGGCCGCCCTGATTGCCAGGGATCGTGGCGCCGATGCCATGGTGATAGAGAAGACCAGCCTGTTCGGCGGATCCACCGCCATGTCCGGCGGCTCTATTTGGGTGCCGAACAACCATTTGATGATGCAAGCTGGTTTGAAGGACTCGCCGGAAGAGGCCTTCACCTATCTCAAGGCTGTCACGGCGAGCGAGGTCTCAGAGGAGCGCTTGCGCGCCTATGTCAAAGCCGCTCCGGAAATGGTCAGATATCTCGAGGACAAAAGTCACGTCCGGTTTCAGATTGTACGGGGTTATTCGGATTATTACCCGAACATGCCCGGAAGCAGGCCGGACGGCGGACGCACCATTGAGGCGGTCCCTTTCGATGCCAGGAAACTGGGCGGGATGTGGTCGGAGATGCGCCCATTACCTCGCCAGGCACGGGTGTTCGGCAGGATGATGGCCACAGCTTTTGAGGCTCATTGTCTTCTGAATTCTTCAAGGCGGGGCCGGGCAGCAGCCGCTCGGCTGATAGCCTTCTATTTTTTGAATCCCTCTCGCAGCTTTGGCAAGGCCGATACCCGCCTCACGCTGGGCAACGCCTTGGTGGGTCGACTGCGCCTGTCCCTGGCCAACCGCGGAATCCCGGTGTGGCTGAACACATCTGCGGTTCGCCTGATCGTTGAGGTCGGCCGTGTCGTTGGCCTGGAGGCTCAGAAGGATGGAGGAACTGTTCTCATTCGGGCCAACAAGGGAGTGATACTGGCTTCCGGTGGATTTGCCCGCAATCAAGCCATGCGGGAGAAGTACCAGCGCCAGCCGGTTTCGACTTCATGGACAGTCGCCTCCCCCGGAGACACCGGCGATGGCATCAGGATGGGGCTCGATGTCGGCTCAGCAGTGTCCTTTATGGATGACGCCTGGTGGATGCCCACCAGCGTAGCGCCCGGCGAGGAGATGCCGAACATGAGCATCGTCGACCGATCGCTTCCGGGATGCATAATCGTCAACAACAAAGGGAAGCGATTCACCAACGAAGCTGCTCCGTATGTCGATGTGGTCAAGGATCAGTACGCCAACCATTTCAAGGAGGGTGGCGCTATTCCGGCCTACTTCATCATGGACCAGCGCTTTCGGAGCAAGTACCCCGCTGGCCCGATGATGCCCGGGGCCAACCCCAAGAGGTTCATAGCCAACGGCTACCTGAAGGTGGCTGATACGCTGGAGGGCCTGGCCGAAAAGTGCGGCATCGACCCCCAGGGGCTGGTCTCTGAAGTGGAGAGGTTCAATCAGTATGCCGTCACCGGCAAAGACCTTGATTTCAAAAAGGGCGACAGCAGCATCGACCGTTTCTATGCCGACCCGTGCGTCAGGCCGAATCCGTGCTTGGGTCCCTTAAACCAACCTCCGTACTATGCCTTTGAGCTCTGGCCGGGCGACCTCGGGACCAAGGGCGGCCTGGTGGCGGATGAGCACGCCAGAGTGCTCCGCCAGGATGGCTCCGCAATAGAAGGTCTCTGCGCCACCGGCAACTGCTCCGCTGCATTGATGGGGAGATCGTATGCCGGTGCCGGGGCCACCATCGGGCCATCCATGGTGTTCGGCTACATCGCAGCTCTTCACGCGCTCAGCCAATAGAAACGGGATCAGCCGTCTCTGAGCATGGTGGTCGAGTAAAGGAGGAGGCAAATGACAGGTAATGAATCCGGGATCACGGACAGTTTCGCTGATTTGTTCGAGAAGAGAGTCAAAGAGGTCTTCAGCTCGGAGGCCGGTCGAGCCAGGGTGGGGGAACTGGCATACGAGTACTACAAGAAGTCCTTCGGCTGTTCGCAATCCATGTTTCAGGCCTTTCAAGACGTTCTGGAGATCAGAGACGATTTCTGGTTCAAAGCCATGGGCGGGCTTCAGGGTGGAGGAAGCTGCGGTCTGACCTGCGGGGCTCTGACCACGGGTTTCGTGCTGATCAGCGCCAGGGTGGGACGGGCCAGGATCGATCAGGGGATCGAGGCCATTCTTCCGGCATTCGAGCCTTCGCATCGGCTGACTCTGTGGTTTAAACCGATGTTCAAAAGCACTGTTTGCTCGGAGATTACCGGCGTCAACTGGTTTGACATGAACGATGTGGTCAATCACTACTTTGGGCCGCGGGGTCCCGAGACCATCGAGAAATGCGCCACGCTGACGGGGAACACTGCCAGCAAAGTGGCCGAAATACTTGCCGGGCTGTAGGGACAAAGGACGCTCGTCTTCTGGCAGCCTTCAGGGGAGATCAGGATATCTATGCAGCCACCGGCTTCGGAGGTCTTCGGCGTGCCAGCAGGTCTCTGATTATTTCCACCCGTCTCCACAAACCGGCTATTATCCTGATATCATGATGCCGAGGAAGGACGGCTATTCTGCGTGTCATGAGATCAAGAGCGATCCTACGACCAGGCCCATCCCGGTGGTCATGGTCACCGGCATAGGCCACAAGCTCAACGAAAAACTCAGTGCCGAAGTGGGTGCTGACGGATATATGACCAAGCCCTTCAGCCTGGAGAAGCTTCCGGAGAATAGGCCAATTCGGGTCAGATCAAACCTAAACCTCAGAATGATCCCAGTAATGATGGTTTGTTGTCACTAATGACCGGACCCTGAAATGAATCGAGGGAATCCTGGCAGGCAACGCTGAACATTGTGTCAAGATTCATTATCCTGGACTGGCCAATTCCTTGATCACGTTCAGATAACTGCTATTGTAATCTTCTGCTGGCTCTACCTGAGTATCCTCATGCCACTCATTGAACGACGTGATCATGATCATCCTGACGTCACTGTCCAGGAAGTCGGCGGCGGTTCCCAAAGATTGTCTGAAGGACTCCGGGCTCCTCGGGAGCACTGGATTTCCTCGGCCGTTAGAATTCAGAGTGTCATTGAATCCGGGCATTGCATTTGGCACAAAACACAAGGTATTCTGACTCCACAACTGAAATCGATCATTGATCCGAGCCAGAAGATCTGATGTATCGATTCTGGAGTCGCTGATTGTCACAGCATTGGGATCTGTTGTGAACATGTGATAGCAGGTGACAGCGTCGTAGTTGCATACTGATGTCCAGTCAGGGCCCTTCCAGAAATCCATAATTCCTATCAGGAAGACATCATAGCCGTTTTGCTCTGTCGCCTCTCTCAGCCTTGCGAAGGCATTTGTCCAATCTCTGAACTCCCATGCCAGCGAGATGATCACGACAGGCCTCCCGTTGACTCTGAGGTAGCATGGGTTGTTGAAGTACGAGCTTGCGAAGTAGTTTAAATCCTCGAGGAGGATCGCTTCATTTGTTTTACCGCTATCCGTAATAGTGCCCGGATGACAAAATCCGGAGACATCCTTTTCCAGCCTGCCCCCGCTTTCGTAGAGAAGGCAGTATTTGAAGTCTTAACTCGCGGCGATGTCCGTGAAGTAGTCGGTCGTCGTACGATCTCTCCAGCCGGCACTCTCTTCATCGTATTCCCAGCGGGAGCCCCACCAACTGACTGCGAAGAAGTCTATCCCTGATTGCTTTGCCCAAGAGATGTGCTTTTCCACCACAGCTTGGTCTCGTGATACGTATTGACCCAACTGAGGGTAGTGCACATAGGCCTCTTGTTCGTTCCATTTCTTGGTGTTCCACCACGGATAGTAGTAGGCGCCGATGAGGAGGTCGTCAGGATCGCTCTGCTGATGGCTGCTTCGGCAACCAGCTGGCAGGCCAAGGGGTAACAGAAGAGCGACCAAAAGGAGCAATGGTACGTATCGCTTCACTAGATCGTTGAAGAGCATGTTACAGTGTATTATACAGGGCGATTATTGGTTGAATCCACTCAAGTATCGGATAATAAGGGCACTGCGGAGATTGAGCTCGTATGAATGTATTCTTGGATCAGGAAAGCGGGCGAGTGACGGCCATGGCTGATTTCACCGAGCTTTTGAGAAGAGAACGAGAGAGGTCTTCAGCCGAGCTCTTTGATCATGGAACCATACTGTGAAACTCGCCGTCCTCACTGATACCCACGTTGCATCAATTGATGATCTGCCCCGTCAGATGCTGAAGGCTCTGTCCGAGGTGGACCTCATCATCCATGCGGGTGATTTCACCGAGACTGCCGTTCTTGAAGGATTGAGGGAATTGGGGGAAGTGAAGGCGGTGCGCGGCAATATGGACTCTATCGGAATTCGGATGGCGCTGCCGAGCCGGGAGCTGTTCACGGCCGCTGGGAAGAAGATCGGGATTACACACGGTTCAGGTGCTCCCTGGGGTATCGCCGACCGGGTGCGCGATATGTTTGAGGATGCGGACATCATTGTCTTCGGACACTCTCATCTCCGCTGCAGTGAGCATATTCGAGGGGCGCTGATGTTCAATCCCGGGCGGTGCTCCAAGTCCTTCGGCCTTCTGACTATTGCAGAGGAGATCAGGACTGAGATCGTCAATATCTGAGACGGGTGTCATGCCATCCCAGGGCTGATGGCAAGAGGTTCGCCAGCCCATCGGTGACATCTCCGTAATCGCACTATACATCCTCAGCTCTTCATCATGTGCTTTCCGGGCCACCATTCAGTGATATGGCATCAAGTACAAATCCCTGTGCGTGTGACAAGTTTGTGATTTGTTGGAGAGACGCTGAGAGGCTGGGGAGAGTGACGGCTGCTAGACTGGTCAGACCTAAACAAAGGGGGAGGAACCGTGGTTATCAGTGCACAGACAGCCACTCTGGAGGCACCTGCCGCCCCTATCTGGAATCGGGGAGTGGAGTCAGCCGCAGAGACCAAGGTCGTGGTTACGGCATTAGGCAGGGTTTCACCGGATTCCGAGGTTATGTGGTTCAACGGATGGAATCCTGATTCACAGTCGATCTGGGCCACAGTCAACGATTTTCTTGGTGCGTGCAGCGCAGGGAATCGAGAGATGTGTCTGAAATTCGTCTCCAAGAACGGCGGAGGACAAGCCGCAGAGAGGGTGAAGGTATCGATCGAGTTGGCCCAATCCGGCGGAGATGTGAAAGTGTTGGCCATAACCCACTTGTTCATCGCTGCTTCAAGGGCACATGGCATCGTCACCAAAGTCATTCAAGGTCAGACATCCAGTGAGGTGATGAGCTTCGTGAAAGAGAACGGTTCCTGGAAGATAGGCTGAAGCGGTCTGTGCATTCAGGTCAGCCAACCAGGAATCAGATGTGAAGGAAAGAGGAAGGAGGGCTACCACCGTAGTATGAGCTGAGGGGGGCATGATCTTCGGTCCCCGATTGCGCAGCATGGGAACTGTGGGGATTGCCTGGACTGCGCATCCCTGTTGGAAGGCGGAAGAGCGGCGGATGTGACTCGCTGTGACCGGCCAGAGGGGCACAGGTCGGTGAAAGTCGCGAGTTGCCGCCAGCATGCAATGGGGAGCAGGTGCAGTCCACAGAGAACGCGGTTCATGGGAGGTAGTCTATGGTGGCGCTCGGATATCTATCAAGGATAGTGGAATGGATTTCGGGCTGCCGCGATGTGAGCAATTCTGAGCTGGCGCGTGCTGGAGAAAGTGTGGCATATCGGGGGTCAGAATGGTTGGATGCAATCTGAGGCCACCCTCCTCTTTCCCACCGTTGCAGCTAATCTCTCTGGCAAGTGAGAGATCGGGGAGGTAGATGAATGGTTTCTGAGACCGTGACAAGCTCGCAAAGCTACTATGGGGTTTCCCAATATAACTGGCTGCCAACCAGGCAGGGAGACGCGCCGAGGGGGGTCGTGTCCCGTTCGGCGACGAATGGATGGAATGATGCTTATGTAGCAGCCTTTCTATTCAACGTGCAGCGCAACGACAGCTACGTAGCAGCTTTCCTGATGAACCTTCGTGCTTGACTCGATGCGTTCCCGTGGCCCGAACAAGTAGTTCAAGGCCTATGTAACGCTGCGGAAGCCAGGTTCCGGCGAAATCCGACCTGTGAGGGGGAGAGGATTGCTTGCTGTAAGAAACGACACGGTCAATGTTCGCGGGGCGTCCAGTTTGGAACGCCCCGCTTCCCTATTCTATCGAGCAAGTGGTGAAGGGTGGTTTGGTTCTCAGGAAGCCCTCCCAAAGATTATTGATCCTGAGATCGCTTCTAGGCTCAGCTTTCCGACCGGCCCTTCTTTGACTTGTCCGTCATTGCTTTGGCTTTTGCGGTAGACCGCTCCTCTCTGGCAACACGCCAATAGCTGCCATTCCAGATGTAGAGGAAATTCTTGCACCTGGGACAGACTATTGTCAGTTGACCATTATTGTTCTGTTCTTCTCCAACCATGAATACCCTGCAGTTAGAGCAGAAGATCTTCTTTGCGCTTATTTTCATCTCCTGACCTCACTCATCAGCATTCTTGATATTGTGCTGCGACATAGAATGTTAGCAGGCTTGTGTTAGAATCGCGCTAGAGGAATACTAGAATCCCGTTAGAAATCGCAGCCGGTTCAATTTGGCAAAGCTTGTCCACCTTTCAAGGAGGGGAATGATGTCAACCGGGTCACATCACATAGTAGGTACCATTAAGCGCGTCAAAGGAGCCTGTACTATTGGCCACAAACCGGGAGACCAGTTTGAGCTGAGTGGCTATTCCTCCGGTGGCCTTTGTGGTTATTTTTACCACGATATCTTCCCTTTCATAATCATGCTCGAGTACGGCGGGGGTTTCCCCTGGGGCAATCCGGATGTGATGCAGTGGGAGTGCATAGACAAAGCCAACGCAGTGACCATCGAGTTGCGTCGAGTGAAGTAGTCATCCTACGGTTCAGTTGGGAGCGACTGCATGCAGAAAGGGAAGTCGACTTCCTTCTCTCGTGAGAGTACTACTGCAGCCTCATTCCATCTTCTTTTGAGTTCGTCAGGCTGCTCCAGTCCAGCCTTGTACACCTCTATCGATGATAGAAGGTCAAGGACCAGGCACCTGGTGGAAATCGGCAGATGGTAGAGTCCGGGGACATTGGGATTCGAAAATGGCTGCAGGTGCCGGACTCTTATGCTGCCGAGATTAGCCTGCCGCGGCCCCTGATATTCCAGCCAGGTAAGGATAGTCCCATCTTTCGTGTTCCTCAGGGGTTGAGGAGCGAAGTTGCGCACAGGTCCATCACAGCACATTCGATATATATGGTTGGCATACATGCTGTAGTAGCCATCAACACGTCCTAACACTTGTTGAAGGTAAGTCACAAAGCGCTGCTGGATTTGAGCCAGGCCGCTCTTCTTGTTCAGTTGCACCTTCATCGTTCCAACCTGTGTGGTTCCCACATAGAGTGTGCCCAAGTAGTCGACATGGCTGCAGAATTCCCTCGAGATGGTATGAGAAGCACCTGCTTGAGTGCAGAGTATGGGCAGTACGTCACTGATCAATGTCTGGACATGCATATCCAGGTAAGGCAAAGCCTCTTTCCAGTCGTTTATCAAAGAGATAGCCACTTTTTTGCTCCTAGCTTCGATTCCGGCCTTGAGTCTCGGCGGTTTCGGCAACCGCCACCTGCAGAAGGAACCGAAGGGGGCCCATGAGGACTTGGGGAAGTCCATGGCCCCCTTCATCTCATCTCAATTGTCCATGGGTTAGCCGTCACTGTGGTTTAGGTTCCTCGCCAGGGAGCGCTCCATCCTACAACTCAAGCTCAATGGACCCTTCCATAGCTCCCTTCACAGCCTCGATTTCTACTTCTTCATCCAGATTGTCGGGAAGCACAAATGAGAGCCACCCATCCTGGTCCGTGGTCCCAACCTCCCTTTCATCCACCAGAATCACAGCGCCTGGTACGGGTTCGCCCTCCAGCGTCACATGAACAGTCATGCTGCCGCACGGCGAAATGTCCCCTTCAACCTCGATGCTGAGCTCACCATTATCGTCACACTCTTCATCCAGGTCGATTTCCAGTTCACCTTCTCTGTCACCGCTGACTGCTTCTATCTCCACTTCATCATCAGCAGGCACCTCAAAAGTGACTCTGCCTTCCAGGTCGGTATTGCCAATCCTCTCCTCGTTCACTGTTACCATAGCCCCCGACACGGGGGCATTCTCAAAGCTTACAAGGACAGTGATGTTCTCGCCTACAGCGATATTCCCCTGAACAACCTGTATTGACAGATCTCCATCTCCAATCTCGTGGAATTTCCGGCCTGCACCGCTCTCATTCTCCTGCGGCACGATCGCGTATTCGACAGTGCCGTTGTCGGTGGTGACAGCCATCACCGTCACATCGAACACAAAGTTGACCAGAGTTTTCCCATCCTTGATAGCGAAGGGTTTCGATACCTCCAGGCAGTCGCCGGCGAACTTGATATTCACCATTGACCTATCCATCAGTATGCCCGTGGCGTTTTCAACGTGGAGGCATGCTTTAAGATATTGCCCTTCAGGAAGGACGCCACCCCAGATGGCCTGAGCGTTGAGACCCTGCAAGCGGGTCAAGTCGATAATCATGCTTGGGCTGAGCTTGATTTCTTTCCATTCATTGCCGCTGCCCGCCGGCAGGACTCTGATGCTGTCGATAGTGACTTCGGTGCTCTGGAAATCGCCGATGGCGTTCACCTCGTCACTTACCAGCAAGCGGAAATTGGGAGTCGAGGTTCCTTCTTTGGCCAGCAGCACGTACAAGCCTATTCCAATCAGCAGCGCCACAACCACAGCCGAAGCCCATGCCAACGGCAACCCCAGCAGTGGCATCCTTCTATGCTTGGATTCTCGAACACCGATGTTGGAAGCCAGCGCTACATTCAGTCGCTGCTTTGCCTTGGAGTTGGCTTGCCCTCCCGGCATTGTCGAGCAGTCCTGACGGATATCGCCCAGACACTCCAGTAGAGGTCTCAGCTCTTCGGCACACTCCGGGTGGTCTGCAAGGCAGTCCTCCATAGATTCACCTTTGTTCATACGATCGATGCAATCGTCGAGAAGAACATCCAGGTCTTTATTCATTTCATTACTCCTCCGTTTCTGACATTGATTCCATTCGTAATCATTGACTTACCTTCACTGGTTTGCGCGTGTGGAGCACATCTCCTTCCGCAGCACTTCCATCGCTGCACGCTGCATCTCTCTCACCGCGCCGCTTTTCTTCCCCAGGATCTTCCCCACCTCGTCCGATGACAGCCCGGAGAAGAAGCGCAGGCCTATCACCTCTCGCTGTGCCGGTGTAAGTCGGCCCAGAGCTTTCTTCAGCCTGTCGATCTCCGATTTCTTCTCCACCATATCTTCGAGATTGTCTGGATCAGGCTGGTCAACCTCGTCCAAAGGAATGTTCTTTCGCTTGCTCGACTTCCGCACATGATCCACAACCAGGTTGTGGGCAATCTTGAAGAGCCAAGCCGGCATCTGTTCCCTGTTCCCTCTGTAGGAGTCGTATGACTCCAGGGCTTTCACGAAAACATCACCACCTAACTCTTCTGCTTCATTCTGGTTGCCAATCCGGACAAAGACGTAGCGCACAATTCTGGCATAGTATTGTTCATAGAGACCTGCAAAAGCTGTAATCGGTGGCCTTGTCCCAACAGCGCTGCCTTGCTCCAAATACCACCTCCTGTCTCAAATGTATTCCTCTGCAGAGGGTACGTGGCGAGCAGAACACGTAGCTTGGTCTGCTACTAAGATAAGACGAAATACCTGATTGTTTGTCAGGTTCTATCCTACTTAATCGTTCAAATGGCTGCTCGGTGGAATACGACAAATGTGATCTTCACTGAAAGCAAGCCAGTGACAGGGAAAATGTGAGGTGTTTGTGAGGATTTGCGGCTGCCGATAACATTAAGGGTGGAGCTAAGTATTTGCAGGACTGAAAAATACAGTGTTTACCCGGACGGAAATACGGGGATTTGCGGATGGGATGCCATGTCTGAGTATGGCATCCTTTGACTAGGGCTGAGCGCTCCGGTATGTCATTCTAGACATGAAAGAAGCTGCAAGCGAGGCGGTTGAAGAAGGAAGGGAATAATGACTCGCCGCCTTCCTTATCAAAGTCTCAATGGTCAAGAGCCGAAACTGAATGGGGGCAGTAAGGCACACAAGTAGTTGCATCGGCGGTGTGAAAGAGGTGGAAGATGATAACGAAACTGATGAATGCTCTTACGGCCCTGCTGTTTGGCTTGGGCATACTTGCCCTTGTGGTAGGTCCATGCGCTGGAGTCTACACTCTCGGCAAAGGGGTCATCGGGCTGGTTGTGATGTGGGTACTGGCCATGACTCTGCGGGTCTTCCTGATTACCAGGGAGGATAACGAAGACCTCAGCTATTCCAGACGAGAAGTGCGTCGATAGCTGTCCACCTGTTCTGCCAAGTATAAAGAGGCCGTCGCATTCGGTAATCCTCACGCACATTCCATTGGGGGCCCAAAAGGCCCCCAAATTGTTTCCATCGATGTCTTTGTGTTTGGAAATCGTTTGTCGTACACTGTTGACTCGGGAGAGGCACGCCAGAATGCAGAGTCCGGACAGTCACGAAATCAGAGGGCCGGAGGAGAGCCGGCCTCCAGAGGACAATATGGCAATCTGTCCTCGCTGCGGCGGAAGGGGCCTCGTCGTCTGCCCTACTTGCCAGGGAACCGGTGAGGCACGCAACGCAGCCTGGGTTGTTGTCGGAGCTTGTACACAGTGCGAACGAATTTTCAAGGGATTTGTACTCTGTCCAAAGTGCAGGGGCTTGGGCAAGCTGCGCGCAAAAGATATGCCGCCCTGTTAGTCATCCCACAATCGTTGGTCTGGCTCCTCTTGTGTTATGAACAACACCCTCTGGTAACTCCCCAGTCAGCAAAGTCTCTTCCTACAGTTGCGCAGAACTCTGGCTCTGCAGAGGAGGCTTCCCATGGTGTCTGCTGATATCCCCTTAACCGATTCTTTGATGGTGCGGCTCAAAGCTGATAACATTATTAGCAATTTTGAGAGCACAGGCAGGAGTAGAGTGAATGAGCAGTGTTGACATGGAAACCATTGTCTCCCTTTGCAAGAGGCGCGGCTTCATCTTTCAGTCGAGCGAAATCTATGGAGGAGCCGGTGGGTGCTGGGACTACGGTCCGCTCGGCGTGGAGCTTAAGCGCAATGTAAAGGAAGCATGGTGGAAAGCCATGGTGCACGATCGGGATGATGTGGTAGGAATCGACGCCGCCATTCTGATGAACCCGCAGGTCTGGGTAGCCAGCGGCCATGTCCAGCAATTCTCCGATCCCCTGGTGGACTGCAAGTCCTGCAAGAGCCGCTTCAGAGCCGATCACCTCAAAGAGAACAGGTGCCCCGATTGCGGCGGCGAGCTGACCGAGCCTCGGATGTTTAACCTGATGGTCAAGACCGTCATGGTGCCCGTAGAGAACG